>NZ_JBVJYM010000012.1:74099-191315 GCF_055600495.1 Streptomyces sp. NPDC038213
CCCCCTCATCATCCGCGGCCTCGCCTTGTCGGTCCTCTCCGGAGGCCGGGCCCCCCGCGCCGGCGGCGGGGGCCCGCCAACCCACAACGGCCCCGTCAGGCCGTACAGCGGATCATCGTCAGGGGCCGGTTCGCGGCGTAGTCCTGCCAGTACTCCTCGCCGAACTCGGCGACGCCGGCCTCCGAGACGTCGAGGCGCACCCACTCGACGCCGGAGAACCCGGCTCCGGCCAGGGTCTTCTCGTACGTCTCCTTCGACGGCACGGTGGCCTCGAAGGACACCGGGGGGTCCAGCAGGGCCGTGAGCCGGATGCCCCTGCCGATCTCGTCGTCCTTGCCCGTCGACTCGCACAGGAACCCGTACTTCTCCAGCGACGGGCCGCCGAAGTCGAACTCCGGGCTCTGCACGAAGAGGAAGAACGAGCCGCCGGGCACGAGGCTGCGCCGGATGTTGGCCATCATCCGCCCGATCTCGGCGACGTCCTGCGCGTAGTTGAAGGCCTGCACGGCCACCGCGAGGTCGAAGGGCTCGTCGAAGGCCCGCAGGGTCGCGGTGTCCCCGACCTCGTACGCGATGCCCAGCGGCTCCGCCGCCTCGAGCGCCGCGGCCGCCTCGACCATCGCCCCCGAGATGTCGAACCCGAGGACCCGGGCCGCGCCGCGGCGGCGCAGCTCGCGGCTGTAGAAGCCGGTCCCGCAGGCGATGTCGAGCACGGACTTTCCGGTCACGTCGCCGACCAGCGCGAGGAAGCCCGGCACCTCGGCGTAGCGGATGATGGGCAGGGTCTTGAAGCCCTCGAAGGCCTCGCCGATCCCGTCGTACAGCTGACCACTCATCGTGGCGTTTCCCCTCGATTCGTGGCGTCGGCTCCCGAAATGAGCCGCGGCCCGTGGAGGAAGTTTCATCCCACGGCCGGGCGGCCCCGTACTGGCAGAAGATCCAAAAGACGGCGCCCCCCGATGTGCGGAGATCCCTCCAATCCGCCCCGCGGACAACGCACTTCACCCACCCGTCGGGTTCCGCTTCCCGCCCCGCCCCGCGGGGCCGGCGCCCGCCTCAAACGTCCACCCCGCCCGTACGCCCCTTCCGCTTCGCGGCGCATTTGGCGGGCGACCCCTGCTGGACGAGAATGGAGGCCGTTCGAGCTCCGGGGGAAAGCGCGATGAGGTTCGGCGTACTCGGTCCGCTGTCGGTGCACGACGATGCGGGCCTTCCCAGACCCGTCGCCCAGCCCAAATCCCGGGCGCTGCTCGCCGCCCTCCTCCTCCAGCCCGGGCAGGTCGTCACCTTCGACTCCGTGATGGGCGCACTGTGGGGGGAGCGCAGGCCCGCCTCGGCGGTCGCCTCCATGCACAACCACATGGCCCGGCTGCGCAAGGACCTCGGCCCCGGCGCCGCGGCCCGGCTGCACACCGTCGGCCAGGCCTTCCGGGTCTCCGTGTCCGAGGGCGAACTCGACAGCGAGGTCTTCGCCGGGCACGGCGGCCGGGCCCTGGAAGCCCTCCGCGCCCAGGACTGGAGCACCGCCGAACGGGAGGCCGGGGCGGCCCTCGCGCTCTGGCGCGGCCTGCCGCTGGCCGACACCCCGCTCGCCGTCGAGCACCCGCAGACCGCCTACCTGGAGGAGCAGCGGCTGCGCGTCCTGGAATGCCGGTACGAGGCCTGCCTCGGCCTGGGCCGGGTCGAGGGCCTCGCCGCCGAACTGGAACTCCTCGTCGCACAGCACCCGCTCCGCGAGACGTACCACCGGCAGCTCATGCTCGTACTCGACCGCACCGGCCGCCAGGCCGAGGCCCTCGCCCGCTTCCACGGCCTGCGTCGGCTGCTCGCGGACGAGCTCGGCGTGGAGCCCGGCCCCGCCGTCCGCCGCGCCCACCAGGAGGTGCTGTCCGGGCGCGGCCGCACCGGCGCCGACGCCCCCCGTCCGGCCGCGGACCCCCGTCCCCCGACCCCCCGTCCCCCGATCTCGCGCCCCGCTCAACTCCCCGCCGCACCCGCCCACTTCGTCGGCCGCAGCGAGGACGTCGAACAGCTCCGCGACGCCCTCCTGCGGGACCGCACCCGGTCGGCCCTGGCCGTGGTCACCGGCATGGCGGGGGTCGGCAAGACCGCCCTCGCCCTGCACACCGCCCAGCAGCTCCAGTCCGCCTTCCCCGACGGGCAGCTCTACCTCAACCTGCACGCGGCCACCCCCGGCGTGTCCCCGCTCGACGCCGCGCAGGCCCTCTCCCTGCTGCTCCAGGGCATGGGCGCGGACCCCCGCACCGTCCCCGCCGACCCCGGGGCCGCCTCGGCGCTCCTGCGCTCAGCCCTCGCCGACAAACGCGTGCTCCTCGTACTCGACGACGTCCCCTCCGCCGGCCGGCTCACCCCCCTGCTGCCCGCCGGGCCGGGCTGCGCCGTGATCGCCACGAGCCGGATCCCGCTCGCGACCCTCGGCGCCGACCGGCACATCCGGCTGGAGCCGCTGTCCCCCGCGATGAGCACCCTGCTGCTGGAGAAGGCCTCGGGGCGCCGCTGGAGCGCCGGGGACTCCGCCCGCGTGGCGCACCTCGCCGAGCTGTGCGGCCGCCTGCCCCTCGCCCTGCGCATCACCGCCGCCCGGCTGGCGACCCGCCGCACCCTCACCGTGGAGGCGCTCGCCGCCCGCCTCACCGCCCACGACGCCCGCCTCGACCACCTCGAACTCGACGACCTCAGCGTCCGCCGCTCCCTGTCCGCCTCCCACGAGGCCCTCGCCACCTCCGACCGGGCCCGCGACCGCGACGCCGCCCTCGCCCTCACCCGCCTCGGCGGACTCGACCTCCCCGAGTACTCCCCGGCCCTGCTGGCCCGGCTCATGGGCGTGGACGAACTCCGCGCCGACCTCGCCCTGGAACGCCTCGCCGAGACCGCCCTCGTCGAGGAGACGCGCGCCGGCCGCTACGGCCCCCACGACCTGGTCCGCGACTTCGCCCGCGAACTGGCCGCCCACCACCCGGACCTGGCCGCCCACCAGGCCCGCGAGGAAGCCGCCCTGGCCTGGTACGTCCACCGGGCCGCCGCATGCGCCCGCCTCCTGCGGCACGGCAGCCCCACCCTCCGCGGGGTCGCCCCTGACCCGGACGGGCCCGCAGCCCCCGACGGGCCCGCAGCCCCCGACGGGTCCGACGGGCTCAACGCGCCCGCCGGCACGGCCGGTTCCGCCGGGTCCGACGAGGGCGGCTTCCGCGATGCCGCAGCAGCCGCCGCCTGGGGCGACGAGGAAGCCGAGAACCTCGTCTTCCTCGCCGGCCGCCCGGACGGCGGCAGGCTCGGCCCCCGGCGCGCCATCGAACTCGTCAGCGTCCTCTCCGCCTACCTCCACGATCGCGGCCTGGTCCAGGAGCGGCGCACCCTCGCCCGCCGCGCCGTCGCCGCCGCCCGCTCGGCCGGCAACCGCGAGGCCGAGACCACCGCCCTGCGCGCCCTGGCCGTCACCCAGTACTCCGACGGCTACCTCAACGAGGCCCTGCTCCTCCTCGACGAGTCCCTTGCCCTGGCCGCCGAACCCACCCCCGCCGCCCGCATGCTCGCCCTCGGCAACAGGGCGGCCTTCCTCAAAGAACTCGGACGGTACGACGAAGCCCGAACCGCACTGCACCAGGCCCTCGCCCTGCGCCCCGAGGACCCGAACGACATGGAGGACTTCCACCGCGCCCTCCTCCTCGGCCACCAGGGCTACGTCAGCGAACCCGACGACCTGCGCCTGGCAGTCTCGTACCACCTCCGCAGCCTGGAGCTCGCGACCAGGATCGGAGCGGACGTGATCCGCCTGGTCGCCCTGTGCAACACCGGCCACTGCCACCTGGCCCTCGGCGAACCCGAGGCCGCCCTGGCCCGCTTCGCCGAGGCCGCCGCCATCACCGCGACCGGCGTCCTGCACTGGAACGCCGAACGCGAGATCCGCATCGGCAGGGCCAGGGCACTGCGCCTGCTCGGCCGGCCCGGGGAGGCCCGCCGCGAGTGCGAGGCCCTCCTCGGCCTCGCCGCCGAACGCGGCGACACCTACACGACCGGGCTCGCGGAACACGAGCACGGCCACGCCCTGCGCGCCTGCGGCGACGAGCGCGCGGCCCGGCAGTCCTGGCGCACCGCCCTGCGCAACCTCGACGGGACCGACGCCCGCATCCTCCCGGAACTCCGCGGCCTCGCCGGGACCCGCCCGGGCCAGGGCCCCGAAGAGCGCCGTGCCACCCCGGAGCACGCCGCCTCGTCGGAGGTCCCGGCCGCCCGCGGCCACGAGGACTACGAGCCGGTGTAGGCGCAAGCCCGCGGGTCGGTACGCCCGTTCGCCCGCATGCCCGTACAGCCGTACGCCCGCGGGTCCTTGCGCCCGTGGGTCCGTACGCCCGCAGGCAGGTCCGCAAGCCCCTCCCGCAACCCGCCGAGGCACGCCCGGCGGGCACCGGCCTGCCCGGACCGGCCCGTTGGAGCCGTGTTGGCGGGCTGTTGGTACGGGTCGACAGAGTGGGCGGCGAGCACCCGGCCAGGGTGCCCACCCGCAGGCGAGACCCGCCCGGGACCCACCCGAGACCCGCCCGAGCCCGCAGACCGCCGGTCCGCACCCGTCCGCCGCCGTCGCCCCGTCCGCCCCCCGGACGGTTCCCGACGGCGCGGCCCGGCCCGGACCGGCCCGGACACCGAGTTGAGGACACCCCACCATGACCCCGGTCACCGAACCGACCCCCGGCCGCCGCACCCTGCTCACCGGAGGCCTCGCCCTGGGCGCCGCCGCCGTGCTGCCCCTCTGGGCGGGGGGCCGGGCCGCGGCAGCCTCCGCCCCGACCATCGTGGACACCGCGGGGTGGGGGGCCAGGCAGCCGAGCAGCCCCGTACGGGTCCTGCCCGTCCCGCCGCAGAAGATCATCGTGCACCACACCGCCACGGCCAACGTCACCGACTACTCGCAGGCACAAGCCGCCAGACTGGCCCGCTCCATGCAGAACTGGGCGATGGACGAACGGCACTGGATCGACACCGGCC
Source organism: Streptomyces sp. NPDC038213 (assembly GCF_055600495.1). NCBI lineage: Bacteria > Bacillati > Actinomycetota > Actinomycetes > Kitasatosporales > Streptomycetaceae > Streptomyces > Streptomyces sp. NPDC038213. Next base: position 79,104 of record NZ_JBVJYM010000012.1, read on the forward strand.
AGCACTTCACGGTCTCCCGCGGCGCCCACGTCCTGGAGGGCCGGCACGGCAGCCTCGCCGCCCTCCGCGGCGGCACCCAGACCGTGGAGTCGGCCCACTGCGGCGGCCAGAACACCATCGCCATCGGCATCGAGAACGAGGGCACGTACCGCACGGTCGACCCGCGCAGCGAGCAGTACGCGAAGCTCGTCGAGCTCTGCGCGCACCTCTGCCGCCAGTACGGCCTGCGCGCCTACCAGATCTACGGGCACCGGGACTTCAACGCCACCGAGTGCCCCGGCGACCGCCTGTACGCGCTGCTGCCGCAACTGCGCCGCGACGTCGCCGCCCGCGTCGGCGGGGACCCGGCCGCAACCGTCTGGCCGGTGCTCCGCAGCGGCGACACCGGCCACCGGGTCCGCGCCCTCCAGCACCTGCTGATCCGCCGCGGCGCCGCCATCACCGCCGACGGGAGCTTCGGCCCGGCCACCGAGAAGGCCGTACGGGACTTCCAGACCCTCGTGACCGCCACCTCCGACGGTTACGCAGGCAACCAGACCTGGCACCAGCTCGTCGCCCCCGTGCGCCAGGGGGACTCCGGCGAAGCCGTCAGGGCCGTACAGCTCCTGCTCACGGCCAAGGGCGTGCCGACCGCCGTCGACGGCGCCTTCGGCCCCGGCACCCAGGCCTCGGTCACCGGCTTCCAGAACACGGCCGGGCTCCCGGCCGACGGCACGGCCGACGCCCGCACCTTCAGCCGCCTGCTCGGCTGAACCCGCCCACCCGTCCACTGCCATCCGCCCACCAGAGGAGAAGACCACCGCCATGCCACCGACCACCGCCCTGTCCTTCCGCGCCCTGCGCGCGGCCGTCCCCCTCACGGCGCTCGCCGCATTCGCCGCCCTGCTCCTCCTGGTCGGCCTGGGCGCCCCCGCACAGGCCTTCGGCGGCGCGTTCGTCCCGACCCAGAGCAAGGGCAACCGCGGCACCGACGTCGTAGCCCTCCAGTACCTGCTCAACGGGCAGGGCGCCCAGCTCACCGCCGACGGGGTCTTCGGCGGCGGCACCGACACCGCCGTCCGCTCCTTCCAGACCGCCCGCAGGCTCGACTCCGACGGGATCGTCGGCCCGCAGACCTGGAAGGCGCTGACCCCCACCGTGCGGGAGGGCAGCCGCGGCGAGGCCGTCAAGGCCGTCCAGTACCTGCTGAACGCCAAGCGCGGCGCGGGCCTCGCCGTCGACGGCGCCTTCGGCGCCGGCACCGCCTCGGCCGTCCGCACCTTCCAGAGCCACGCCGGCCTCGGCGCCGACGGTGTCGTCGGCCCCGACACCTGGACCAACCTGCTGTGGCACTACGAGTCCGTCGACTACGGCGCCGGCACCCTCTGCAACCAGAGCCCCGACGGCAACGGCTCCGCCGACTGGGGCACCGCCGCCGCGGTCGCCCAGCTGGAGGCCGCCGCCCGCACCTTCTCCGCCCACGGCCGCGGCAAGGTCCCCGTCGGTGACGTCAGCTTCGAGCACGGCGGCTCCATCTCCGGCCACGCCAGCCACCAGGTCGGCATGGACGCCGACCTGTGGCCGGTGCGCACCGACGCGGCCCAGTGCAGCGGCTCCCGGATCACCTGGCAGTCGGGCGCCTACGACCGCGGAGCGACCCGCGAGCTGGTCAAGGCCCTGCGCGCGGCGGCCCCCGGGCACGTGAAGTTCATCTACTTCAACGACCCCCAGCTGATCGCGGAGGGGCTGACGATCCAGTACCCCAACCACGACAACCACCTGCACATCCGGTACTGCGAGCCGGTCCACCCGAACGCCTCCTACCGGTGCTGAGCAGCGGCAACGGCATCGGCAGCACGAACAAGAGCAGGCACAGGGAAGAGGAACAGGAAGAAGACGTGACGAAAAGACACCCGGGCGCAGTGGCCGCCCTCATCGCCACCCTGCTGGCCGCGCTCGCCGCCGGCCTGCTCTCCGCGGCCCCGGCCCTCGCCGCCGACTGGCCCCTCGTCCGCAAGGGCGAATCCGGCCCCCAGGTCACCACCGTCCAGCACCTGCTGGCCGCCCGCGGCCACGCCACCGGCGCCGACGGCGCCTTCGGGGACGGCACCGAGGCCAAGGTCAAGAGCTTCCAGAGCGCCGTCGGCCTGTCCCCGGTGGACGGCATCGTCGGCCCCAACACCTGGTCGAAGCTCATCAGCACCGTCCGCAAGGGCGACAACGGCTCCGCGGTCAAGGCCGTGCAGACCCAGCTCAACCGGTACGGCTCGGGCCTCGCCGTCGACGGCGCCTTCGGGGACGGCACCGAGGCCAAGGTCAAGAGCTTCCAGTCCGCCAAGGGCCTGTCCCCGGTCGACGGGATCGTCGGCCCGAACACCTGGCGCGCCCTGGTCGCCGGCTCGGGCGGCGGCGGTGGCGGCGGCGAGATCCTCACCCACGCCCAGGCGACCGCCGTCTTCAGCGCCGGCAGCATCTCCTGGACCTCCTCCGGAAACTGCTCCAACCGCAACAGCAGCAACTGCACCTCGTTCGACGGCCTGCGCCGCACCTCCGCCGACGGCGCCGTCGCCCTGCGCCGGGCGAGCGGCTGCGCCCTGACGATCACCGGCGGTACGGAGACCGGGCACGCGGGCGGCACGTACAGCCACTGGAACGGGTACAAGCTGGACTTCGCCCTGACCCCCTGCCTGACCGGCTACGTCACCCGGAACTTCCGGCTCGCGGGGACCCGCCCCAGCGACCAGGCCCCGCTCTACGAGTCGCCCTCGGGCAACATCTACGCCCAGGAGAGTAACCACTGGGACGTGGCCTTCCTCAGCTGACCGGACGACCGGACGACCGGACGACCGGACGACCGGACGACCGGACCGACGGGGGACGGCCGGCGGCAGCGACCACCGCTGCCGCCGGCCGCGGTCGCAGGTGGGAGCCCCGGGCAATAAATGATTTGTCCGATTCCGACGTTTCGCGGACGATGATCCCTCGTGAGTACCCCCCGCCGCATCGCCGCCCTCCTCCCCGATCTGACCCCCTGGCACTCCAGCCGTGACTTCCGGCTGCTGTTCTGGCAGGGCACGGTCACCTTCTTCGGCTCCTTCATGGCGATGATCGCCCTGCCGCTCCAGATCAAGCACCTCACCGACTCCCCGCTGGCGGTGGGCGCGATGGGTGCCGTGGAGCTGGTCCCGATGGTCGTCTGCGGGCTCTACGGCGGAGCGCTCGCGGACGCCGTGGACCGGCGGCGGCTGATCCTGCTCACCGAAGCCGCACTCGGCGCCCTGGCACTGATCCTGCTGGTCAACGCGATGCTGCCGGACCCGCTCCTGTGGCCGCTGTACGTGGTCGCCGCCGGGGTCTCCGGCCTCGCGGGCCTCCAGCGGCCCGCCCTCGACTCCCTGATGGCCCGGATCGTGCCCCACGACCAGATGACGGCCGCCGCCGCCCTGAACTCCCTGCGCTACAACATCGGCGCCATCGCCGCCCCCTCCCTGGCCGGCGTGGTCGTCGCGTACGCGGGCTACGCCTCGGCGTACGCGGTCACGGTGGTCGGCTTCGCGGCCTCCGTCCTGCTCTGCACCCGGCTGGCGCCCGCACCCCCCGTGCACGGCGCCGAACGGCCCTCGCTGCGCTCCATAGCCGAAGGCGCCCGCTACGCGTGGAGCAGGCCGGTCCTGCTCGGCACGTACGCCGTGGACCTCGCCGCGATGTTCTTCGCCTTCCCGAACACGATCTTCCCCTTCCTCGCGGACGAGCTGGACGCCGTCTGGGCGCTGGGCCTGATGTACGCGGCGGGTGCGGTCGGCTCCCTCCTGCTGGGCCTGACCAGCGGCTGGACCTCCCGCGTCCACCGGCACGGACTGCTGGTGATCGGCGGGGCGGGCGTCTGGGGCCTGGCCGTGGCGGCGGCGGGCTGGACCGGCAGCATCTGGGTGGTGCTGGCCTGCCTGGCCGTGGCGGGCGCGGGCGACATGCTCAGCGGCCTCGGCCGCGCCACGATCTGGAACCAGACCATCCCCGAGGAGCTGCGCGGCCGCCTCGCCGGCATCGAGGTCCTCTCGTACAGCGTCGGCCCGCAGCTCGGCCAGGTCCGGGCGGGCTCGATGGCGGGCTGGACGGGTACGCGCTCCGCGTTCTGGACCGGCGGCGTGGCCTGCGTGGCCTCGGTCGCCATCCTGTCCGCGCTGCTCCCGAAGCTGTTCACGTACGACGCCCGCACCGACGAGGACGCCGTCCGCCGCCGCGCCGCCCGCGAGCCCGCCGACCCGGCCCCGGCGGCCTGACGGGGGCCGGGCGGGGGCGGTTCCGTCCGTACGTACGCAGGTACCTGCGTACGTACGGACCTGCTAGGAGTCCGCGACGGGGGAGAGGACGGCGGGCGCGGTCCCCTCCAGGACGAAGCCGCTGTCCAGCCGGACCCGGACCGTCACCCGCTCCCGGTCCGCCTCGAAGGTCCGCCAGGCGGGCTCCAGAGCGGCGACCTCCTCCTCCAGCCGCCCCCGGCTGGCGGCGGGCATCTGCGCCCCGAAGTCCTCCAGCAGGGACTTCAGGCGGAGGAACTCGCCCACGGCCTTGTCGGGCTGCCGCTCGTGGGCGTCCACCCGCTCGACGGTTCCGCGGGTCCCCGCCGCCAGGGCCAGCGATCCCACCACGGCCCCGGCCCCGTCTCCGGCCGCGTCCCCGTGACCGTCCGCCTCCCCGCAGCCTTCCCCGCCCGCCACGGTGACCGGACCGGCGAGCCCGAGCTCGACCGCCAGTTCCACCCTCTGCCCCACCGCGAACCCCATGGTCCTCTTCCCCGGTCCTCGTCCGACGTGCCGCCCCGCCGGGCGGCGCGTCCCTGCATCCCGCCATTATCGGCCGCCCGGCCGGAGCCCCGGGGACCGGCCGCTCAGAACACGTCGGTCGCGTACCGCCCCGCCGCCCGCATCCCGTCCAGCCACCGCGCCCCGTCCGCGTCCCCGGACCCGATCCGGCCCAGCACCTCCTCGACCGCGGGCCCCATGCCCCCGGCGTCCCCGCACACGTACACGTGCGCACCCCGGCCGAGCAGCTCGCGGACCCGGTCCCGCTCCTCCCACAGCCGGTCCTGGACGTAGCGGATCCCCTCACCACCGGTGTCCGGGCCCCCGCCGCCCAGCCGCGAGTACGCGCGGTGGACCTCCAGCCGCCCCGCGGCCACGTGCTCCGCGAACTCCTCCGCGTACAGGTCGTCCCACTCCGGGTGCCGGCAGCCGAAGAACAGCACCGTCGGACCGGTGGCCCGGCCCTGCGCCGCCGCGGCCATCCGCGCCCGCACGAACCCGCGGAACGGCGCGATCCCCGACCCGGAAGCGATCATGACGGCCGGTACCGACGGGTCCGCCGGGGGCCGGAAGGTCTCCGGGGGAGAGGTCACGGCCACGGTGAGCCGGTCCCCGGGCCGGGTCCGGCGCAGCAGGTCGGAGGCGGCGCCCCGGAAGACGCCCCGGCCGGAGCGGGCCGGGCCCTCCAGCACCGACACCGTCAGCGCCGCCGTGTCCTGCTCCTCGGCGGCCGAGCTGATCGAGTACGCGCGGGCCCGCGGCGCGGGCAGCAGCTCCAGCAGCAGCGCGAGGTCGGCCCGGCAGGAGGCGAACCGCTCCAGCAGGTCCAGGACGCTGAGCCGGGGCCGCAGCACCCCGTCCGCGTGCCCCTCGCCCGCCAGCCGCTCCAGCTCGGCGCGCTCCGGCGGGCAGGGGGTGTGCGCGGCCAGCCGGGCCACGGCGCCCGCGGAGGCGGGGGCCGACAGGTCGACGTACCGGGTCAGCAGGTCGTCCAGCCGCAGCGGGCGGCCGATCGGCAGCCGCCCCGCGGGGGCATGCGACTCGACGGTGCAGACCCGCCCGGCGGGCAGGCCCAGCCGGTCCAGCAGCCGCGTCACCAGCTCCGGGTGGTTCTCGGGCAGGACCGACAGGTAGTCGCCCGTGCAGTACGAGGCCCCCGCGGGCAGCCGGACCTCCAGGTGCCGCTTGGAGCCCGCGCCGGGCTCCCGCACCAGCTCGCGGTTCTCCAGCACCACGGCGGTCCCGGTCCCGGCGCCGCCCTCCTCGTCCCCGCCCGCCGCCTCGACCACCCGGAAGCGGGGGCCGGCCGTCGCCATCTCGGTGATCCCGTAGGTCTCGGCGAGCTGCGGCCACAGGGGCTCGTACCAGCGCTGCCAGTCCCCGTGGAAGTCGGTACGGGCGTCCGTGGCGCCCCGCTCGCGGATCCGCCGCGCGCCCGCCGCGGCCATCGCCTCGTCGACGAGGGTGGGCACGCGCTGGTAGGTGGCGGCCCAGTCGAGGCTGCCGCAGCCCAGCACCAGGTAGTCCACACCGGAGAGGTCGGGGGCCTCCTCCGTCAGCCAGGACACGAAGCGGCGGGCGTTGTCCGGCGGGGAGCCGTTGTAGGTGGAGGTGACGATCAGCACCGCGCCCTCGGCGGGCAGCCGGCCCGCGTACTCGTCGAGCGGGGCCGCGGTGGTGCGCCAGCCGCGGGCCGCGCCGTCCCCGGCGACCGTGCGGGCCAGGGCCTCGCCGCCGCCCCCGTTCGACCCGTACAGCACGAGCAGGGGGGTGCCGTGGCCGGGCGCGGCCGGGGCGTCCTGCCGGCCGTCCCCGGGTGCGGCGGCTGCGGGTACGGGTACGGCCTCCGGTACGGGCGCGGGTGCCTGCCGCCGCCGGGCCCGTACGGCCAGCCCCGCCGGCTTCACCGTCAGCGTCTCGTGGACCGTCAACTCGTAGTTGGGATCGGCCAGTTCGAGATCGAAGCGCTGGAGGACCATCGCCAGGACGAGGACCGCCTCCTGGAGGGCGAACGGCCGCCCGATGCAGGCGCGCGCCCCGTGCCCGAAGGGCATCCACGCGTACGCCGGGATCTCCGCCATCCGCTCCGGCGCGAACCGGTCGGGGTCGAACTCCTCCGGGTCCGGCCACACCGCCGGATCCCGGTGCAGCGCGGGCAGGTTGACGAGTACCGACTCGCCCGCCCGGACGGCGTACCCGCCCAGCGTGGTGTCCCCGTCCGGGGCCAGCGCGAAGCCCGGCGCGGTCGGGTGCAGCCGCAGGGTCTCGCGCAGCACCTGCCCCAGGTAGCCGAGCCCCGCCAGGTCCTCGAACCGCGGGGTCCGCCCGCCCAGCACCCCGTCCACGGTCTCCTTCGCCCGGCGCAGCACCTCCGGGCGGGTCAGCAGGGCGTGCACCGCGAAGGACAGCAGCCCGGAGGTGGTCTCGTGGCCCGCGATCAGGAAGGTCGCCAGCTGGTAGCGGACGTTCTCCTCCGGCAGCACGGCCCCCGTCACCGGGTCCGCCGCCGTCAGCATCCGCTCCAGCAGGTCGTCCGGGCGCTCCCCGGCGGGCTGCGCCCGGCGCGCGGCGATGATCTCGCCGGTGATGCGCCGCATCGTCTCCAGGTCCTCGCGGTAGCGGCTGTTGGTCCGCAGCAGGAAGGGCTGGAGGCCCGGCAGCCGCTCGCTGCGCGCCCCGGCCTCGGTGAGGCTGCGGACCATCGCGCCGACGAAGGGGTGCATCTCCTCCGAGTAGAAGGAGTTGAGGCGGACGCCGAAGGCGCACAGGGCGATGGTGTCGAGGGTCAGCCGGGTCATGTCGTCGGCCACGTCGATCCGCGCACCGGGCCCGAACCGCTCCCAGCGCGTCAGCATCTGGTCGGCGATGTCGAGCATCGCGGGGAAGTAGTCGCGCATCGCGCCCGGCCCGAAGGCGGGCATCAGCAGCCGGTGGGCCACGGCCCAGTTCGGCTCGTCGCCGTACGCGGTGAACAGCCCGTCGCCGGCGAAGTCCCGTACCTCCTCCAGGGCGGCGTGCACGGACTTGCGCCAGTGCGGACCGGCGCACATCTCGGCGACCAGCTCGTGCGAGGACACGAAGACCTGGCGCTCGCCGTTGATGGTCAGGGCGAAGATCCCGCCGTACTCGCGGTGGAAGGAGTCGAGGAACTCGTCGCTGCTCCCGTCCGGGGCGGTCAGCAGCTCGGGCAGGTTGCCGAGGAGGGGCAGCGGGCGGGGGCCGGGCAGCGGCAGGCCCCCGGGGGTGGCGGTGGTGGAGGCGGCAGCGGGGGAGTGCGTGGCGGACATGGGTACTCCTTCGGGAAGGGACGTGGCGGGGGGAGGGGCGGGGGCGGTCATGCCGCGGACGGGCCGGGCGGTACGGGCCGGTCAGGGCCTGGTGGCGGTGGCGGTGGCGCGGGGCTTGGCGGCGGGGGCGGCCGCGGCGCTGGACGACGTACCCGAAGCCGAATCTGAAGCCGAAGCCGAAGCCGAAGCCGGGCCCGAGCCCGCATCCGGGCCCGAATCCCCGTGCGCCCCCGCCCCGGCCCCCGCCTCCGCGACGCGGTGGCGGCGCAGCACCAGGGCCGCGGCCGCGGCGGCGGCGCCTACGATCAGCGCGGCGGTGAGGAAGGTCTGCGACATGGCGTCCACGAAGGCGCCGTGCGCACCTGCGACGAGTTCGCGCCCCTGCTCCGGCGGCAGCGCGGCAGCCACCTGTTCCGCGGTGGCGAGGGTCTGCGTGGCCGCCTCCGCGGCCTCGGGCGGGGTCTGGGCGGGCAGGTCCGCCAGCACCCGGGAGGCGTAGGCCTGGGCGCCGATGCTGCCGAGGACGGCGGTGCCCATCGCCCCGCCCAGTTCGTACGCCGTCTCGCTGATGCCCGCGGCGGCTCCGGCCCGGCCGGGCGGCGCGGCGCTGACGATCACGTCGTTGGTGAGGGTGTTGGCCAGTCCGACGCCGGTGCCGAGCAGTGCGCCGCCGCCGAAGGCGAGGGCCGCCGCGCCGGAGGCGTCCAGCAGGCTCAGCAGCAGGTAGCCGGTGGCGGCGAGGGCCAGCCCGAGACCGATGACCGGGCCCGCGGCGAGCCGCCGGGCCAGGGAGGGCACCACCAGCGAGCCGAGGACCGCGCCGACCGCGAGCGGCAGCGCCCACAGTCCGGCCTCCAGGGCCGAGCGCCCCAGGACGATCTGCACGTACTGCGGGAAGAAGTAGAGCATCCCGGTCATCGCGAACACCCCGGCGATGTTGGTGAACACCGCGACGCCGAAGGGCAGGGACCGCAGCAGCGCGAGGTCGATCAGCGGCTGCTCCAGCCGCCGCTGCCGTACGGCGAACAGCGCGGCCACCGCCGCCCCGCCGGCCAGCCAGGCCGCCGGGACGAGCCCCCAGCCCAGCCGCCCGCCCTCCTTGAACCCGAAGACGACGGCGAGCACCGCCCCGATCAGCAGGACCGCGGAGAGCAGGTCGAACGGGCCCGGCCTCGGGTCCCGGGACTCGGGCAGCAGGAAGGGGCCGACGGCCAGCAGCAGGGCCATCACGGGCAGGTTGATCAGGAACACCGAGCCCCACCAGAAGTGCTCCAGCAGCACTCCGCCCACCACGGGCCCGAGTCCGGCCCCGCCCGCGAAGGCGGCCGCCCAGACGGAGATAGCCCGGCGCCGCTGGGCGGGGTCCTCGAAGATGTTGCGGATCAGCGAGAGGGTCGAGGGCATCAGGGTCGCGCCGCCGAGCCCCAGCAGGGCGCGGGCCGCGATCAGCACCTCGGCGTTCCAGGCGAACGCGGCGAGCAGTGAGGCCGCTCCGAAGGCCGCCGCGCCGGTCAGCAGCAGTCTGCGGCGCCCGATCCGGTCCCCCAGGGACCCCATGAGGATCAGCAGCCCCGCGAGGAACACCCCGTACACGTCGATGATCCACAGCAGCTGCGAGGAGCTCGGCGCCAGGTCCGCGCTGAGCGCCGGGACCGCCATGGACAGGACGGTCAGGTCGATGCTCATCAGCAGCACCGGGACCGTCAGCGCGACCAGCGCCCACCACTGCCGGGGCCCGGCCCGCCGGACGGAAGCGCCCCCGTCGGGCCCACCGCCGGGTACGGACTTGCCAGACAGAACAGAACTACTCATTCCCATCGCCCCCTCGTTCTCCTTCACCTGCTGCGGCTGCTGCTCGCCGCCGATGGAAGGACCGTAAAGTTGGCCAGGTGGCCAAGTCAAGTGGCCAAGCCAAATGACTTGGCCATCTGACCGAGTCGTTTGACTCGGTCACCCGACTCAGTCACCCGACCAATGTCTTGCTACTCTTCGCGGCATGACGACGGCACCGGCTGGCAAGACGACGAAGAAGCACCTAAGCGCGGACGTGCGGCGCGAACGCCTGGTCGCGGCCGCCCTCGTGGTGATGAAGCGCGACGGCATCGCCGCCGCGAGCACCCGGGCGATCTGCGCCGAGGCCGGGATGCCGCACGGCGCGTTCCACTACTGCTTCCGCTCCAAGCAGGAGCTCTACGCCGCCCTGCTGGCCCTGGACATCAACATCGACCTCGGCGCGGCCTGGGGCACCGTCAGCCCCGGCGCCGACCCGGCGGCGACCCTGCGGGCCCTGCTGCGCACGTACTGGGAGGCCGTCGAGGCCGACCCGGAGACGCAGCTCGTCCTCAGCGAGCTGATCAACCTGGCCCTGCGCGAGCCCGAGCTGCACGAGCTGCCGGGCTGGGAGCACCGGGCGTACCTGGACAAGACCGTGGAGTACCTCGAGCGCTTCGCGCAGGAGGCGGACCTGGAGTACACCGTCACCACGGCGGCCTTCGCGCAGATGCTGATCGAGTGCTTCAGCGGGGTGGCCTCCGCCTGGCTGTCCCACCGCGACAACGCGGCCGCCCGCGCCAGCCTGGACCACTTCGCCGACCTCTTCGCCACCCTCGCCCGTCCGCGCCCTCACGACAGCGCTTCCGAATAACCGGCCGCGGCAGCGCCGCCGTTCGGTTATATTGGCGCCACTTCGATCCGCAACCTGGCCCCTCGCGGGCAGGCGCAAGATCTCCGCTGATACGTGGAAAGGTCTTGCCATGCACGGATTCGCGCACGCGCGCCGCCAGACGGGAACCGCCCCCGGGAGCGGCGCGCCCGTCCTGATCACCGCCGTGGCCCCCCGCAAGGGCGAGGGCAACAGCCCCACCGGCATCGTCGGCCGGCACCTCGCGCGCCTCCTGCTCGAAGCGGGCCGCCCGGTCCGCGTCCTGGCCGAGCCGGAGGTGGCCGACGGCTGGCCCGCCGGGGCCGGGCTGGTGACGGGCTCGGTCACCCGACCGCGGGACCACGCACCGGTCTTCGACGGCATCGGCGCCGTCTTCCTCGCCGGAGCGCACCCGGAGACGACCGCCGACGTCCTCGGCCTGGCCCGCGCGGGCGGCGCGGAAAAGGTGGTCCTGCTGTCCTCGCACGGCCCGGAGTACGAGGCGGCCTACCCGCCGGAGACCTGGTACTGGCTGGCGATCGAGAAGACGGTGGAGGCCTCGGGCATCCCCTGGACCCACATCCGCCCGTCAGCCGTGATGGGCGCCGCCGTTGAGGGCACGTACCCGGCGACCGGCTCGGACTGGGCGGAGACCATCCGCGCCGACGGCACGGTCCGCGAGGCCTTCGCCGACCGCGGCCACTACCCCTTCATCCACGAGGAGGACCTCGCCGCCGTCGCGGTCGCGGCCCTGACGGACACCGGGCACGACGGCCGCATCCTCGAGGCCGTAGGCCTCCCCCTGAGCACCCGTTCCCGCATCCGCACCCTCGCCACCGCCCTGGACCGCGAGCTCACCACCACCGAACTCACCCCGGACGAGAGCCGCGAGGCCTGGCGCAGCCGAGGCTGGCCCGAAGGCGGCATCGACGTCACCCTCCACGCCCTGGAGGCCTACGCCGACCAGTACGAGGAACTCGTCGCCTGGACCCTCTCCCAACACCCCACCGTCCAGTCCCTCATCGGCCGCACCCCCCTCACGTACGAGTCCTGGGTCCACTCCCACCTCCACCTCTTCGACTGACGCGGCCGAACCGCCCGAGCCGGAACCGGTTGGGGCCCGCCCCTTACCGGCGGGCGGTTCGCCTAGCCTGCCCGCATGTCAGTGAACATTGCATTCAACTTCCGGGTGTCGGACCTGGTCGACGAGGTACAGGCCCGGGCCGTCGTGGAGGAGATCCGGGAACTGCTGCACGACGAGCGCATCGCCGGGCAGGTCGCCGTGGCCGCGGCGGAGGAGGGCGGGGCCTGGGCCGTGGCCGGGGCGACGACGTTCCCGCTCATCGTGTCCCGCTCCTACCAGTGGTGCCCGCAATTCGAAAGCTCCTTCGCCTGGTACGTGAAGGAGGTGGCTCCGGCGGCGAAGACGGCCCTGGACTGGGACTATCCCGACGAGCCGTGAGCACCGGCCGGGGTCCCGCCGCCCGGACGGGTGCCCCCGAATGCGGGGTTCCGGCCCGGCTGCGGGGGGATAATGCGGCGGTCAGGGCGCGGTACGGCACGGAGGGCACCACGGTGGGGGCGGCACGCGAAGCGGAATCGGTGACGGTGGCGGGGCTGCTGGCGGCGGCGCCGCCGGACACCGGGGGCGCGCTGTGGCGGCTGCGGGCCGGCGGCCGCCAACTCGACGCCAACCTGGTCCGCCACCTGCCGGGCACCGGCGGGACGCCGTCCACCGAGACGGCCGTGGACGTGGTCCTCCTGACCGTCTCCGGCAGCGGCACGCTCACCCTCGACGGAGCCGACACCCCGCTCGGCCCCGGGCGCCTGGCCTTCCTGCCCCGCGGCACCTCCCGCGCCGTGTCGGCGGGCCCCGACGGCCTGGTCGTCCTCACCGTCCACGGCCGCCGCCCCGGCATGAGCATCACCCCCGCGGCCCCGCCCGGCCCCCCGCCCCTGTGCCCGGTCCACCTGGTCTGCCCCCGCTGCCACCGCCACGCCATAGAAGCCGCAGCCCGCTACTGCTCGGCCTGCGGCACCCCCCTCCCGGACCACCGGGACGCGTGACGGGGGTGCGGTGGCGCCCGGCCAGGCGGTTGTTCCTGGCCCGCGACCGGTCCCCCCCGCCCTCAAACCGTCCGGTCGGCGGCGGTGGTCAAGATGTGGCGGTCAACGTGTGGTGTTCAGGCTGTGGAGTTCTGCGGCGGCTTCCAGGCGGCGGGGGTTGCCGAGGTGGGAGAGGGACTCGTGGGCCGCGGTCAGGGTGGTGCGGGCCTCCTCGTGGCGGGCGAGGTGGCGCAGGACGATGCCCAGGTCGAGCCGGGCGGATGCGCTCCAGACCGGCATCCTGGCGGCCTCGAAGTGCGCGAGCGCGTACGACAGCGGGGCCTCCGCCTCCGCCCAGCGGCCCAGCGCGGCCAGGTCGTTGCCGATGTGCTGGCGGCTGGAGGCGAAGTAGAGGCCCATCACCTCCTGCGGTTCGCCCGGCACGCCCACCCGGCTGCGGGCCTCGCTGCGCCGGTGGATGGCCAGCGCCTCGTCGGCCCGTCCGCACAGGCGCAGCAGCCGGCCCATCAGGTTGAGCGCGCTGAGCTCCGCCAGGCGGGCGTCGAGGCCGGGCAGCGGGGCGAGGTGCGCGGCGGCCCGCCGGAACTCCCCGATGGCCTCCTCGGTCCGGCCGAGCCGGTGCAGCGCCCCGGCCGCATAGCTCATGGCCCACCCCACCTGCACCTCGTCGCCGGCCTCCCGGGCCAGGTCGAGGGCGGTCCGGGCGGTGGCGAGGCCGGCGGCGTGGTCGTAGAGGCACACGTCGTAGGCCCAGGCCAGGTAGTTCAGCTGCACGGCCTCCTCGCGCAGGCTGCCCAGCGCGCGCGCCGAATCGGCGCCCCGCCGGAACACCTCCGCCCACAGCTCCCAGTGCAGGGTCCGGTCGGAGAACCAGTGCATCGCCTCCGCCGCATCGACCACCCGCCGGTGGTCCCCGGCCGCCTGCGCCCGCCGCAGCCCGTCCAGCCACTGGGCCCGCTCCTCCTCCAGCCAGGTCTGCGCCTCGACCGGCCCGGCGGGCGCGGTCGCAGGGTCGGGGTCCCCGTCCGCCGCGCCGCCGGGTACGGGCGACGCCCCGGCGTCGAAGAGCAGCGCGGCGGCCGTGGCCCGGCTCAGCGCCCACCGGCCCGCCCGCTCCCCGGCGGCGGCGATCTCCTCCGGCCCGTCCTCCCCGGCCGCCTGCTCGGCGGCGTACAGGGCGAGCAGGTCGTGGTAGCGGTAGCGGTCCGCGGAGGGGTGCGGCTGGAGCAGCCCGGCGTCGGTCAGCTCCTCGGCGCACCGCGCGGCCACCCGCACCGGCACCCCGGCGAGCTGCGCGGCGGTCCCGGGGCTGAAGTCGGGGCCCGCGGCCAGGCAGGAGCGCCGGAAGACCGTACGGGCCTCCGGGCTCAGCTGCCGGTACGACAGCCCGAACGCCGCCCGCACCTCCAGCGATCCGGCCCGCAGGGCGTCCAGCCGCTCGCCCTGTGCGGCGAGCCGGCCGACGAGCTTGGCGATCCGGTCGCCGGGCCGGGCGGCGAGGCGCTGCCCGGCGATCCGTACGGCCAGCGGCAGGTGGCCGCACAGCTCGGCCAGGTCGCGGGCCGCCTGCGCCTCCCGCGCGACCCGCTCCGCACCGACGATGCGGGTGAGCAGCTCGACGGCCTCCTCCCGGCGCAGCAGGGCCAGTTCGGCGCGGTGGACGGCTTCGAGCCCGGCCAGGGCCTGACGGCTGGTCACGAGGGTGAGCGAGGACCCCCCGCCGGGCAGCAGGGGCCGTACCTGCTCCTCGTCGGCCGCATTGTCCAGCAGGAGCAGGACCCGCCTGCCGCGCAGTACGGACCGCAGCAGGCCGCTGCGCTCCCCGGTGCCGGCGGGCACCTCGCCGCCGGAGACCCCGAGGGCGTGCAGCAGGCGGGCGAGCGCCTCGCGCGGCGGGGTCGGCTGCGGGTCCATTCCGCGCAGGTCGAGGTAGAACTGCCCGTCCGGGTAGTGCGGTGCGAGGGCGTGCGCCGCGTGCACGGCGAAGGCCGTCTTGCCCAGCCCCGGCTGGCCGCTGACCACGGCCACCGGCGGATACCCGCGGGCACCGTCCTCCCCGGCCAGCTCCGCCAACCGCGCCAGCGCCCGCCCGCGGGCGGTGAAATCGCGCAGATCGCGGGGGAGGGCGAGGGGGTGGTGGGCGGCGGCTCCCGGCAGCGGGTCTGTTCGGGGCTGCGGGCGGGGGTCCGGCTTCGGGTCCGCCTCGGGCTGCGGGTCCGCCTCGGCCTTCGGGTCCGCCTCCGCTTCCGGCTCCGCCTGCACCTCCGTCCGCCCCCCGGCCCGCCGCGGGCGCGGCCGTCCCCGCCGGGCCGCCCGCTCCAGCTCCGCGGCGCCCGCCGCATCGAGTCCCAGGGCCGCGGCCAGGGCCTCCACGGTGCGCCGCTGCGGCCCCCGGGTCCGCCCGCGCTCCAGGTCCGACAGGGCCCGTACGCTCACTCCGGCGGCGTGCGCCAGCTCCTCCTGGCTCATCCCGGCCCCGCTGCGCAGGTCCAGCAGGAGCGCCCCGAACCCTCCGTCGGCCGGTGTGTCCGTCCCCATGCCCGCTGTGTCCCCCGGTACCGCGCGGACCGGCCGGTCCGCCGAATCCTTCCGGCAGAAGTATGCCGGACCCCGCCCCACCCCCTGGAATCCCCCGATCCGCATCCGGCCACCACGTACCCCGGGCAGGCCACCGGGCCGCGGACCACCCACACCGCCGTGTCCTCGCGGATGGGCTTGCAGGAGGTGCACCCCATGCGGCCCGACCCTGCCAGCCGCGGCCGGTCCCCCCACCGGTTCTGAGGTCTCGTCCGGGGTGATCACGCCACCCCGCCCACCCCTGGCCGGAAAATTTCGAAGAGATCACGCAAATATTGCACGCATCATGACGGTCACTTCGGCGGGTTCGACGGGACCCAGCGTGCGCCCCGCCGCCCCCTTGTGCCCCCATACCCCGTCCAGCCAGCAGGTAGTCGGTCTGTCCGGCTTGCGGGGGTCCGGGTGATGGGTCGGCTGTCGGGCAATTCCAAAATCTGCGCGATATCTTGCGTTCACTTGTTGGTGGTGGTTGAGTGTGCCGCGCCCCACACCGCAGTCGCCGAGCCCGGTGGGGCGACCTCCACGTTCCTGCCCGAAGGGGACCACCTGATGAGAAGTGCCAGGCTCCGCCGTACCCGCCGCGCCAGCGCGGTCGCCCTCGCCTCCGCCGTGACGCTGACCGCGCTCGCCGCCTGCGGTACGAGCAGCAGCAAGGACGGGGGTGACGGCGCCGGGCAGCCGAGCGGTTCGGCCGACGCCTCCGCCCCGCTGGACCCGAAGACCAAGGTGTCGATCACGATCGACTGCATGCCCCCGGCGGCGAAGGCGGCCGAGCTCAAGGAGTGGAAGGAGGACGTCGCCGAGTTCAACAAGACGTACCCGAACGTCACCATCGAGGGGCGCTCCACCCCGGGCCAGTGCCTGGAGCCCCCGCGCTTCACCGCGATGCTCAAGGCGAAGTCCCAGCCGGACGTGTTTTACACCTACTTCACGGACCTGCCGCAGGTCCTGTCCGAGGACGGCGCCACCGACCTCTCCGCCTACGTCAGCGACAAGACGGTCCCGGCCCTCAAGGACATCGACCCGAACGTGCTCGACGTCCTCAGGAGCGACGGCAGGCTCTACGGTCTGCCCACCAGCAACTACACGATGGGCCTGCTCGTCAACCGCAAGCTCTTCAAGGACGCGGGCCTGAACCCCGACACCCCGCCGAAGACCTGGGACGAGGTCCGGGCCGCCGCCAAGAAGATCGCCGCCCTCGGCAACGGCATCTCCGGCTTCGGCGAGTACAGCGCGGCCAACACCGGCGGCTGGCACTTCACCGCGCAGCTCTACAGCCTCGGCGGCGACATCGTCGACGCGACCGGCAAGAAGGCGGCCTTCAACAACGACCTCGGCAAGCAGCTCGCCGAGAACCTCCACGCCATGCGCTGGGAGGACGACAGCATGGGCAAGACCCAGCTGCTCAAGTGGGGCGACCTGCAGAAGCAGATAGCCACCGACAAGCTCGGCATGTTCCTCGCCGCCCCCGACGACATCACGTACATGGTCCAGCAGCTGGGCGCGAAGTACGAGAACTTCGGGATGGGGCCGATCCCCGGCGGCAAGAACACCCTCGCCGGGGGCAACGGCTACATGATCAAGCAGGGCATCTCGCCCGACAAGGTCAAGGCCGGCATCGCCTGGCTCAACTTCAAGTTCACCACCGTCGGCAAGGGCCAGTTCGACTGGGCCCGCACCAAGGCCGACAAGCTGCCCGTCGGCCTCCCGCAGCCCAACTTCTGGCTGAACGAGTCCAAGGCGAAGGACGACGCCGCCCGCGCCGCGAACGCCACCATGCCGGTCGCCAACTTCAAGGCCTTCACCGACGCCCCCGTCCCCGGCAAGGCCGAGCCGCCGAAGGCCCAGGAGATCTACAAGGTCCTCGACAACGTCATGTCCGGCATCCTCACCAACAAGGACGCCGACATCGACAAGCTCCTGTCCACCGCGGAGACGCAGGTCAACCAGGTGCTGGCCAACCAGTGACGGCCCCGGGCGGGGCGCCGCGCCCACCGCGCCCCACCCCGCCCGCACGCCGGTACGCCGGTACGCGCCCAGCCCGTACGCCCGTAAGCCCCACCTCAGCCGAGGAGCACGCACGCATGTCGGCCCCGAGCCTGACCCCGAGAAGAGCGGGGAGCCCCCGCCCGCCCCGGCCGCGCCGGGAGGACCCGGCGACCACGGCCCCGGCCGGCTCCTTCGCCGGCAGCCTGCGGCGCAACCTGACGGCCCACGCCTTCCTCGCCGGAGCCGTCCTGTGCTTCGCCGTCTTCTCCTGGTACCCGATGGTCAGGGAGTTCCTCCTGGCCTTCCAGAAGACCGAGAGCGGCGAGTCCGTCTGGGTCGGATTCGACAACTTCCGCACCGTCTTCAACGACCCGGCCTTCTGGCAGGCCTGGGGCAACACCCTCTGGTACACCGCCCTCGCCCTGCTCCTCGGCTTCGCCGTCCCCTTCGTCCTCGCCGTCGCGATCAACGAGTTCCGGCACGGCAAGGCCTACCTGCGGCTCCTGGTCTACCTGCCCGTGATGCTCCCGCCGGTCGCAGCCGTCCTGCTCTTCCAGTACCTGTACGACCCCGGCTACGGCCTCCTCAACGAACTGCTCGCCCTCCTCCACCTGCCCGAACAGCAGTGGCTCCAGGACGCCGACATCGCGATGTTCGCCCTCGTCATCGCCTCCACCTGGATGAACATGGGCGGCGCCACCCTGATCTACCTCGCCGCCCTCCAGGGCATCCCGGGCGAGCTCTACGAGGCCGCCGAACTCGACGGCGCCGGGCTGCTGCGCAAGATCTGGCACGTCACCGTCCCGCAGACGCGCCTCATCCTCTCGCTGATGTTCCTCATGCAGGTCATCGCGACCATGCAGGTCTTCGTCGAACCGTTCCTGCTCACCGGCGGCGCCGGCCCCGAGGGCTCCACCACCACCGTCGTCTACCTCATCTACCAGTACGCGTTCAACTTCAACAACTACGGCGCCGCGGCCGCCCTCGGCCTGCTCCTGCTCGTACTGCTCGCCGGATTCTCGGCCGCGTACGCCAAGCTCAGCCGCTCCGAGGACGCATAGGACCGGGAGGACAGCATGTCCGCACGTACGCTCATCTCACCGGCCGCCCTCGCCCGACCCCGCGGCAGGCGCCTGTACTGGAGCGCCTTCGCCCTGGTCACCGCGGGCTTCACCCTGGTCTTCCTCGGCCCCCTCTACTGGCTGGTCTCCAGCGGGTTCAAGGACACCCAGGAGGTGGTCCGGACCCCGCCGACCCTCGTGCCCGAGAGCTTCACGCCCGGGAACTACAGCCGCGCCTGGGAGGTCATGGACCTGTCCTCCCTGCTGTTCAACACCTTCTACTACGCCCTCGGCGCCCTCGCCTTCCAACTGGTCCTCGACGTGGCCGCCGCCTACTCCCTGTCCAGACTGCGCCCCGTGCTCGGCAAGGCCGTCCTCGGGATGATGCTCGCCACCCTCATGATCCCGGCGACCGTCCTCGTCGTACCGCAGTACCTGACCGTGCTGGACGTCCCGGTCGTCGAGCGCAACCTCCTCAACACCCCCTGGGCGATCTGGCTGCCGTCCGTGGCCAACGCCTTCAACATCTTCCTGCTGAAGCGGTTCTTCGACTCGATCCCGAAGGAGATCCTCGACGCCGCGTCCATCGACGGCGCGAGCCCGGTGCGGATCCTGTGGTCGATCGTCCTGCCGATCTCGCGGCCCGTCCTCGGCGTCGTGTCGATCTTCGCGGTGGTCGGGGTCTGGAAGGACTTCCTCTGGCCGATGCTGACGCTCCCCGACCCCTCGAAGCAGACCCTCAACGTGGGCATCTACTCGCTCTCCACCGGGGTCCCCGTCAACGTCCTCATCGCCGCCCTCACCATCGCCTCCCTGCCGACGCTGATCGTCTTCCTGCTCTTCCAGCGCAACATCATGGGCGGCCTGACCGCGGGCGGCCTCAAGGGCTGACCCCCGGATCCCCCGCCCCGCGCACCCCCGCCCGCCGCACCTGCCCGAAGCCTCCCGGGCACCCCCCGATCACTCGCCGCCGCCCCGGGCCCATCCGACCCCGCCATCCGGGGCGGCGGCGAGGCCCCGTCCTGCCCGAAAGGAAACCCCGTGGCCGCCCCCACTCCGTCCCGCACCGCCGACTGGTGGCGCGACGCCGTCATCTACCAGGTCTACCCGCGCAGCTTCGCCGACGGCGACGGCGACGGCACCGGGGACCTCGCGGGCATCCGGGAGAGACTGCCCCACCTCGCCGGACTCGGCGTCGACGCCGTCTGGTTCACCCCCTGGTACGCCTCCCCGCTGGTCGACGGCGGCTACGACGTCGCCGACTACCGCGCCATCGACCCCGCCTTCGGCACCCTCGACGAGGCCGAGAAGCTCATCGCCGAAGCCGCCGAACTGGGGCTGCGCGTCATCGTCGACATCGTCCCCAACCACGTCTCCGACCAGCACGCCTGGTTCCGGGCCGCCCTCGCCGCCGGCCCCGGCAGCCCCGAGCGGGCCCGCTTCCACTTCCGCCCCGGCCGCGGAGAGCACGGCGAACTGCCGCCCAACGACTGGCCCTCGCAGTTCTCCGGCAACACCTGGACCCGCGTCCCCGACGGCGAGTGGTACCTCCACCTGTTCACCCCCGAGCAGCCCGACCTCAACTGGGACCACCCCGACGTCCGCCGCGAGCACGAGGACGTCCTGCGCTTCTGGTTCGAGCGCGGAGTCGCCGGAGTACGCATCGACTCCGCCGCCCTCCTCACCAAGGACCCCGCCCTCCGCGACTTCACGGAGGGCACCGACCCCCACCCGTACATCGACCAGGACGAGATCCACGAGGTCTACCGCTCCTGGCGGGCCGTCGCCGACGAGTACGGGGGCGTCTTCGTCGGAGAGGTCTGGCTCCCCGACGCCGAGCGCTTCGCCCGCTACCTGCGCCCCGACGAGCTCCACACCGCCTTCAACTTCAACTTCCTCGCCTGCCCCTGGGAGCCCGGCCGCCTCCGCGACACCATCGACAACACCCTCCACGAGCACGCGCCCGTCCACGCCCCCGCCACCTGGGTGCTCTGCAACCACGACGTCACCCGCACCGCCACCCGCTACGGCCGCGCCGACACCGCCTTCGACTTCGCCACCAAGCGCTTCGGCACCCCCACCGACCTGGAACTGGGCACCCGCCGCGCCCGCGCCGCCGCCCTGCTCACCCTCGCCCTGCCCGGCTCCGTCTACCTCTACCAGGGCGAGGAACTGGGCCTCCCGGAGGGGGAAGTCCCCCGCGAGCACATCCAGGACCCGATGCACGCCCGCTCCGGCGGCACCGACCCCGGCCGCGACGGCTGCCGCATCCCCCTCCCCTGGGAGGCCGACGCACCCGCGTACGGATTCGGCACCGCCGCCGGCACCGGGACCTGGCTGCCCCAGCCCGCCGACTGGGCCCGCTACGCCGTCGACCGGCAGAGCGCCGACCCGGACTCCATGCTCACCCTCTACCGCACCGCCCTCGCCCTGCGCCGCACCGTGCCCGGCTTCGGCGACGGACCCCTCACCTGGCTCCCCGCCCCGGACGGCGTCCTCGCCTTCACCCGCGCCCACGGCCTGACCTGCGTAGCCAACCTCTCCGGCAGCCCCGTGCCCCTGCCCGCCCACCGCGAACTCCTGCTGGCCAGCGGCCCGCTGACCGCCGACGGCAGGCTCCCGGACGACACGGCCGCCTGGCTCCTGACCTGAAGCCCCGGCTCCCGACCTGAAGCCCCGGCGCCAGACCCGACCGCCCGGCCCCTGTCGCCCCCCGCCCGCGCCCCGAGCCCCACCCCTTCCGTCCCCCTTCCGTCCTCCTCCGTCCCCTTCCGAAGCAGCGAAGAAGCGAGGCCCGATGTCCCCCCGCCGCGTCCCCCCGCGCCTGCGCACCGGTGCGGTCGCCACCGCCGCCGCCTGCGCCCTGCTCTGCCTCGGCCAGGCCGCCGGCGGCATCGCCACCGCCGCACCCGCCCGCCCGGCCCCGGCCCCCGCCCCGTACCCTGCCGGAGCCGTCGTCACCCGCGCCGGCCTCGAACCGGCCCTGGTCGCCGGCCGCGGCGCCGCCGTCGCCTTCGACGAGCAGGAGGCCGAGAACGCCCGTACGAACGGCACCGTCATCGGCCCCGACCGCACCGCGCACACCCTCCCCTCGGAGGCCTCCGGCCGCCGGGCGGTCCGGCTCGCCCCCGGGCAGTACGTCGAGTTCACCCTGCCCCGCGCCGCCAACGCCCTCACCGTCCGCTACAGCATCCCCGACGCGCCCGGGGGCGGCGGCACCACGGCGCCGCTGCACATCGGCGTGGCCGGAAAGCCCCGCGCCACCATGACCCTGACCTCCGCGTACTCCTGGCTGTACAACCAGTACCCCTTCACCAACGACCCGCAGGCGGACCTGCTCCACCCCGACTGGTGGCTCGCCGAGTGCTCCTGCGTCCCGTCCGCCACGACCCCCGCGCCCGTCATCACCAAGCCCTTCCGGCCCACCCACTTCTACGACGAGCAGCGCCTGCTGCTGGGGCGGACCTTCCGCGCGGGGGAGACCGTACGGCTCACCGCCCCCGCCGGCAGCCCCGCCGCCTGGACCGTCATCGACCTCCTGGACACCGAGCTGGTCGCCGCACCGCACGTCGAACGCGGAGGGATCGACGTACGGGCCTTCGGCGCCGACCCGGCCGGGCGCCGGGACGCGGCCCCCGCCATCGAGCGGGCCATCGCCGCGGCCCGGCGCACCGGGCGGCCGGTCTACCTGCCGCCGGGCACCTTCCGCGTGGACCGGCACATCACCGTCGACCGGGTCACGATCGTCGGCGCGGGCAGCTGGCACACCGTGCTCAAGGGCCGCCGGGTGACCCTGCCCGAACCGGCGCCCGACGGCTCGGTCCACACCGGCATCGGCCTCTACGGCCGGCCCGCCGCCGAGGGCGGCAGCCGCGACGTGCACCTGTCCGGCTTCGCGATCGAGGGCGACGTACGCGAACGGATCGACACCGACCAGGTCAACGCCATCGGCGGCGCCATGAGCGACTCCACGGTCACCGGCCTGTACCTGCACCGCACCAAGGCCGGCCTCTGGTTCGACGGGCCCATGAGCAACGTCCGCGTCACCGGCAACGTGATCACCGACCAGATCGCCGACGCCCTGAACTTCCACACCGGTGTCACCGACTCCGTCGTCCGCGACAACTTCATCCGCAACACCGGCGACGACGGCATCGCCCTGTGGTCGGAGAAGACCGCCGACGCGCGCAACACCGTCGACCGCAACACCGTCCAGTCGCCCACCCTCGCCAACGGCATCGCCGTATACGGCGGCGAGGACACCACGGTCAGCGGCAACCTGGTCGCCGACCCGGTCCGCGAGGGCAGCGCCCTGCACGCCGGGGCGCGCTTCGGCGCCGAACCCTTCACCGGGACGCTCCGCTTCACCGGCAACACCGCCGTCCGGGCCGGCACCCTGGACCCCAACTGGAAGATCGGCCTGGGCGCCCTGTGGATGTACGCCCTCGACGGCTCCATAGACGCCGACGTCCGCGTCACCGGCGACCACTACCTCGACTCCACCCACAACGCGGTCATGCTGGTGAGCGAGTACGGGGTGAAGGACCGCTACGGCATCCCCTCGGTGCACTTCAAGGACATCCGCGTCGACGGCGCGGGCAACTCGGTCCTGAGCGCCCGTACGAAGGGCTCCGCCACCTTCGAGAACGTCGACGCCCGCAACGTGGGCGCCGTCGGGGTCAACAACTGCGGCTCCTTCAACTTCCCGGCCACCGGATCGGAGTTCGCCCTCACCGACCGCGGGGGCAACGACGGCGGCTGGCTGGCCCCCTGGCTCCTGCCCAACACCATCACCTGCGACGACCGGCCCCCGGTCGTCCCGCCCCCGGCCCCCGCGCCCTGGTGAGCCCGTCACCCTGCAGAATTGACGCAATTCTTTTGCAGATTTTGCGCTAGGCTTGCGTGTATGACGCGACGACTTGCTCAGGTGGCGAAGAAGGTGGGGGTCAGCGAGGCGACGGTCAGCCGGGTCCTCAACGGCAAGCCCGGAGTCTCGGACGCCACCCGGCAGTCCGTGCTCACGGCGCTGGACGTGCTGGGGTACGAGCGGCCGACGCAGCTGCGCGGCGAGCGCGCGCGGCTCGTCGGCCTGGTCCTCCCCGAGCTCCAGAACCCGATCTTCCCCGCGTTCGCCGAGGTCATCGGCGGCGCGCTCGCCCAGCAGGGACTCACCCCCGTGCTCTGCACGCAGACCAAGGGCGGCGTCTCGGAAGCCGATTACGTGGAGCTGCTGCTCCAGCAGCAGGTCTCCGGCGTGGTCTTCGCCGGAGGCCTGTTCGCGCAGGCCGACGCCCCGCACGAGCACTACTACCGGCTCGCCGAGCGCAATATCCCCGTCGTCCTGGTCAACGCCTCGATCGAGGGCCTGGACTTCCCGTGCGTGGCCTGCGACGACGCCGTCGCCATGGAGCAGGCCTGGCGCCACCTGGCCTCGCTGGGGCACGAGCGGATCGGGCTCGTGCTCGGCCCCGAGGACCACGTGCCCTCGCGCCGCAAGCTGGAGGCCGCCCGGGTGGCCGCCGCGGCCGCCAGCACCCGGTGGGACGAGGCCTTCGTCGAGCGGACCATCTTCTCCCTGGAGGGCGGGCAGGCCGCCGCCGCGCGCCTCCTGGACCGGGGCGTCACCGGCATCGCCTGCGGCAGCGACCCGCTGGCGCTCGGGGCGATCCGGGCCGCCCGCCGGCGGGGGCTCGGGGTCCCGTCGGACGTCTCCGTCGTCGGCTTCGACGACTCCGCGTTCATGACCTGCACCGAGCCGCCCCTGTCGACCGTGCGCCAGCCCATCGAGGCCATGGGGCGCGCCGCCGTCGACCTGCTGAGCGCGCAGATCCAGGGCGCACAGCACCACCTGGGCGAGCTGCTCTTCGAGCCCGAGCTGGTGGTCCGCGGCTCCACGGCCCCGCCGCCCGCGCGCTGAACCCGCCCCGGCTGAAAGAAAACTGACGACATATCACCTCACGGCACCGGTGTCCCCCGCCCCGAGCGGGGCGGCACCGGTGCCGTCGGTGTTTCCGGCAGATGTTGCCTGTCGGTAAGTGGAGGGAACCCGTTGACAAACTCGTCATGCAGTAGAAACCTTGCGGGCTAACAGCGCAAATGAGTTGCAGAAGCTGCTCAAGAAATTGGCTGACTGTTATTCGATCCCTGTCGGAGTCACGTCGGGCTCCACGGCGCGCAACCTGTCGCACCACCACCGGCCCCCTCGCGCCTCCCCCGGCGAGGGCTGCTCCCGGACACGACGACAGGCCACGGGCCGGGCCCGCATCGCGGAGAG
Source organism: Streptomyces sp. NPDC038213 (assembly GCF_055600495.1). Classification (NCBI taxonomy): domain Bacteria; kingdom Bacillati; phylum Actinomycetota; class Actinomycetes; order Kitasatosporales; family Streptomycetaceae; genus Streptomyces; species Streptomyces sp. NPDC038213. The sequence continues at coordinate 103,781 of NZ_JBVJYM010000012.1, forward strand.
GTCACCATGAGAGGCACACACCCGAGCAGACGTTGGGGGGCCGGTCTGCTGACAGCGGGCCTCCTCTCCGCAGGACTGCTCCCCGCCCCCGCCCACGCGGCGGCGGACCCCAATCTCGCACTCGGCCGCACCGCGACCGCCGGCGGCGCGCACGGCGGCTACCCGGCGTCCCACGTCACCGACGGCAGCCAGCAGTCGTACTGGGAGGGCCCCGCGGGCTCCTTCCCGCAGTGGGTGCAGGTCGACCTCGGTTCCCTGACGGACCTCGACCGGCTCGCCCTCAAGCTCCCGACCGGCTGGGAGGCGCGCACCCAGTCCCTCAGCATCCTCGGCAGCGCCGACGGCAGTGCGTTCAGCACCATCACCGGGGCGCAGCCCCGCGCCTTCGACCCCGCGTCCGCCAACACCGTGGGCATCCAACTCCCCGGCGCCAAGGCCCGGTTCGTCCGGATACAGATCGCATCCAACTCGGGCTGGAACGCCGCCCAGCTCTCCGAGCTGGAGGTCTACGGAGACCCCGGCGACGGCGGTGACCCCGGCGACCCGCCCCCGGCCACCGGCACGAACCTCGCCCGGAACAAGCCGATCGAGGCCACGTCCACCACCCAGAACTACACGGCGGCCAACGCCAACGACGACGACACGGCGACCTACTGGGAGTCGGCCGGCTTCCCCGCGAGCCTCACCGTCAAGCTCGGCTCGGACGCCGACGTCGAGGCCGTCGCCGTCAAGCTCAACCCGAACGCCGCCTGGGGCCCGCGCACCCAGTCCCTGGAAGTCCTCGGCCGGGCCTCCGCGGAGAGCACCTTCCGCACCCTGAAGGCCCGCGCCACCTACACCTTCAGCCCCTCGGCGGGCCAGAACACCGTCACGGTCCCCGTCACCGGCAAGGTCTCCGACCTGCGCCTGACCGGCTTCTCCAACACCGGCGCCACCGGCGTCCAGGTCGCCGAGATCCAGGTCCTCGGCCGCGCCGCCCCGGCACCCGACTTCGTCGTGGGCGAGCTGGCCTGGGAGCCGGCCACCCCCTCCGAGGCCGAGGCCGTCACCGCCAAGGCCACCGTCCGCAACGCCGGCACCGCCGCGGCCCCCGCCACCACCGTCAGTGTCAGCGTGGAGGGCGCCGTCGCGGGCTCCGCGCCCGTACCCGCACTGGCCGCAGGCGAGTCGAAGACCGTCGACGTCCCCCTCGGCAAGCGCCCCACGGGCTCGTACACCGTCTCGGCGGCCGTCGACCCCGCGGACACCGTGCCCGAGCTCGACAACGGCAACAACAGCCGGACCGCTTCCGCCAAGCTCACCGTCTCCCAGGCCCCCGGCCCGGACCTGACGGTCACCGCCATCACCCCCAACCCGGCCGCACCCCCCGTCGGCGCCCCCGTCTCCTTCACGGTCGCCGTGCAGAACCGCGGCACCACCGCCGTCGCAGCGGGCACCACCACCCGCCTCACCGCCGGCCCGACGACCCTCTCCGCCGCCACCCCCGCCATCGCCGCGGGCGCCACGGCCACCGTCGCGCTCACCGGCACCTGGACCGCCACCAGCGGCGGCGTCACCCTCACCGCCACCGCCGACGCCACCGGCACCGTCACCGAGACCAACGAGGCCAACAACGTCTTCACCCGCTCGATGGTCGTCGGCCGCGGCGCCGCCGTCCCCTACACCGAGTACGAGGCGGAGGACGCGGACTACCGCGGCACCCTCCTGTACACCGACTCCACCCGGCCCTTCGGCCACACCAACTTCGCCACCGAGTCCTCGGGCCGCGAATCGGTGCGCCTGGACGCCACCGGCGACTACGTCGAGTTCACCTCAGCCGGGGCCGCCAACTCCATCGTCGTACGCAACTCCATCCCCGACGCCCCGTCCGGCGGCGGCCGCGAGGCCACGCTCAGCCTCTACGCCGACGGGCAGTTCGTCCGCAAGCTGACCCTCTCCTCCAAGCACAGCTGGCTGTACGGCACCACCGACCAGCCCGAGGGGCTCACCAACACCCCCGGCGGCGACGCGCGGCGCCTCTTCGACGAGTCCAACGCCCTGCTCGCCCAGTCCTACCCGGCCGGGACCAAGTTCCGCCTCCAGCGCGACGCCGGGGACACCGCCGCCTTCTACATCCTCGACCTGATCGACCTGGAGCAGGTCGCCCCGCCGGCCGCCAAGCCCGCCGAGTGCGTGTCCATCACCGAGTACGGGGCGGTGCCCAACGACGGCACCGACGACACCGACGCCCTCCAGCGCGCCGTCACCGCCGACCAGAAGGGCGAGATCCCCTGCGTCTGGATCCCGGCCGGACAGTGGCGCCAGGAGCAGAAGATCCTCACCGACGACCCGCTCAACCGCGGCAACCACAACCAGGTCGGCATCAAGGACGTCACCATCCGCGGCGCGGGCATGTGGCACTCCCAGCTCTACACCCTCACCCCGCCGCACCTGGCGAACGGGATCAACCACCCCCACGAGGGCAACTTCGGCTTCGACATCGACGACAACACCAAGATCTCCGACATCGCCATCTTCGGCTCCGGCACCATCCGCGGCGGCGACGGCAACGCCGAGGGCGGCGTCGGCCTCAACGGCCGCTTCGGCAAGAACACCAAGATCAGCAACGTCTGGATCGAGCACGCCAACGTGGGCGCCTGGGTCGGCCGCGACTACTCCAACATCCCCGAGCTGTGGGGCCCCGGCGACGGCCTGGAGTTCACCGGCATGCGGATCCGCAACACCTACGCCGACGGCGTGAACTTCGCCAACGGCACCCGCAACTCCACCGTCTACAACTCCTCCTTCCGCAACACCGGCGACGACGCCCTGGCCGTCTGGGCCAGCAAGTACGTCAAGGACACCTCCGTGGACGTCGGCCACGACAACCACTTCCGCAACAACACCGTCCAGCTGCCCTGGCGGGCCAACGGCATCGCGGTCTACGGCGGCCACGGCAACACCATCGAGAACAACGTCGTCGCCGACACCATGAACTACCCCGGGATCATGCTGGCCACCGACCACGACCCGCTGCCCTTCTCCGGCCAGACCCTGATCGCCAACAACGCCCTGCACCGCACCGGCGGCGCCTTCTGGAACGAGGACCAGGAGTTCGGCGCCATCACCCTCTTCGCCCAGGGCCCCGACATCCCCGGCGTCACCATCCGCGACACCGACATCCACGAGTCCACGTACGACGGCATCCAGTTCAAGACCGGCGGCGGCGCCATGCCGAACGTGAAGGTCACGAACGTGACCGTCGACAAGTCCCTCAACGGCTGCGGAATCCTCGCCATGAGCGGTGCCCGCGGCAGCGCCACCCTGACGGACGTGACCATCACCAACTCCGCCAAGGGCGCCGTCTGCTCCCAGCCCGGCACCCAGTTCACCTTCCAGCAGGGCTGACCCGCCCCCCCGAACGGGCGCGGCGCCCGCCACCCCCGGCGGGCGCCCCGCACCCGCGCACCACCCTGCCGAACACCCGGGCCCGCCGCCGCCCCCGCCGGGCGGCGCCGGGCCCGGCCCGAGAAGCGAGGAAGAATGAGAACCCCCACCTGGCGGTCGCGGTGCCTGAGCGCCGCGATCGCGACCAGCCTGCTGGCCCTCGGCGGCCCCGCGCTCACCGCGCGGGCCGCCGGCGGCCCGAACATCGCCCTGGGCGACGCCGCCTCCGCGAGCACCGCCCAGTCCGGCTACACCGCCGGCAACATCACCGACGGCAACCAGGGCACGTACTGGGAGGCCGCAGGCCCCTCCTTCCCCCAGTGGGTGCAGGCCGACCTCGGTACGGCCGCCCGCGTCGACGAGGTGGTCCTGAAGCTGCCCGCCGGCTGGGAGGCCCGCAACCAGACCCTGTCCGTCCAGGGCAGCACCGACGGCACCTCCTTCAGCACCCTCAAGAGCTCCGCCTCGTACACCTTCAGCCCCGGCTCCGCCAACACGGTCACCGTCGCCTTCCCCGCGACCCAGACCCGGTACGTCCGCGTCCACCTCACCGCCAACACCGGCTGGCCCGCCGCGCAGCTCTCCGAGCTGGAGGTGCACGCCGCCGAGGGCTCCTCCGGGAACCTCGCCGCGGGCCGGACCCTCACCGCGAGCAGCCACTCGGACGTGTACGCCGCCCCGGGCGCCAACGACGGGAACCGGGCCACGTACTGGGAGAGCGCCAACAACGCCTTCCCGCAGTGGCTCCAGGCCGACCTCGGCTCCACCGTCGCCGTCAACCGCGTCGTCCTCAAGCTGCCGGCCGGCTGGGGCGCCCGCAGCCAGACCCTGAAGATCCAGGGCAGCGCCGACGGCACCCGGTTCACCGACCTGACCGCCTCCCAGGCGTACGCGTTCAACGCGGCCGGCGACAACACCGCCACGATCACGACGGACTCCACGACCACCCGGTACGTCCGCGTCCTCGTCACCGCCAACACCGGCTGGCCGGCCGCCCAGATATCCGAGCTGGAGGTCTACGGCCCGGCAGCGGGCGACACCCAGGCGCCGACCGCCCCGACCGGCCTCGCCTACACCGAACCGGCCACCGGCCAGATCAGGCTCACCTGGAACGCCTCGACCGACAACGAGGACGTCACCGGCTACGACATCTACGCCGACAACGTCCTGCTGACCACGGTCGGCGGCGACGTCACCGCCTTCACCGACACCCGCCCGACCGGCCAGACCGTCTCCTACCGGGTCCGCGCCCGCGACGCGGCCGGCAACCAGTCCGGCGACAGCAACACCGTCACCCGCATCGGCGACGGCGGCGACACCCAGGCCCCCACGGCCCCCGGCGGCCTCCAGTTCACCGAACCGGCCGCCGGCCAGGTCAGGCTGACCTGGACCGCAGCCACCGACAACCGCGGCGTCACGGCCTACGAGGTCTACGCGAACAACGTCCTGCGCGCCACCACCGCGGGCGACGCCACCACCTACACCGACACCCAGCCGGCGAGCGCCACCGTGGCGTACCACGTGGTCGCCAAGGACGCCGCGGGCAACTCCTCCGCCGCCTCCCACAGCGTCACCCGCAACGGCAGCGGCGGCAGCGGCTCCAACCTCGCCGTCGGCAAGGCCATCGAGGCCTCCTCGACCACGGGCGAACTCGCCGCCGCCCGCGCCAACGACAACGACGCCGCCACCTACTGGGAGGGCGCCGGCGGCACCTACCCCCAGACCCTCACCGTCAAGCTCGGCGCCAACGCCGACCTCGACAGGCTCGTCCTCAGACTCAACCCCGCCCAGGCCTGGGGGGCCCGCACCCAGACCGTCGAGGTCCTGGGCCGCGAGCAGAACGCCGCCGGCTTCAGCAGCAGGGTCGCGGCGAAGAGCTACTCCTTCGACCCCGCCTCCGGCAACACGGTCACCATCCCGCTCACCGAGCGGCTGGCGGACGTACGGCTGCGCTTCACCGCCAACTCCGGCGGCGGCGCCGGACAGCTCGCCGAGTTCCAGGCCTTCGGCGTGCCCGCCCCCAACCCGGACCTCACCGTCACCGCCCTGACCACGGCCCCCGCCGCCCCCGACGAGGACGACGAGATCACCGTCAGCGCCGTGGTCCGCAACCACGGCACGGCCGCGGCGCCCGCCAGCAAGGTGGCCGTCCGGCTCGGCGGCACCAAGGCCGGCACCGGGCAGACCCCGGCCCTCGCCCCCGGCGAGCAGGCCACCGTCCCCGTCCCCGTCGGCGTGCGCGCGGCGGGCTCGTACGAGCTCAGCGCGGTCGCCGACGAGGCGAACGAGGTCCTGGAGCAGAACGAGACCGACAACACCCACACCCGCTCCACCCCCCTCGTGGTCAAGCCGCTCGCCAGCTCCGACCTGCTCGCCGCCTCGGTGGCGACCACCCCGTCCAGCCCGGCCGCCGGCGACACCGTCACCTTCAAGGTCGCGGTGAAGAACCAGGGCACGGAGGCGACCGCGGCCGGCAGCCGCGCGGTCACCCTGGAGCTCCTCAACGCGCAGGGCGGCGTGGTCAAGACGCTGACCGGTGCCCAGAGCGGAGTCCTGGCCCCCGGCGCGAGCGCTGACGTGTCCCTCGGCCCGTGGACGGCCGCCAACGGCTCGTACACCGTCCGGACGGTCATCGCCGCCGACGCCAACGAACTGCCGGTCAAGCGCGGGAACAACACCCGCACCCAGCCCCTCTTCGTCGGCCGCGGCGCCAACATGCCGTACACGATGTACGAGGCCGAGGACGCCGCCGCGGGCGGCGGCGCCACCGTCGCCGGGCCCAACCGGACCGTCGGCGACACCGCGGGCGAGGCCTCCGGCCGCAGGGCCGTCACCCTGGACGCCACCGGCGAGTACGTCGAGTTCACCACCCGCGCCGCCACCAACACCCTGGTCACCCGCTTCTCCATCCCGGACGCCCCGGGCGGCGGCGGCACGAACTCCACCCTCAACGTCTACGTCGACGGCGTCTTCAAGAAGGCGCTGCCCCTCACCTCGAAGTACGCCTGGCTCTACGGGGCCGAGGCCGGCCCCGGCAACGACCCGGGCTCCGGCGCACCGCGCCACATCTACGACGAGGCCAACCTGATGTTCGGCGAGACGATCCCGGCCGGCAGCCGGATCCGCCTCCAGAAGGACGCCGCGAACACCGCCGCCCACTACGCCATCGACTTCGTCAACCTGGAGCAGACCGCAGCCGCGCCCAACCCGGACCCGGCCGCCTACACCGTCCCCGCCGGATTCACCCACCAGGACGTGCAGAACGCCCTCGACAAGGTCCGCATGGACACCACGGGCAAGCTCACCGGCGTCTACCTGCCGCCGGGCGACTACCAGACCTCCAGCAAGTTCCAGGTCTACGGCAAGGCGGTGAAGGTCGTCGGCGCGGGCCCCTGGTACACCCGCTTCCACGCCCCGGCCTCGCAGGACAACACCGACATCGGCTTCCGCGCCGACGGCACGGCCAACGGCTCGCTCTTCAAGGGCTTCGCCTACTTCGGCAACTACACCACCCGCATCGACGGCCCCGGAAAGGTCTTCGACTTCCAGAACACCGCCGACATGGTCATCGACGACATCTGGAACGAGCACATGGTCTGCCTCTTCTGGGGCGCCAACACCGACCGCACCACCATCAAGAACTCCCGGATCCGCAACATGTTCGCCGACGGCGTCAACATGACCAACGGCTCCACGGACAACCTGGTCGCCAACAACGACGCCCGCGCCACCGGCGACGACAGCTTCGCGCTCTTCTCCGCCATCGACGCCGGCGGGGCGGACATGAAGAACAACGTCTACGAGAACCTGAGCACCACCCTGACCTGGCGGGCCGCGGGCATCGCGGTCTACGGCGGCTACGACAACACCTTCCGCAACATCCACATCGCCGACACCCTGGTCTACTCCGGCATCACCATCTCCTCGCTGGACTTCGGCTACCCCATGAACGGCTTCGGGACCATCCCGACCACCTTCGAGAACATCTCGATCGTCCGGGCCGGCGGCCACTTCTGGGGCAACCAGACCTTCCCCGGCATATGGATCTTCTCCGCCTCGAAGGTCTTCCAGGGCATCCGGGTCAACCGCGTGGACATCGTCGACCCCACGTACAGCGGGATCATGTTCCAGACGAAGTACACCGGCTCCCAGCCCGAGAACCCGGTCAAGGACACCGTCTTCACCGACATCTCCATCACCGGCGCGCGCAGGTCCGGCGACGCGTACGACGCCAAGTCCGGCATGGCCCTGTGGGCCAACGAGCTGCCCGAGCCGGGCCAGGGCCCCGCGGTCGGCGAGGTCACCTTCAACTGCCTGCGCATGCAGGACAACGCCCAGGACGTCCGCAACACGACCAACTTCAAGATCAACATCAACCCCTGCTGAGGGCACCCGCCCCGGCACGACCCGGCGCCCCCCGCAGCCTGCGGGGGGCGCCGGCCCCGTCGGCCCGCGGGATCCGCCCCGGTACGATGAGCCCCTTGCAGACGGGCTGGACAGGAGGTTGACGGCGGTGGGCGAAGAAGCGAACGGCGGTGCCGGGCAGGTGTCCCGCCGCCGGGGCCAGGGCGAGCTGGAGGCCCAGGTGCTGGCCGCCGTGGGGCAGGCGCCCGGTCCGGTCACGGCCGGCTGGGTGCAGGAGCGCATCGGCGGCGGGATCGCTTACACGACCGTGATGACGATCCTGACCCGGCTGCACGCCAAGGGCGCCGTGGCCCGGGAGCGGGCGGGCCGCTCGTTCCAGTGGACGGCCGTCGCCGACGAGTCGGGGCTGGCCGCCCTGCGGATGCGCAGGGTGCTGGACGCGGAGGCGGACCGGCAGGCCGTCCTCGCCAGCTTCGTGACGGCGCTGCCCCCCGGGGACGAGCGGCTCCTGCGGGACCTGCTGGCGCAGGCCTCGGAAAAGGGTGAAGACTGACGGCATGGGGGTCTTCGTCTTCCTGCCGCTCGTGCTGCCGCTGACCGCCTGGCCGGTCGCCCGGCTGGCCGAGCACCGGCTCCACCCGCGGACGGCCACCCGGCTGCTGACGTGGACGGCCGTCCTGCTCGCCGTGTGCAGCACCCTGTCCCTGGCCCTGCTGATGGTCGTCGGCACCGCGCAGCTGCCCGGCAACCCGCTGCCGGACGGCTGGTCGGACCCGGAGGTCCGGGCCGCCGTCCCGTACGACGAAGTCGCCGGACGGGCGGCGATCCCCGCCCTGCTGGCCGTGCTCGTGTGCTGCCTGGCCGCGGGCCGGCGGCACGTCCGGGTGCGCAGGCGCGCCGGGCGCGCGGTGGCGGGCCGGGCCGGGCGGTCGGTGGCGGTGCTCCCCGACCCGCAGCCGTACGCGTACGCGCTGCCCGGCCGGCGGGGCGGCGGACGGGTCGTCGTCAGCACCGGCATGCTGGCCGGGCTCGCCCCGGACGAGCGGCGGGCGCTGTTCGCCCACGAGCGGGCCCATCTGGCGGGCCGTCACCACCGGTTCCTCCTGGCGGTGCAGCTGGCCGCCCGCGCGAACCCGTTCCTGCGCCCGCTGCGGACCGCGGTGGCGTTCACCGCGGAGCGCTGGGCGGACGAGGAGGCGGCGGCCCGGATCGGCAGCCGCCGCACGGTCGCCCTGGCGGTGGGCAAGGCCGCCCTGGTCTCCACGCCCGCTCCCGCCTCCCCGCTCGCCGCGTTCGCCGCCGGCCCGGTCCCGCGCCGGGTGGCGGCCCTGTTGGGCCCGGCCCCGGTCGCCCCGCACTGGCCCTCCGCCTTCACGGCCCTGGGCGCCGCCCTGTGGACCGCGGCCGCCGGGGTGGCGGCTTCGGCCCTCTCCTCGGCCAACTCGGCGGTCACCCTCTTCGCCATCCTCCACGCCGCCCTCGACGCCTGACCGCCGCTGCCCGGCGGGACGGCCCGGGGGCCCCAGGGGTCAGAGGTCGAACTCGTGCGGCGGCAGGTCGAGGGCGAAGCAGGCCTCGCGGACCACGGCCTGCTCCGTCTTGTCGAAGTCGCCGTCGGCGCCGCCGATCACGATGCCGATCTGGATGACGGCACGGGCCTCGGCGGGCTTCCTGCGCGCCTTGGCCACCTCCTGGAGCACGCCGACCCGGCCGAAGTCGAAATCGGCGGCGAGCCGGTCCAGGTTCTCGTCGAAGCGCCGCTGGAGGTCTGCGGCGTCGAAGTTCTGCAGCACCTCGTTGGTGGCGATGAGCTGGGCGACCCGCCGCCGCTCGGCGGGGTCGACGGTGCCGTCGGCCGCGGCGACGAGGGCGCACATCGCCATCGAAGCGTCCCGGAAGGCACCGGACTTGAGGTCGTTCTTCTTGGCGGTCAGCTGGGTCTGCATCGTCGATGCGGACTCCTTGATGCGGTCCCACAGGGCCATGAGCACTCCTTGGCGGTCGGGGGCGGGCGGGGCCGGGTAGGAGCCCGGCCCCGCCCGTCAACTTCTACAACAGTGTAGAAGTTACCAGGCCGCCCGCCCCGGGCGCCCGCCGCCCTCAGGCCTCGTCGTCGCCCTCGTCGCCCTCGAAGAAGTCCCCGACCTCGTCGACGAGTTCGGCGGCGACCATGCCGCCGACGACACCGACGGCCAGGCCCGCGGCCCCTGCGGCGACCACGGTCCCCGTGCCGGGGCCGCAGCGGTGCCCGTCGCCGTGCCCGTAGCCGTCCTTGTATCCGTGTCCCTGCCCGTCGTCGTACCCCTGCCCGTACGGGCCGCCGTGCGCGGAGTACCCGGCGGCCGGGGGGAGCAGGTCCCGGATCCAGGACTCGACCTCGGCGTTCCAGCCGGGGCCGGCGGCCGGGTCGTGGCCTACCGTGCGGCGGGTGAGGGCGTCGTGGCCGCCGGAGAAGGGGCCGCCGCGCCTGTCCGCCTCCACGACCACCTCCACCCCCGCCGGACCGGCGAGGAAGGTGACCTCCACCTCGTCGGCCAGGTGCGCGTACCGGGGCGGCGGGGTCAGCTCGATCTCCTGGTAGAACGGCAGCTGCTGGCCGGTGCCGGCGATCCGCCCGTACTCCAGGTCCACGGACTTGAAGCCGAACCCGAGCTGCCCCAGGGCCTCCAGCACCGCTTCCTGCGCGGGCAGCGGGCGTACGGTCAGGGCGTCGAGGTCGCCCTTGTCCCGGGCGCCCGCCACGCCGAGCTCCGTCCGCACGCCGAGCGCGATGCCCAGCGGCTGCCCGTACAGCTCGGTGACCGGGGTCTCCCACGGCAGGGCGACGGTGAAGGGCACGCTGCGTTGCTCGCCCTCCTGGAGGCGGAACCCGCCGCCGACGGTGTAGCGCTCGAAGACGAGGTTCCCGTCCTGCTCGCCGTGTTCGGTCTCGGCCTCGACGCGGGCGACGAGTTCGAGCGTGATGTGCTCGATGTCGAAGCCCGTATGCCCCCCGGTCAGCCGGACCTCGCCGGACAGGCTGCCGCCGGGGACCGCCCCGACCGGGTCCAGGACCGTGTCCACGGCCGGACCGCCGATCCCCATCGAGCCGAGCAGTCGCTTGAACACCATCGGGGCGTTCTCCTTAAGTCTGTGGGGCAAAGGCAGGAGCCCCGGCGGCGGACCGCCGGGGCGAAGGGTGCGAGCGGGGCGCGGGGGCGCCGCCCGCGGGTGGGTGAGGGGGTGCTACTTCGCGGAGTCCAGCGCGGCGAGCGCCTGGGCCCAGCGGGCGAACTTCAGGTCGGCCAGGTCGGCGACGGTCCTGATCCCGAACGCCTCCCTCAGCAGCTCCCCCTGCCGCTCGCTGACCCCCTTGAGCGCGTCCACGGGCGCCGCCAGCACCTCCGCCACGCTCTTGTCCGCCCACGCCTTGTCCAGCACCTTGTCGAGATCGATCGAAGCCATGAGAACTCCCTCCCTGGAGAACAGCTGCCACCAAGCGGTCCGCCAACAGGCAGGTCCAGAAAGGCCGTTGCGGCCGTTTCCGGACATGCCGACGGCCCGGTGCGCGAAGACCGGCACAAGCAAAATCTACACGCATGTAGAAGAATAGGGGACGTCGAACCACCGCGAGCCGCCCCGCACGAACTGGCCCGACCGACCACCCGCCCGACTGCCCGTCTCCCCGCCACCGGAAGAAATCGGGTGACGCCGCGGCCCGTACTGCCTAGCATCGGCCGCTGCCCCCACCCCTCCTCCCGATCGGCCGCCACGTGAAGTCCCTGGTCCCCGGAGTGCTGCGCGACGAGCCGCAGTTCGCCCGACTCTTCGCAGGACAGTCCCTGTCCGTGCTCGGCGACCGCGTGTCGCTCGTCGCCGTCCCCTTCGCCGTGCTGTCCGTGGGCGGTTCGGCCTCCGACGTCGGACTCGTGGCGGCCGCCGGACTCGGGCCCATGCTGCTGTTCACCCTGGCCGGCGGCGTGTGGGCGGACCGCTTCCCGCGGCACCGCATCATGCTCGCCGCCGACCTGGTCCGCTTCCTCGTCCAGGGGCTCATCGCGGCGCTCCTGCTCACCGGTGCGGCCACCGTCGCCCACCTGGTCGCCCTGATGGCCGTACTCGGCGCGGCGGACGCCTTCTTCCAGCCCGCCTGCACCGGGCTCACCCCGCTGGTCGTCGCGCCCGACCGGCTGCGGGAGGCCAACGCCCTGCGCGGTCTCGTCCAGTCCTCCGGACTCGTCCTCGGCCCCGCCGTGGCCGGCGGCCTGGTCGCCCTCGCGGGCCCCGGCGGCGCGCTCGCCCTCGACTCCCTGACCTTCGCGGTCAGCGCCGCCTTCCTGCTGCGGCTCAAGCCCCGCGCCACACCGGCAGGCGAGGCCGGCGGCGAAGGCCGCGGCGGCTTCCTGCGGGAGCTGCGCGAGGGCTGGCAGCACGTACGCACCCGTACGTGGGTGTGGTCGGGCATGGCCGCCATGTCCGTCTACCACGTCGTCGTCCTGCCGTCGGTGTTCGTGCTCGGCCCGGTGCTCGCCGCGGACGAGTGGGGCGGCGCGGCCGGCTGGGCGGTGGTGGTCGCGGCCTTCGGCACCGGCTCGATCGCCGGAGACGTGTGGGCGTACCGGCTGCGGACCGCCCGCCCGATGGCCGTGGCCGCCGCCGCCCTCGCCATCGCCTCCTGCCAGGCCGCGATCATCGGCTCGGGCGGCTCGCTCCTACTGATCGCGGCCCTCGAAGCGGTCACGGGCGTCGCCGTCTCCCTCTTCTTCGTGCTCTGGGAGACCACCCTCCAGACGCACGTGCCCGAGCACGCCCTGTCCCGCGTCAGCTCGTACGACCACCTGCTGTCCTCGGGCCTGATGCCCCTCGGGCTCGTCCTCGCCGGACCGCTGGCCCAGTCCTTCGGCACGCGCCCCGTCCTGTACGCCATGACGGCCCTCGGGGTCCCGGCCGCCCTCGCCCTGTTGCTCGTCCCGGCCGTCCGCAGACTGCCGGCGACCGCCGCGGCGCCCGTACCCGGTGCGCCCGGCGAGGACATCAACGCCGCAGGCACCGCACCGCAGCGGCCGGACTGCCCGACCGCCGCGTGACGCACGCCCGACGGCCTGGCCGGGGCTGAAGACGGTCGCCGGAGCCGGAGCGGTGTGCGATGCCGGTCGCCGGACGGCGCTGCTGCGCCGGGGGCGCCGGGAGGGTGGCGGGCGGGGGGCGCTACGGTCGTGCTCCGAGGAGGGAGCCCCATGCCCCGTACGTTCAGTGTCAGCGACACCGTCTTTGTCGCGGCCGACCCGTCGACGGTGTACCGGCACGTGTCCGACCCGGCCCTGATGGGCCGCTGGAGCCCGGAGAACCTGGGGGCCACCCCGGTCGACGGGCCCGGCACCGCGACGCGTGCCGGGATGGTCTTCGACGGCCGCAACAAGCGCGGCCCGTTCCGGTGGACGACCCGCTGCACGGTGACGGCCGCCGACCCGGACGAGCTCTTCCGGTTCCGGGTCCACGCCATCGGCGTGCGCCGCCCGTGGCTGCCCGGCCCGATCGCCACCTGGGAGTACCGTTTCGCCGCCGTGCCCGGGGGCACCGAGGTGACGGAGACGTGGACCGACGACCGGCGGGCCTGGCCCGACGCCGTGGCGAACGCCTTCGACAGGGTCGCCACCCGCGGCCACACCTTCGCCGAGTTCCAGCGCAGGAACATCCGCACCACCCTGCGCAACCTGAAGGAGCAGCTGGAGGCCGGCCCCGCCACCCCCTGAGACCGGCGGAGCAGCCGAAAGGGGGCGTCCCCCGGCGCACACGACGCCGGGGGACGCTCCCTTCCCCTTTTCACCTGCTCCGTGCGGGGGAGGGGGCACATCCTGGCTCCCGGCCCCGGCCCCGGCCACGCTTTGCGTGTGCGATCACAGGGCCTTTGGAACCATGGATAATGAGAGGGATCAATTTCCAATCGCATAAAACGGGGCGGGAACACCTTTGATTCGGAACAAGGCGGCGCTGTGGGTGGCCGTGCTCGGGGCGGCCGTGCTGTCCACGGCGGGCTGCGGCACCGGCGGCGGCAGTGCAGCCGGCAGCCGTGCGGACGGTGCGGCGCAGGGGGCTGCGGAGCGGACCGCTCCGGCGCCGGGCGCCACGGTCCCGGCCGGCGGCCGGCAGCAGGACACCCTGGGGCGGGCCGCCGTCGACGATGAGATCGAGGCCGCGGCCGCGGCCGCCGGGCTCAAGGGCCTGTCGCCCGACCCCGACCCCGCCGCCACCTCTCCCACCGAGCGCCGGCTGGGCGCCTGTTCGGTCCTCTGGGCGGGCAGCCCCGACGTGCCGGTCGGCACCGGAACCGGCGCGGCCCCGTACGCCGCCCTGCTGCGGGCCCTGGGGGAGCGCGGCTGGACCGCGGGCGAACGGCAGCAGGAGGGGGCCGTCACCGAGACCCGGCTCACGGACGGTCCCTGGAGCCTCACGGCCAGGCTCACCGAGACCGACCGGGTCGACACCCTCCTGCTGGTCGCCCACCACGAGAGCTGCGCCGCCGACATCGCCGCCCTGGCCGACCGGGGCGGGAGCCGGTGAGCGCCGCCGCCCCCGGGACCGGCTTCGACCTGGAGCAGTGGGCCGCGGACCTGGCGGAGCTCGCGCGGGCCGTCGACCGCGGTTTCGAGGCCGTGTACGGATTCGCGCCGGACGGCCACCGGCTGAGCCGGTCCGGCCCCGGCGAGGCCGCCGGGGTGACCGCCCGGCTGCGGGAGGCCGGGGCGCACCCGTCGGCCGGGGCCTTCTGGTCCCGGTTCTCCGCCGTCGAACTGCCGGACCTGGACAACGGGTTGTGGCTTGGCGACACCGACCTCGTCCCCCGCGACTGCGCGACCCGGCTGACCGGGGCGGTGGAGGACCTGGTGACGGGCCTCGGCTCGGACGGCGGCGGCGCGTACTACGCGCTGAGCACCACGACCGGTTGCGTCTACCACCTGGTCTCGGTGGTGTCCGGGCCGGACGGCTCGCTGGAGGTCCCCGACCGCTGCCACACGGTCGCGGCGCCGGACCTGTGGGCGTTCCTGGAAGACCGCCGGGCCGCGCTGGCCGGGGCCGCCGCCTTCATCGCCGCACGCACCGGCGGCTGACCGTACGCGCCGCAGCCGGCCGGTTCAGGGGCAGAAGACCTCGCGCGCCGCGGCCGCGCCCTCGTTCCAGCCGTCGGTGAAGGCCGCGTTCGCGGATGCCGGGGGCCTGGCCGTGCAGCTCTCGTTGATGTCGTCCCAGCCCGCCGTGATCCCGGCCTTGTAGGTGGTGCCGGGCCCGACGGTGGGTTCCGGGCCGCCGGTGCACGCCGTGGTGGTGCCGCCCTGCGTGACGGCGTAGCGGTCGTCGGCCTTGTTGCCGATGCTGAACGAGCCGC
Organism: Streptomyces sp. NPDC038213; assembly: GCF_055600495.1. Classification (NCBI taxonomy): domain Bacteria; kingdom Bacillati; phylum Actinomycetota; class Actinomycetes; order Kitasatosporales; family Streptomycetaceae; genus Streptomyces; species Streptomyces sp. NPDC038213. The sequence goes on from NZ_JBVJYM010000012.1 coordinate 118,935, forward strand.
CGTCCGGCACGTTGAAGACCGTGGTGGGCGCGGACGGCGAGGACAGCTGCGCCTCGCCCCGCGTGAACCCCTCGCCCTCGATGACGACCCGCTCCACCTGGTTCGGGTCCGAGACGGTGCAGGTGGCCGCCGGTGCGGCGGCAGGCTGGGCGTACGCCGCCGGCGCCGTGACGAGCGCCGAGGCGCCCAGCAGGATGGCGGCGGCCGCGGCGGTGGTGCGCGCGCGTCGGTGCATGGTGGTTCTCCTCGTCCCTCGCCGGGTACGGCGTTCGACAGAGTCGGCCCGTCCGTGCGTACGGGGCACGGCCTGCGGGCCTGCGGGAGCGCGGCGCCGGGAGGCCCCTTCCGGGCCCGGCCGGCCCGAGCCGTACGCAGCGGCCGGCGGCTTCGGAGCGCGCGGTCCGGCCGCGCGCGGGCGGACCGCACCGGCTCCATCGTCCCCCGCCCGGTGCGGCGTGTCGACCGGGCGGGGGACGGTGGCGGCCGCGGTGGCCTCAGGCCGCCGCGGGCCGGGGCAGCAGCGGCGGGTTGAGGCGGGCGAAGGCCTCCTGGCGCTCGTAGGGGAAGTGCGGGTACGGGGCCGGGCGGTGGCTGACGGCGTCCAGGCAGGCGGTCTGCTCCGGGGTCAGGGACCAGCCCGCCGCGCCGAGGTTCTGGTGCAGCTGCTCCTCGTCCCGGGCCCCGATGATCACGGAGGCGACGGTGGGCCGCCCCAGCAGCCAGTTCAGCGCCACCTGCGGGACGGTCCGCCCCGTCTCGGCCGCGACGTCGTCGAGTACGTCCACCACGTCGTACAGCAGCTCCGGGTCCACCGGCGGACCGTAGTCGGCGGTGGCGTGCAGGCGGCTGCCGGCGGGCAGCGGGCGGCCGCGGCGCACCCTCCCCGTCAGACGGCCCCAGCCCAGCGGGCTCCACACCAGGGCGCCCACCCCCTGGTCCCGCGCCAGCGGCATCAGGTCCCACTCGTAGTCCCGGCCGACCAGGGAGTAGTACACCTGGTGGGCGGTGTAGCGGGGGCGGCCGTCGCGGTCGGCGGCGGCCAGGGACTTCATCAGCTGCCACCCGGCGAAGTTGGAGACGCCCGTGTGCAGCACCTTGCCCGCGCGGACCAGCCCGTCCAGGGCCTCCAGCACCTCCTCCACGGGCACCGCCGCGTCGAAGGCGTGCAGCTGGAACAGGTCGATGCGGTCGGTCCCCAGGCGGGTCAGCGCCTCGTCGACGGCGCGCACCAGCCGGGGCCCGGAGGTGCCGGCCTCCCCGGGGCCCTCGCCGGTGGGCAGCCCCGCCTTGGTGGACAGCAGCAGCCGGTCCCGGCGGCCGCGCACCGCCTCGCCGAGCACGGACTCCGAGGCCCCGGCGGAGTAGACGTCGGCGGTGTCGAAGAGCGTGATGCCCGCGTCGAGCGCGATGTCGACCATCCGGCGGGCCTCCCGCACCCCTGTGTCGCCCCAGGCCCCGAAGAGCGGCCCCGAGCCGCCGAAGGTGCCGGCCCCGAAGCTCAGCGCGGAGACCTGCGGACCGGACGCACCGAGTGTCCTGTACTCCATGACAACCCCCAGTTCTCTAATGGGACTCCAGCCCCTTTAGGATGTCCCCAAGGTAGCAGCCCTGCGCCACTAATGGAACCGGAGACCCGTTATGACGGCCCAGCCGCCCCCCTCGGACCACCCCTCGGAGCAGCCCGCGGACCCCGGCACCGTCCGCCCCGGCGGCCGCACCGCCCGGGTCCGCGCGGCCGTCCTGGAGGCGGCGGGCGACCTCATCGCCGAGGCCGGGCTCACGGGCCTGGACCTGGCCGAGGTGGCCCGCAGGGCCGGGGTCGGCAAGACCACCGTCTACCGGCGCTGGGCCACCACCACGGGCCTGGTCGCGGACCTTCTCGCGCACATGGCCGAGGAGTCCGTACCGCGCACGGACACCGGCAGCCTCGACGGGGACCTCCTCGCCAACGCCGAACTGGTCCGCGCCACCCTCTCCGACCCCCGGCAGGGCGCGCTGTTCAAGGCCGTCATCGCGGCAGCCGCCACCGACCCGCGCACCGCGGACGCCCTGCACCGCTTCTACCGCATCCGGGTCGCCGAATGGGCCCCGTGCGTGACCGCGGCGGTGGAGCGCGGCGAACTGCCCGCCGGCACCGACCCCGCCGAGGTCGTACGGGCCGTCTCCGCCCCCCTCTACTACCGCCTCCTGACCACCCCGGAACCCCTCACCCCGGCCCTGGCCGCCACCGCCGCCCACGCCACCGCAGCGGCAGCCCGCGCAGGCGCCTACACCGCCACCACCGCCCCCACCGCGCCGGTCACCCGGGCCGTCCCGTAGGGCGCACGCCCCACGCCCACGAGGGCGTTCCCATCACCTCTGAGCTGGGAATCTAACAGTCAGTGACGTTGCGGTGGTGTGGGACTCCTGATTTACTGACCAAGCTCCGGACGCCGCGCGCAGCGCCAACGGCCCATCGACCAGGGCAGTGTGACGGCCTGTTCCCGTCCAGCTCCGGATCCTGACTGATTTCCACACGGGGGTACCTCCATGCGCTCTGCGCGCTCCATACCGGCCCTTGTCGCGGCCGCCGCCCTGCTCGGCTCGCTCGCCGTCGCCTCGCCCGCACACGCGGGCGAGGCGCCGCAGCCCAACGAAGACCTCGGCATCGAGATCCCGGTCGACCAGATCCCCGTCGTCCCGCCGGACGCCGACTCGTGGCCGGCCGACGCCGGCACCTCCACCGAACTCGGTACGGAGGACGGCGCCAAGGTGCCGGACCCCATGGTCTCGGGCGGGCTGGCCCGCAACCCCTGGGGCTGCAAGGGCGAGATCGACACGCCGCACGTGTCCCACACGACGCCGTTCACCATCAACGTGCACCTGGACACCAAGTGCCGTTCCATGGTCCCCGGCGGCACCCTGTCCACCGAGGGACACCTCTACCGCTCCCGCTGGTACGGCTGGGAGCACCTGGTCTCCAAGTCCGCCCAGCAGCGCGGCTCGTCCACCAAGTCGATGCGCCTGCCGCTGCCCAAGGGCTGCCGCAACGGCGAGTGGTACAAGTACCGGGCGCTCGGCCGGTTCTTCGCCAAGGGGCCGCGCGGCGGCTACACCGCGCACGTGAAGAACCAGAACAACTCCGAGATCAAGTGCTACCAGTACTTCACGTGATCCGTCCGTACGCCCCGGCAGGACCGCTGCGGACCGCCGCGGCGGTCCTGCTCGCGGGTGCCCTCGCGGGTTGCGGCCCGGCGGGCCCGGCCGGTGCGGGATCTGGCACCGCCCCGTCCGCCGCGAGCCCTTCCGCCGTCCCCTCCCCTCCGGACGGCACCGCGACGGCGCCGCGCGGCGCTCCCCCCGCGGCCCGCTCCGGCGGCGCCCCGCTCCCGCTGGTGGCCGCCCGCGGCTGGGCGTCCGGCACCCGGGAGCCGCCCCGCCGGCTGGACTGGCCGCCACGGGCCGCCGGGGGCCCGCCCTCGAGGGTCCGCGTCGACCTGGCCCGCGCCGAAGCGCCCGTCTACGTCTCGCTGCTGGCCCACGCCCGCAAGAACGCCGACGGCCTGCCGGACGAGTCCACCGTCCGCATCCTCGAGTGCTCGCCGCAGGAGAGCGCACCCGGCTGCACCGTCGCCCCCGCCCCCGGCGGCCGGTGGACCCTCACCTTCACCGACGACGGCCTCGCCCAGCACCCCTACCGCATCCTCTACGTCCAGTGGATGGGAGCGATCGTCAACGACTCCGGAACGGAACAATGGGCCTCGTGGCAACTCCCCCCTCCCCGCCCGACTGGCTAGGCCCCCGGCCCGACGGCCCCGCGGCCCTGCTGCCCTGGACCCTGGCCCGGGCGGCATCCGCCGACCCCGGTGCCGCCCCCTTCCGCGTCGCCGTCCGCATGGAGTTCTCACCCCGCTGGCCGGAGCGGGAGCAGGCCCTGGGCGGGCCATGGGTGGCTTGCGCCCCCCTGGCCGGCGCCCCGGGCCCGCTCCCGGCCGCCGCACCCGTGACCGAGCACCTCGCCCTCACCGCCCGCGACCCCCTCCACTGGACCCTGCGGACCGCCTACGCGGACACCCCGCCCGGCGAGGACTCCAGCCCCGCCGCCGACGGGGAGCGCCTGCCCTGGTGGGAGGCCGTGGAGGACCGGGTCCACGCCCTGCTGGCGCCGCGGCTGTTCGTCGGAGACCTCACCGACCTGACGGCCGCCCCGTCCGGGCCCGTCCTCGGGCGCGCGTGCGTACGGCTCGACGGCCGCCCCCGGCCCCTGCGCCCCAACCCGGCCAGCCCGTGGGCCCCGCCCGGCGCCGGCCGCGTCAGCGCCTGGATCGACGTAGGCACCGGCGTCGCCCTCCGGGCCGCGCTGGGACCGGACCCCGAACGCCCCGACTGCACGTACACGATGACCGCGCTGGAGGGCGTATGAGCACCGCACCCCCCTGGGCCGCGCTGCCCGTCCCCTCCGACCCCGGGGAGTGCGCCCGCTGGGCCCTGGCCCGGATGGCCGCGACCGAGGCGGACGAGGCCCCGTTCGCCGCCGTCGTACGGGTCCACCGCCCCCTGCGGCCCCCGGAGACCGGCTCCGGCCACGGCACCGCGCTCCTCGACCCGGCCCGTACGGACCTCCTCAACGCCGCCCGGGAGCGGACCTTCACCCTGACCGCCGCCTCCGCCGAGCACTGGCACCTCACGATCGCCGCCGACGGCCGCACCCTCAGCGACCAGCGCCTCGAAGCCGGCCTCCTCACCGTCACCGCGGACGGCGCGTCCCGCACCGTCGGGGTCCCGCCCGGCCCCGGGCGGCACTGGGCCGCCCTCCCCGACACCGCGGTGGTCGACATGCTGCGCCCCGCCGCGCTCGTGCCCTGGCTGGCCGGCCTCACCGCCCGCCCGGCCGTCTGGCGCGGCCGCCCGTGCGCCGAGGTCACCGCCACCCCCCGGCAGGACACCCGGCACCCGGCCGACCCCTGGGCCCCGCCCGGCATCCCCGCACTCCACCTCCGCGTGGACCGCGCCACCGGCCGCCTCCTGACGGCCTCCCACTCCGCCGCGACGGAGGCCGAGCTGACCCACCTCACCCCGCCGCCCGCCCCTCTGACGGGGCGACGGGGCAGCTGACCCGGGAGGGTCAGACGAGGTCCGTGTACAGGGGCTCGCTCGCGGAGTCGAGGGGGAGGGCGGTCCGGCGCTTGAAGGGTGCGCGCCAGTCGCCGGTGGCGCTGTGCAGCCACTCGTTCCGGCCGTCGGTGGCGAGCAGGTCGGCCCGGCCGTCCTTGTCCGCGTCCCCGATGCCGATCAGCTGCGTGGAGGGCTTCCAGCCGCTGCCGATCTTCTGGCGGGGTGCGAAGGCCCCGCCCCCCTTGCCGAGGTGGAGCCACAGGGTGCCGTCCGCGTCCCGCGCGACCAGGTCGCCCCCGGACGCACCGGCTACGTCGCCCACCACCGTCACCGCGTCGTACCCGTTCCAGCCCGCCCCGAGCTTCGTGCGCGGCGCGTACGGCTTCCTCCACGCGCCGGTGCCCTTGTACAGCCACAGCACGCCGCTGCCGTCGCGGGCCAGCAGGTCGGCGCGGCCGTCGCCGGTGACGTCGTGGCCCGCGGTGAGGAGGTCGTACGCGTCCCAGCCGGCGCCGATGCGTACCGGAGCGGCGAAACCGCCGTTGCCGTAACCCGGTCGGACGTACAGCACCCCGTAGTGGTCGCGCATGACCAGGTCGGCGGCGGACGTCCCGCCGAGGTTGCCGGCCGCCAGGATGTTGACGTACGCGCCCCAGTCCCCGCCGGAGGAGCGCCTCCCGGAGAGCACGGAGGTGGTGGCCCTGCCGGAGCCGAGGTCGGCGTGCACGGTTCGCGAGAGAGTCATGAAACGGCCGTTGCGCTGGAGGATGTCGGGGGAGCCGTCGTCGTCGTAGTCGTGCGGCGCGGGCCTGCGGGTGACCTCGAAGGCGCCCTCGGAGACGACGTCCGGCCCGAAACCGCCGATCAGGCGCAGGGTCAGCGACCACGTGTACGCGCCGTTGGGTGCGGGCTCGTACGTCGTGCCCTCGCCCAGCGCCGACCAGTCCAGCCCGATCAGGCCCGGGCCGGTACCGGGGGCGCCCAGCGGGCGGGGGCTCGTCGTGAACTCCCGGCCGGTGGCGCGGTGCCGCACCGTGAGGACGGCCTGCACATCGCGCCGGGACAGCTTCCAGCGCATCGCGAGCGGCGCCTCGTCGAGCCGGGCGGCCGCGGGCACGCCCTCAGCCAGTACGGCGACGTTCTCGGGCTCCCTCATGACAGCGATCCGGTCGGCGCCGGGCGCTCCACCGGCCCCGGGGGCGATCCGGTACACGCCCGCGCCGCCGGCCGCGGTGCTGCCGGTGGTGAGCAGGCCGCCGTCGGGGGCGGCGCGCAGGTGCGTGGCGTGGAGGCCGAGGGCCCGCGGCTCGCCGCCCGCCAGCGGCACCGCCCGGAGTCCGGTGCCCTCGGGCGGATTCGCGGTCCCGAGCGGGACCAGGCCGCCGTACACCAGCCAGCCGCCGACGATCCCGAGGCTCCGCGCCGCCCCCGCCGGCGGGTGGACCCCGCTCACCCGGCCGCTCTCGAGCTCGACCACACGGATCATGTCCGGCCGGCCGCCGCTCTGCCGGACCGTCAGCGCCAGGTGGGTCCGGGAGACCGCCGCGGCGTTCGCGAGTCCCGCTCCCTTGCGGTCGTACAGGACCTCGGCGGCGGCCACGTCGACCACCGCCTGCCCGATGCCCGCCAGTTCCGAACCGTCCGAGTAGCCGACGACGGCCAGCCCCTTCGCCCCGCCCAGGACCTGGAAGCCGGATGCCCGCGGCAGGCCCTCGACGGTGCGGATCCCGTCCTGCGCGACCAGCACCACTTCGCTGGCACCCGGGGAGACGCTCCGGGTGGCGAGGACCGTGCCGCCCACGGTGCCGAGGTAGGCGTCGAGGCCGCGGGCGGCGAGGTCGACTGCCGTACGGCGTCCTGTGGCCGTGTCCGTCAGCACGATGCGGGACCCGGTCCGGGTCGCGACGGTGTCGGAGGCGAGCCCGTTCCACGCGGGGTAGTGGCTGCCGGTGAAGGCGTCCATCCGCTTCTTGGACCCGTCGGCGAACCGGTTCCAGGCGACCAGGCCGCCACGCTCCCCCGTGAGGTAGCCGGTGCTGCCGACGCTCAGGACCCGCCCCCCGGGGCTCACCCAGGGCGCGGCCGCCGCCGCGGCGCCGGAGGCCGCGGGGGAGGACGGGGCGGCCGCAGCAGCACCCACCGGGGGCGCCGCGGCGGTCAGGCCGACCACGAGTGCGGTGGCGATCAGACGGGACGAACGGGACATCGGCTCTCCAGTACCGCAGCGGCAGGGCGCCGTTCCCCCGACGGACACCGGCAGGACGGCACCGCCCGCAGGCGCACCCCGCGCACCCCGACGAACCATCCGCCCCCCGGTCCGCAAGACGCCCGGACCCCCAGAATGGTCGTACGAGTATCACCGCCAACCCCACCAGCCCCAAACACCGCGTCCTGCCCCCCCGGGGCCTCCGACCACAGGGGGGGCGAACCGGCACGTCAACTTCCGGCACCCGGCCCGCACCCGGGGGACGGGTCAGCCGGGGCGGCGCCGGCCCGCCCGCCGCGGCCGGACCGCGGCCGCGGGCCCCGGAGTTCGCAGTCGGAGCGGTGCCGGCGGTGTGGCAGGGTGGTGGGTCACGTGGGCCTCGGGGCCCGTGGACGCGAGAGAGGTATGTCATGAACGAGGACGAGCTCAGGGCGCTGTTCGACGAGATCGACACGGACGGCGACGGGCGGATCAGCATCGTCGAGCTGGCGGAGGGCTTCAAGGCGGAGGGCGCCCAGGGGCGCCTCGCCGAAGAGGTCAAGAAGGCCATGGCGGCCGACGCGAACCACGACGGGGTCCTCGACTTCGACGAGTTCCGCACCCTCCTGAAGTAGCGCCGGGCCGACGGGGGAGCCGGGGCGCGCGGCGGGAGCCTCAGAGGCCGCCCCCGCAGCCGCCCCCGCACCCCCCGCCGCCGAAGTCCGCCCCGCCCAGCCCCACACCGCCGCTGGACTCCCAGTGGGACCGGGTGGACGGGGGCCCGGGGGAGCGGGGCGGCGGCACGTACGGCTTGGTGAGCGCCCTGTGGAGTGCGGGCAGCGCATACGTGCCGCCGCGGGCGACGGAGATGAGCGCCGTGCCGGTCCTGCGGTCGGGACGGCCCTGCCCGGGCAGCCGGGTCCACGCGCCGCGCCTGCTCAGCCGTTCGGACAGCTTCCGGGCGGCGAGCGGTCGCAGGTTCGACTTCGTGCCCTCGTACCAGAGCGCGACGAGCCCCCAGATCCAGAGCAGCACGTACGCCGCCGCCCACACCAGCGGGACCCGGTCGTGCACGGCCCAGTCGGCCGCGGGCACCAGGGCGCTCGCCGCAACGCAGGCCAGGCAGGCGCGGACCGCTCGCTTCCGCGCGGACCGCGCGCGCCGACGCGCCTCGGGGTCGTCCAGCAGCCCGCCCCGGACCAGATCCTCCAGTACGGCCGCGACCGCCGCCGACTTCCCTACGGCGTCGAGGAGTTCCGCCCCGTCCTGCGCCCCGCCCCCGGCGGCCCGGAGTCCGGTGGCGGCCTGCTGTACGGCGTCCCGTCCCGGCGCGTCCGCGAGCAGTACGCGGCCCTCCCCGGGGCTGGTGAGCCGGCCGTCGAGGAACATGGCGGCCAGCGCCGTACCGGCCACGTACCGCGCCCCGCCCGACAGGGCGGCCAGGACGTACAGGTCGGGCTTGGCCGGTTCGCGGACGGGCGGATCGATCCACTGCCGGTTCTCCCGCCCGTAGAAACGCAACTGCCGCACCAGCACCACGCACAGCACGACGTAGACCGCTCCCCATGCGACCTGCCACATGACCGCCCCCTTGGTCCCCCCGTGGATACCCGCCCCTCCCCGCCCCAAAACCGGGCAAGCCGCCCGCAGGGGCGCCGCGACCGCCAGCCGCCCGAGGGCGCCCGTACCGCCGGGGAACGACCCCGTCCCGACGTCGGTCGGCCTCGGGGACGAGCCGCCTTCCGCCCCGGGGGTGAGGCGGTCCCTACCGGGGGTTGACGCGGGGCGGACGGGGGCGCCGGAGGATGGGGGGCGGCAGCAACTCCCGCTGCTCTGCCGGTGTTTCCCGGTGCCGCCGGGCATCCCGGGTGAGAGGAACCATGGTGAGCGCGATGGAGTCCGTCAGCCGTGCCAGTGCCGGTGCCGCGGCCGACCGGGATCCCGGGGCGGGTGCGGGTGCCGGGGCAGGTACCCCGCGGATCCCGCGTGCCGTCCTGTGGGCGGCGTACGCCGTGCCGCTGTGCACGCTGCCGTCGGGGCTGTGGCGCATCGCGCTCGTATCGGGCTGGCCGGACTGGTACGCGGGCCACGACTGGCTGCCGGGCGAGCGCCCGTACGTCGTCTCGCTCTCCCTGGTCGCGCAGTGCCTCGCGCTGCTCACGCTCGGGCTGGTCAAGCCGTGGGGCGAGCGCCTCCCGGCGTGGGTCCCCCTCGCGGGGGGACGCGAACTGCCGGTCCGCGCCGTCGTGGTGCCCGCCGCGGCCGGAGCCCTCCTCGCCACGGCGCTGTCCGCCTACGCCGTGCTCAACTACTTCTTCCACTTCGTCCCGCCGCTGAACGACAACGGCGAGGTGTTCCCCACCAGCGGGCCGGGCGCCTGGATGCTGTGGGCCTGCTACGTCCCGGTCCTGGCCTGGGGCCCGCTACTCGCCTTCGTGACCCGCGCCTACCACCTGCGCCGCACCCGCGGGAATCGGTAGCCACAGCGGGCCTGCGCACCGCCCCGCCCGCCCCGCCCGTACCATCCTGTGGTGCCTCGCAGGCGCCGCACCCCCGGCCCTCCTGGCAGCCGCCCTCGCCTACGCAGGCCCCGCCGCCCTCTGGACCTGGACCCCCGACGCCTTCACCGCCCTCTGCACGGCATCCGCCGCGGGAACCGCCGTCACCGCCCTGCGCCTCGCTGCCGCCCACGCCAACAGGAGGTCCGCACGGCGCCGCGCCCCGTCCGTACGCAACGCACCCGACCGCCCCGTTCCGGACGCGCCCCTCCCACTTGCCCCGCCCCCCTACGGAAACCCCGGCCCTTCCGCGAAGATGCCGCCATGTCGCCAACGGACTTAGCAGGTGCGGTCGTCGCCTCCCTCGTCTCGGGCGCGGCCTCCGGCGCCGGCACCGCAGCCTTCACCCGCCTGTCGGAGCTGGTCCGCAGCCGCCTCGGCCGCTCCGACGAGGGGCGTGGAGCCCTGGACCTCTGGGACGCGGAACCGGGCTCCGAGCAGGCTGCGGAAGCGGTACGGGGTCGCCTGACCGTGGAACTGGACGGCGACCCCGCCCTCGCCGACCAGCTGCGGGCGGCCCTGAGTTCCGGACCGCCACCCCCTCCGGCCTACCCGCCGACGATCACCCAGCACGTCCACATCGGCGGCGACGCCCCCCACGCCACCATCAACATCGGCCCCCTGCACCTGAAGAAGACCACGGGGACGGTGGTCACCCTGATCGCCGTCGGCGCGGTGCTGGCCCTGCTCGTCGTCATCGGCTTCCGCAACGTGGTCCAGATGCTGGGCGACGACGGACGGGACGGCGCGGGCGCGCGCAAGGTGACCCCCCTCACCGAGCTGGCGGTCGTCGAGAGCGTCCTGCCCGGCGGGGACAGCCTGCCGGCCGAGTTCAAGAGCAGCGGCGAGCCGGAGGTCAGCGCGGGGGAGCAGGGCTGCCAGCCCGCCTGCGAGGGCCGCCTGTTCACCGCCCGTACCACCACGGGGCGCGAGAAGCCGCAGAAGACGGCCGCGCTCTACGTCACGGCCTTCGACAGCGCTCCGCACGCCGCCCGGGCGTACGACCTGATGCGCAGCGACCTGGCGGACGACTCCGAGAAGACCCTCATGTCGTACCCGGCCCTGGGCGACACCAGTACGGCCTTCCGGTTCACCCCCGGCAAGGAGATGGTCAACGAGGACGACGAGACCATCGAGGAGGCCGAAGCGGGGGCGCTCGTCGGAACCGTCGTCGTCTTCGTCCGCTACACCACCGCGGCAGGCGACCTGGAGCCCTCGCTCGCCGCGCTCGGCCGGATGATGGCGGACCGCGCCCAGCAGGCCCAGAACGGCAAGGCCCCGTCCGCCTCGGCGTCCCCCTGACCCCTCCCGGCGGCGCGGCCCGCGGCCCGGGCGGGGAGTTCGCGGTATGCAGGAGCCATGACGACTGACGGGCGCGGTGCGGGCGGGGAACCGGCGTGGTTCGAACGGCTGGCGGAGAAGGCCTCGGCGGCCACCGCCTCGGTGGCCTTCCAAGCGGTGTGCGTCGCCCTGGTGGCGGCGTACCTGGTCGGCCACTTCCTGCACATCCCGCTCGCGTGGCAGCTGCTCCTGGGCGAACTGATGACTGCCGTGACCCTGCTGCTGCTGGCCCTGCTGAAGAACAGCGAACGCAGGGCCGAGCACGCGGTCCAGCGCAAACTCGACGCGATCGCCGCCGCCCTGCTGGAGATGCGGCAGGGCGAGGAGCACGAGGCGGCCGACGACCTCCGCCGGGTCATCGGCATGGACGAGGAGGTCTAGGTGCGTCCGCCCCGCTGGGCCCGGCCCCTGACCAGGGCCCCGGGCCTCAGCCGGGCAGGCGGGTGGCGAGTCCGTCGAGGAGGACGTCCAGGCCGGCGGTGAACTTCCGGTCGCGGATCGCTGCGGGGTCCTCGACGTACTGCCGGTGCTCCTCGTCGGTCTCCGGGGTGGTGGGCAGGACCCGCTCGAGGAACTCGGCCTCCGTCAGACCCGAGCGGGCCACGGTGGTGAGCCAGGCCGACTCGGTGGTGCTCATCCCGATCGCGTAGGAGTACACCGCGTCGATCGCACCGGGTACGTGGGACAGGCCGATGCCTTCGAACAGGTCGGCCAGTCCCGCCGAGAGCGCGGACAGGTTCGGCCCCTGGTAGGCGAGACCGGCCCGGCCCAGTTCGGCGCACAGCCAGGGGTGGCGGACCGCCGTCGCCCGGAAGGACTGCGCGCACTCCGAGACCGCGGCACGCCAGTCGGCGCCCGCGCCGTCCGGGCCTCCCCGTCCGCCGGGGACGAGGACCTCCCCGAGGACCTCGTCCACGGCCAGCTCCAGCAGCTCGTCCTTGTTCGCCACGTGCCGGTACGCCGACGTGGCCCCCGCGTTCAGGCGGGCGCCGAGCTTGCGCATGCTCAGCGCCTCCGCGCCGTCCGCGTCCAGCATGCCGACCGCCTCGCGGACGATCACGTCGCGGCTCAGCCCCGGCTGGCGCGGCTCGGGCTGCGGACGCGTCCAGACGGACGGCACGGGAGGGGACTCTGCTGCCACGGTTGTTCCTCCAAAGCGGGGTGCTGCGCACCGGGTGCGCACGGTGTACGCGCCGAGGGTACAAGCGCCGCGAGGGCCACTTCCCGCCCACCCGCACGAGCCTGCCACCTGCGGCAACTGCCTTGCTGAGCCGTCGCGTCCGATGCTGTCAGATCATGGTTGCGCACATCGTACGCCCATGCGTACAGTGTGCGCGTCGGAAGTCCTGTGCCTTGTTCCGCCGGTTCCGGCAGCTCCGCCCGATGCGCGCGCCGCCCGACCGGGCCGCCCCGGGCGGACCCCGCTGCGGGAAGCGGCGGGGGCCGGCCAGGGGCCGGCGAGGAGCTGCGTCTGCGGACGCCGCGCCGCTCGCGCCGCCGGGTACCGGGTTCCGGCAGGCGTCCCCGGCGGGGGCTGCCGCTCCGTCGCCGTGTCGGCCGTCCACAGGGGAGACGGCCGCCGCGGACGGGGCGAAGCGGCCGCCGGAAATATTCCGAGCAATTCATATGAAATTCGTGCACAACCATCTGGTGGGCCCCATGAGTCCCACCGGTGATGGATCTGACATGCGATCTGACATCTGATCTGGCATCTGCATCACGGGGAAAGGAACCTGCCTGATGGACGCACACGGGGGAGGGCGGGGCCGGCTGGCCGTCGCGGTGGCCATCGTCAGCACGCTGACCGGCGTCGCACTCGGCGTACCGCCGGCCTTCGCCGCCACCACCACCCTGTTCCACACCACCTTGCCCGCCGCGACCGCCACCACAGCCGCAGCACCCCCACCCGCAGCCGCCACGCCCGCGCAGCAACTCCCGTCCTGGAACAGGGCCGAGCCCGTCAGCGACCGGATCATCAGCTGGGTGGGCCGCCAGCAGATCGCCGTCGCCTCCGACGGCTCCGCGGTCGCCGTGTGGAAGGAGGCGGTGGCCGGGACCAGCTGGACGTACCGCCTGTACGCGGCGGTCCGCGCCCCGAAGTCCAGTACCTGGAGCGCCCCGAAGCCGCTCTCCCACACGCCCACGAGCAGGGGCGACGTCCAGCTCGTCGCCGGAACGGGCGGCGAGGTCCTGGCCGTGTGGGCGGAGTCCCCGCACCACGACGCGGCCCAGGGGACCGGCCGCGAGGCCCGCGTCGTGGCGGCCACGGTCCACACCAAGTCCCTCGCCTGGTCCGGTACTTCGGAGCTGCTGCCGCTCTCCGCGGGCCTGACCCTCGACAGGCTGCGCGCCGCCGCCGGCCCGGACGGCACCTTCGCCGCCGTGTGGGCGGGCGGCCCGGAGGGCCGCGGTCCGGCCGCCGTCTCCGCCGCCGTCCGCGGCGCCGACGGCACCTGGGGCGCTGCGGCCGAGGTCGCCTCGGCCGCCTCGCCGCAGGAGCTCCTGAAGGACCCCGACGTCGCGGTGGACGCCACCGGGTCCGTGGTCGCCGCGTACGTCCGTACGACCGGCACCGGCGACACCGCCAACCGCCTGGAGACGGTCACCCGCTCCGCATCCGGACGGGCGTGGGGCGAGCCCGCCCCTCTGACCGCTGCCAGCGCGGGCGCGACCCGGCCCGAGCTGGGCACGGGCCCCGACGGCACCACGGCCGTCGCCTGGCGCGTGGACCAGCCCGCCGCGGACGGCAAGCGCACGACCGCCGGCTACGCGAGCGTACGGGCCCCCGGCGCCGCGGCCTGGGGCCCGCAGCTCCAGGTCTTCGCCGACGCCTTGACCGACCCCGCCTGGCGCACCCCCGAGCCGCTGGTCGCCCCGGACGGCCGGGTCACCCTGCTCTGGCTCCACCCGAAGGCCGCCACAGCCACGACCCCCCTCTACGCCTCTTCGCTGGGCCGTACGGACTCCCGCTGGTCCGCCCCGGCCCCCATCGCCTCGGGCACCGGCGCGCCCTCCCGCTACGGGGCCGCCATCGGCGCCGACGGCACCATCCGCGCCACCTGGTCGCAGCCCCGGCCCGGCTCCGGGAGCACGGACGTGCATCCCATGGAGACGGCCCGCGACCCGCGGACCGGCACCTGGACCGCACCGGTCCGGCTGACCCAGAACCGCGGGGTGACGGGGAACCGCTTCGCCGAGCTCGCCGTCGGCCCGGACGGTGCGGGCGCGGCCCTGCTGGTCGCCGGTGAGCTGGAGCGGGCCGACCAGCTCCTCGCGGTGCGCACCAGCACCGCACCCGCTGTGGCGCTGACGGCTTCGAACGCGCCCGCCGCGGCCGTCTTCGGCGGTACGGGCCCCGCCTGGGACCCGACGTGGACCGCGAACCAACCGGTCCGCTGGACCCTGGCGCTCAAGGACCCGGCGGGCCGCACCCTCCGGACCCTGTCCGGCACCACCGCCGCCGCGGCGCCGGTCCGCCCGCGCTGGGACGGCCGTACCGCCGCCGGCACCCCGGCCCCGAACGGCCCGCTGGCCTGGGAACTCGCCCTCACCGGCGCCGAGTCGGCCGCCGACCCGGCGGTCCTGGCCCGCGGAACGGTCGCCCTGCGCGGCGGCGCCGCCGTCCACCGCGACTTCGGCGGAGCGGCGAACACCCCGGACGGTACGGGCGACTTCGTCCAGACCACGGCCGCCGGCACCCTCCGCACCGCCTACGGCAACCGCGCCACCGGCAACTTCAGCGGCAGCGCGACCACCACGGGCTGGCCCAAGGGCTTCCGCCCGGTCCCCTTCGGCGACACGAACGGCGACCGCTGCAACGACACCCTGGTCCGCATCCCGGCGACCGGCGAGATGCGCCTCTACACCCCCGCCTGCGGCGAGGCCCTCAAGCCCACCACCCAGCACAAGGTCCTCGGCAAGGGCTGGAACGCGTACGACGTCATGACGGCCGTCGGAGACGTGAACAAGGACGGCCGCCCCGACCTGATCGCCCGCGATCCGGCCACCGGCGGCCTGTACCTCTACACCACCACCAGCACCGGCATCCTCTCCGCGCGCGTAGGCCTCGGCACGGCGTTCAAGGGCTACAAGAAGATCGTCGGCGCCGGGGACCTCACCGGCGACGGCCACGGCGACCTGCTGCTCCAGGACGCCTCGAACGAGCTGTGGCGGATGAACGGCACGGGCAACGGCACCTTCGGCCCGCGCACCCTGGTGGTGAAGGACTTCAGCCCCTCCTACACCACCCTCGTCGTCCCCGGCGACCTCACCGGCGACGGCCGCGCCGACCTCCTCGCCCGCGACAGCGCCGGCGCCATCTGGCGCTGGAACGGCACCGGAGCCGGCACCTTCGGCGGCCGCACGCAGCTCGCCACCGGCTGGCAGGTCTACAACGGCGTCTACTGACGCCCGCGCGCGCCCACTCCGCACCACCACCACGTACGCACCGCTCCACGAAAGGCAACTCCGTGCACGACATGGGCGATTCGCCGACGCAGGCCACGCCTCCGGCCCCCCTGGAAGAGCTGCTGCTCACGGCGGCCGACCTGGGCCCCGCGGGCCTCGACGGGTTCACCGAGATGGCGGCCCCCTCCTCCGACGAGGACCCGCCGCCGATGACCGCCGCGACCCCGGAGCTCACCGCGCTGCTGAACAGAGCCTTCCTGGACAAGGCCGCGCGCGAGGTCAGGACCTCCTTCGTCAACGCCGACTCCACGATCCTCGTCGACGAGGGGGTCTCGGAGCGGGAGGCCGGTGCCGCCGCGGCCTGGATGGCCGACATGCGGGCGGTCTACGAGGGCTGCCAGGCCTGGACGATGAGCATCGGCGACCAGGACATCACGGTGGAACTCCTCGACCCGGCCGCCGATCCGAGCGGGCCGCTCGACGTGGAGAAGCGCTCCGGCGGCGACGAGGCCCTGATGCGCACCATGCTGGCCGGCCCCGCCGGACAGCAGGCCCGGATCACCACCCTCCTGGTACGGGACGGCGACCGGGCCCTGGAACTGACCTTCCGCAGCCTGGCGGGCGATCCGGACGGCCCCGGAGCGGCCGGCCTCGCCACCGCGATGGCGAAGTTCCTCGTCCTGGCCCCGGCGAGGTTCCTGGGCCTGCCCGCCGCAGCGGGCGCGCAGGGCTGAGGCGGGACCGGGCCACGGCGGCAGGCCCCCGATCAGGGACGCGGTGCCCCCGGCCGGGGGTCTGCACCGTCGTGCCGCCCGTCAGCCCGCTTTCTCCTCCAGCTCCTCCTCCGGGTTGAGCACGCACTCCTCGCAGGTCCCGCCGCCGTCGCGGACCCGGTAGTACAGGCAGCAGTTGTTGCGGCGGTAGGAGAGCGCCGCGGTGGGGCCGGCAGCCCGGTACGTTCCGGCCCCGGCCAGCGGCGGCCGGTCCAGGAGGGCGCGGACCAGGGGCGCGACCGGGAGTACGGGCGGATGCGGTGCCCGCGTGTGGAGGGCGCGGTGGGCGCAGACCAGGGTGGCGGCGGCGTTGCCGTGCAGGACCTTCGGGGACACGGCGCAGGTGCGGTGCACGGCCGCGGCGAAGGGGCCGAGGTTCTGCTCGACGACCGTGTGCCCGAGTGCCCGCAGGGGGTCCCGGTCCGGCACCTCCCGCAGCTCGGGGAGCCACAGGTCCACGGGCCCGGACCCGGGCAGGCGCCAGTGCAGACGGCCGGGGTCGAGGTCGGGGACCCGGCCGGTGAGGGCCGCGCCGGCCAGTGCGACCGACCACAGGCGGGAGGCGGTGCCGATGTGGAGGGTGGACGCGGCCACCCGCGGCTCGTCGGTGCGCAGGCGCGCGGCCACGGCCCGTACGCACTGCGCCATCGTGTCCGCGTCGCCGTACAGCTCGGCCAGCGGCCGGTACCCCGCGACGGGTGGCCGCGGTCCGGTGGACACCGCGAAGTACCGGCTGATACCCGCGAACCGGGCCAGGACGGCGGGGGTGAGCACCGGGGTCACCATGCCCGTACCGCCCCTGCGGCCCCTACCGCGTGGACCGCCCGTACGGTCCCCACCGGCCGCCGAAACCGCCGGCCGCCGCTCTGCGGCAGGCTGCCGTAGCCGTAGCCGTAGCCGTAGCCGTAGCCGTAGCCGTAGCCGTAGCCGTCGTATATGTGCAGGCACACGAGTGCCACCGCCTCCCCGGGGAGATCCGCCCCGTACGTCGAGGTGCGACGGCGTGAGTCTCCTGACTCGGGATCAGTGCTCCTCCGGCCTTCCCGCCCTGACGGGCAGTGGCCGCGCATGGAGTCGCTCCCCCTACACAGTGGCGGTACCGTGCCGGAATCCCACCGGCTTCCTCGTCCCGCCGTCGCTTGACGCCCGCAATCGTCGCAGACTGCGCACCGCCGCCACCAGCACCGCAGCTGTGCAGCCGGCCACGACGGGCAGCCGACTCGACCCCGCCCGGCCGCGCCGCGGCGGGACCCCTCGCGGGCGGACCGCCCCCAGGGACGGTGCGCGGTGGGCCAGACTTGCTCGCGTGGACGAGGATCGACGTAAGTACGATGGCTACGAGGGCCGCGAGGCCTTTGTCGGGCGGGGCCCCGAACTGGCCGCCCTGACCGCCATGCTGGCCGCCCACCGGGCGGTCACCGTGGTCGGCACCGGAGGCGTGGGCAAGAGCCGGGCGGTCCGCCACCTGCTGGAGCAGTCGCCCCACGGTGACCGCCCCTTCGCCTGGGTGGAACTGTCCCGGCTCCAGGACGCCTCCCAGCTGGCCGACACCGTCGCCGCCGCCTGCGGCCTCGCCGACCACACCCCGCGCATGCCCGCGGAAGCCCTCTGCGCCTGGCTGGCCGACCGCGAACTGCTCCTCGTCCTCGACTCCTGCGAGCACCTGCTCCCCGAGGTGCGGTACCTGGCCGCCGACCTGATGACCGCCGCCCCGGGGCTGTCCGTACTCGCCACGAGCCGCCAGCCCCTCGGCATCCGCGGCGAGCGCGTCGTGGAACTGCCGCCGCTGCGGCCCGACGACGCGCTCGAACTCTTCCTCAGACGGGCCGCCGCGGTCGCGCCGCAGCTTCCGCACCCCTGGCCGCCCTCACTCCTTCGGGTGGCACGGGACATCTGCCGCCGCCTCGAAGGCATCCCCCTGACGCTGGAGCTCGCCGCCGCCCAGCTCACCCACCACGCACCGCAGCAGCTCGCCGACCGCCTTCACCGCCATATCGACCCCCTCCTCTCCGCCACCCCCCGCGACCCCCGCCGGCACCTGAGCCTGCGCACCACCATCGGCTGGAGCCACGAACTGTGCGACCCGGCCGAACGCCTCCTGTGGGCACGGCTCTCGGTCTTCCGCGGCCCCTTCGACGCGGACGACGCGCGCGCGGTCTGCTCCGACGCGGCCCTGCCGCCGGCCCGGGTCCCGCAGGCGCTGGACGGACTGGTCGCCAAATCGGTCGTCAAGAGGTCCGGGCAGGACCACGTCCTGCTCGACACCATCAGGGAGTACGGGGCCATGTGGCTCGGCCACCTGGAGCAGGGCGACACCGTCCGCCGGCGCCACGCCGACCACTTCCACCGCCTGGCCCGCTCGGCCGAACAGGGATGGCTCTCGGCCGACCAGGGCAGCTGGTACCGCCGGCTGCGCGACCGGCACCGCGACCTCTGCGCGGCCCTGGACCACCTGCTCGGCGCCGAACCGGCCCGCGCCCTGGACATGGCCGCGCGCGTCGCCTTCTTCTGGGGCTGCTGCGGGCACCTGAACGAGGCCCAGACCTACCTCCAGCGCGGGCTGAACGCCCCCAGACCGGACGGTACCGACATCACGCGGCCCCGCTGGGCGCTGGGCGTGGTCCTCCTCCTGCGCGGCGAACACGAGCACGCCCACCGCCTCGCCCTCGCCTGCGAAGCAGCCGCAGCAGCACGCGGCCTGGACGAGGACCCCGACGACCCCCACGACCCCGACGACCGGCTGGACGCGGCCTACCTCCTCGGCATCAGCCACCTGCTGGCCGGCCGCCCCCTGGCCGCCCGCATCGTCACCGACAACGCCCTCGAAGGCCTCCCGGGAACCGTCTTCGACTCCGCCGCCAGGCTCCGCTGCCACCTCGCCCGGACCTTCGCCCTCACCGCGACCGGCCTCCACCAGGAGGCCCGCGCCGCCGCCGAGGAACTGCGCGAGGGCTGCACCGCCCGCGGCGAGCACTGGACCCGCTCCTACGCCGACTACCAGCTCACCCTGATCTCCCTGATCGAGGAGCGCCCCGCCGAGGCTGCCGCGCACGCCCGCTCCATGCTCGCCGCCAAGCACCACCTCGGCGACAGCTTCGGCACCGCCCTCGGCCTCGACCTCCTCGCCGCCGCCCAGGCGGCCGCCGGCGAATGCGCCCGCGCGGCCCGCACCTCGGGCGCGGGCCACGCCCTCTGGCAGTCCGTGGGCCACCCCCAGCGCGGCACCCCCGAACTCGCCCCCCTGCGCACGCAGTCCGAACACCACGCCCGGACCCTCCTCGGCGACCGCGCCTACGAGGCCGCGTACCGCGAAGGCATGCACGGCGGCTGGCGGGACCGCTGAGCCCCGCGGAGCCGGCGCCCCGTCAGCCGCGCCGACCCCCGCGGGGCGCTATTCCCGCCGACCGGGCCCGCGACCTAGACTGCGACCGCTCCAAGACCTGGCGATCGCCGGAAAGGGCGTGCAGGATGAACCGATTACTGATCAGCACCTTGGCGGCGGCCACGGCGCTGGCCCTCTCCGGCGGCAGTACCGCCACCGCTTCCGAGGGCCCTCCGCCGCGCACCACGAACGGCCCCTGCCAGTACGCGCAGACCCCCGAAGAGCCGCCCGCGCGCCCCGTCCCGCTGCCGCCCGACCCGCGCCGCACCCCCAGCCGCGGCACGGTGGACATGGCGGTTCCGACCAGCCAGGGCCGGCTCCCGCTGCGCCTGGACAGGGCCAAGGCCCCCTGCACGGTCCAGAGTTTCCTGCACCTGGCCCGCCACGGCTTCTACGACCGCACGGTCTGCCACCGCCTGACGGCCTACCCCACGCTGAAGGTCCTGCAGTGCGGCGACCCGACCGGCACCGGCGAGGGCGGGCCCGGGTACAAGTACAAGGACGAGCTCCCGGTCGACCTGCCGCCCGTACCGACCGACCCGACCGGCACGCGCCGCCAGTACGGGCGCGGCCTGCTCGCGATGGCCAACGCCGGTCCGCACACGAACGGCTCGCAGTTCTTCGTCGTCTACGGAGACTCCGTCCTGCGCCCCAACTACACGGTGTTCGGCACGGTCGGCCCCGAAGGCCTGGCCACCCTCGACAAGGTCGCCGCGGCAGGCATCGAGCCGACCGCCGAGGACCCGGCGCCGGTCGACGGCACACCCGCCCTGCGCACCGAACTCCTCCGCGTCCGCCCGGCCTGCCCGCAGTGACGTGCTCCGCGCCACGCGGCCGTCGGCCCGTACGCCGCCGCGTGCCGCCGGGCGCAGGCCGTCTTGCCCGCGCCGGACGCGCGTCCCTAAGGTGGTCGGGGTGGGGTGGAGTGGCTGACCGGGGGAGGGTCCGGCACATGATGCGACGTCTGGTTCCGCTGACCGCAGCGCTGGCGCTGCTCGCCGGCTGCAGTGCGGCCGGGGACGACGGGAAGTCCCGCAGCGACGCCGAACTGGCCTGCACGCTGGTGTGGAAGCTCCCCGACCCGCTGCCCGCCGACTCCTCGGACACCGAGTGGGAGCTCGCCTACGGCCGGCTCGCCGTGGCCTCGGAACTCGCCCGCCTGGCCGCCCTGGAGGACGCGAAGCACAAACCGCTCGCCGAGGCACTCGACCTGGCCCGCGGCACCGCCTCCTCCACCTCCGACCTCCGCAAGGCCGCACCGGGCCTCAAGAAGGCCCGCAGCCACTGCTGACCGACCCGGAGGCGGTGTTCCCCCCGCTCCGGGGAGGAACACCGCCTCACGGCGTCAGTGGATGCCTCCCGCGTACACCTGCCAGCCGGTGCCGAGCTTGACGCGTCCGCCGAAGGTTCCCCTGCCGGTGCCGTCGTAGCGCCAGACCGCGCCCGCGGTGTCGCGGACGAGCAGGTCGGCGCGGCCGTCGCCGGTGAGGTCGCCGATGCCGACGAGGGCGTTGTACGAGGCGCCCCAGTCCTTGGCGAGGAGGGTGCGGGCGCCGAACTTGCCGTTGCCGAGCCCGTAGCTGCGCCACAGCTCGTTGCCGGTGTCCTGGAGGAGCAGGTCCCCGATGCCGTCGCCGTTGAGGTCGCCCGTGCCGACGATCTTCTTGTAGTCCTTGAAGGCCGTGCTCAGGAGGACGCGCGGGGACAGGATCCCGGAGGCGGTGGTGGTGTAGAGGTACAGGCCGCCGGTCTTGGGGTCGCGGGCGATCAGGTCGGGGCGGCCGTCCTTCGTGACGTCCCCGACGCCGGTCATGAGGTCGTACGCGTTCCAGCCCTTGCCCAGCACCCGGTGCTTGGTGGTCGGTTTGAGGGCGGCTCCGCACGCGGGGGTGTAGAGGCGCATCTCGCCGGTGGCCAGCCGTACCAGGGTGTCGTTGCAGCGGTCGCCGTTGGTGTCGCCGAACGGGACCGGGCGGAAGCCCTTCGGCCAGCCGGTGGTGGTCGTGCTGCCGCTGAAGCTGTCGATCCCCGGGTGCCCGTACGCGGTCCGCAGGCTCGTGCCGTTGACGGACATGATGTCGCCCGTACCGTCGGGCGTACCCGCCTTCCCGCCGAAGTCGCGGTGGACCGCCGATCCGCCCGTGACCGTGACCGAGCCCTTGGCCAGGACGACCGGGGCCGGGGCGTTGGCGGGGGAGGTCGTCAGGCTCCACGCGAGCGGGCCGTTCGCCGGGAGGGTGCCCGCGGCCGTGCGCCCGTTCCAGGCCGCCGTGACCTTGCAGGTCTGCGTGTTCCCGGTGAGGGTGCGGACGGCCTTGCCCGTCTTCGGGTCGGTGAGGGTCAGCGTCCAGTCGGCCACGGGCGCGCTGAGGTCCCAGACCGGGGCCCAGACCGTCTTCCTGCCGTCGCTCCCGGCCAGCGGAGCCGCCGCCGGGACCGCCGAGCCGGTCACGACCAGCGGCGGCAGGGTGTCGGACGCGAGCAGTGGGGTCCAGTCCTCGTCGTTCCAGTCCTGGTGCCACAGGGCCGCGGCGGAACCGCCCGGTCCTGCGGCGACCGCCCCGAAGAGCTTGGAGTGTTCCGCGGTGGCGCCGGGCAGGGCGGCGGGCGCGGACCAGGCGTCGTCGCCGGAGGTACGGGCCGCCTGGCCCAGGACGTGCCGCACGGACGAACCGGCGGCCACCTGCTCCGACCACAGCACGCGCACGGTCCCGTCGGGACCGATCTCGGCGTCCTCCAACTGCACCTCCTTGCCCCGGAGTCCGAGCTGCGCCTCCTGCTTCCAGGCGGCGGCGCCCGCGCGCAGGGTGGCGGTGGCGATGCCGGAGACCACCCCCGTCCCGCCGTCGTGGCGGTCCCGCCAGGCGAGGGTGACGTCGCCGTCGGGCGCGATCAGCGGCTCCGGCGCCCGGACGGCCTCCTGCTGGCGCTCCGAGGGCACGGCGAGTACGGGACCCCAGTCCGCGCCCGGCCGCCGTACGGTCGCCCGGATCGCCTCGTCGGCCGACGCCCCCGGGGTGCCGTCGACCCAGGTCATGGCCAGGGAGCCGTCGGGGCCGGAGCCCAGGTTGGGGCCCGTGGTGCCCTTGCGCGGAGCGGCGGCGGGTACGGGCCGGCCCCAGGACCCCGCAGGGCCGGGCCGGGTGACGGTCTCGACGCCGGACAGGCCGTCGGCGGTGGTGCGCAGGTAGCCGATGACGGCTGTGCCCTGGGTGTCCACGGCTACGTCGGGCCGCGTCACCGCCCCGTCGGTCGTGGAGGCGACGGCGGTGGGCGCGGACCAGGTCCCGTCGGCGGCCCGGGTCGTCGTGGTGACGGTCCGCTCGACGGGATCCGTGGCGGAGGCGCCGTAGGGCTCGGTGGACCAGACGGCGGTCAGGGTGCCGCCGGGGCCCGGGGCGAACGCGGCACCGGTGACCGACAGCCCGGCCTCCCTCTCCACGAGGGCCTTCTTCGTCCAGACGCCCCGGACGAGGTCGGCGACCCACACCTGGCTCGCATCCGTGCCGCCGCCTCCGTCCCACTCGGTCTCGGCCCACGCGGCCGTCACCGTGCCGTCAGCGCCGGGGAACATCCGGAACGCGTGCAGGCCGTCGCCGGCGAGGTACTTCTTCGCACTCCAGTACCGGCTGCCGGCGGGCCGGACGGAGTAGTAGTAATCGCTCGGCAGGTCGTCGGAGACCGCCTCCCCCCACACCGCCACGGCCGTGCCGTCGGGGGTGATGACCAGGTGCTTGGTGCCGGAGACGAGGCTCCCCGACGGGCTGTCGAGCGGAACGGGCTGGTTCCACCCGGGAAGCGGAGCAGCAGCCGCCGGTCCGGCGGCGAGCAGCGGCGGGACGAATCCCCCGGAGACGACCAGTGCGGCAGTGGCGACGGCAGCCGCCAGCCGGCCGTGAGTGCGGGCCTGTACGCCCATCGGGCAGTTCCTTCCCCCGTGAAAATCATCGATCAGCCGGTTGGACCCCCGACCCCCGCGGATGGTTGTACCGTGCCCTTCTACGGCGGCCGCGTGCGGCCCGGCACCGGGCCGGCTGCCGAGCAGGCTGGCTCAGCGGCCGGCCTGAGCGCGCAGGAGGGCGAACAGGGCGGGGACGTCCGGCTTGTCGATGCCCGTGTACTCGGTGAAGAACGTGGTCACGGCGCGGGCGATCGTCTCCGACCGGGTGGCGTCGGTCGTCGTGGCGATGTCGGTCAGGAGCATGGCGTAGGCGGCGGTGACGCGGGCGTACGGCGCGGCTTCCTCCAGTCCGCTCACCGCCTCGGCGAAGCCGGGGTCGGCCGGGTCCAGGAAGTCCTCTTCGGAGTCCACGTCCGCAGCGAGGGTGGAGAGGATGAGGTAGCGGCCGACGAGGGCGATGACGGTGGGCAGCGGCCGCTCGCCCGGGGCGCTGACCTCCACGGCACGCAGCCCGTCCGCGTCGTCCTGCCACACGGCCTCCAGGGCCGCCGTTGCGCGCAGCACCTCCTGCCGCGTCAGTTTCTCCCGTCCCATGCCGGCCCCCTCGGTCCCGTCCCTGGTCGTGGGTGGACTCTAGGCGGTGGGCGGCGCCGCGGGCGAGGACGGGGTGCCACGACCGGGTGAAGCTACGGGACTCGGCTGCGGGGCCCTGCACGCCGCGACCACCATCGGGCGCGCAGGCGGCCGGCGCCGCCCGGCCGCCGCCGGACAGCCCGTCGCCGCGCGGGGGGACGACAGCCGGCCCGCCCTGCCCGCGGCTCCTCCCGGGGCCTCAGCTCTTGACCGGGTGGAAGTTGTCCCCGGCCCGGGCCTCGCCCGTGCACTCGAGGCCGCGGTAGCGGTCGCGGAAGGCGGCTGTGATGCCGGTGTACGCGTCGTACGCCTGGTCCAGGGGCAGGTCCTCGCCCACCCTGAACCGCAACTGCACGTGCAGGGATTCCCGGTGCCCCAGTGTCTTCGGCCCGGGTACGGCGCCGCCGGCCGTCCCGTCGGCCTGGCGCAGCGTCCTCCAGGCCAGTCGTGAGGTGTCCCAGTACTGCAGGTCCCCGTAGGGGCTCAGATCGCGCTCGCCCTCGTTGTAGAGGTGACTCCCCAGCTCGGCAATGACCTTGACCGACTTCATCTCCGCCCCGGAGACGTTGGTGACCGTGGCGGTGTACGTCGTCCAGCGGGGGCCGAGGGCTACCGGCCGGGGGACGCCGAACGAACGCCCGACGGAGGTGTTGATGTTGTACTGCCCGTAGGCGGTGTCGACGTCGACGCAGGTCGGAATCCGGGCGCCGGGATCGGGCTCCATGTTCGGCCTGCCCGAGGGGTGGGCCGCGACCGGTGGCTGCGGACGCGTTCCGGCCGCGGGGAGGATGGTGAAGTCGGACCAGGCCTCCTTGGCCGAACCGCAGGAGCCGTCGGCGTTGCGGTAGTCCCCGGAGGCGAGCGCGTACCCGGCACCGGGCTGGGCCTCCTTGACCGCGCGGGTGCGCAGCTGGAGCGTGACGGTGCTCCGCGGACCGACGGGGAGGAATCCGAACACCTCGTCCGCCTGCGCGTGGCGGAAGGACTTCCACCGCCCCGTCCGGGCGTCCCGGTACTCCGTCTCCAGCTCCCACGCGGGCCGGTCGACGCGCTCGGCGGAGGCCACGCGCAGGAAGGGCTGGACCTCCTCCAGGCGCTTGCCGGTGGTGTTGGTGAGGGACAGGGAGAAGGAGGACCAGGCGCCCCCCGCCGTCAGCCGGCGCGGCAGCCGGTGGACGGCCACGCGCAAGTGGTCGGACTCGAATGCGCAGGACCGGCCCGCGGGAGCGGCGGACCCCGGCGCGGCGGCTCCGGTCGGGGCACCTGCCGATAACGCGGCGCCGGGCGCAGCCAGTACGGCGGACGGTGCGATCACGGCAGCTGCCGCGGCGGCTGTCAGAGTGCGGCGGATCATCATCCGGAAAGAGCCCGGCCGCCTGCCGGCTCAGATGCCACTCCTGCTCCGCGGTGCCGTTAAAAGGTGACGTGTTCTGTCAGTTTTGGCATGAACGATGGATTCCATGACGATGGAGAACAGGACCGTCCAGAACACACACGACGGCGTGCAGGCCGGCCCGGCGGGCCCGCTCGCGGGTCGGGTCGCGCTCGTGGCGGGTGCCACCCGCGGGGCCGGACGGGCGCAGGCCGTGGAGCTGGGCCGGGCCGGTGCGACCGTGTACGTCACCGGCCGTACGACCAGGGACCGGGTCAGCGAGGTCGGCCGGAGCACCGAGACCATCGAGGAGACCGCCGAACTCGTCACCGCCGCGGGCGGCACCGGGATCGCCGTACCCGCCGACCATCTCGACGAAGCCCAGGTACGCGCCCTCGCCGGGCGGATCGACCGGGAGCACGGGCGGCTCGACATCCTCGTCAACGACCTGTGGGGCGGCGAGCACCTCCTGCTCACCTCGGTGTTCGGCAAGAAGAGCTGGGAGACACCGCTCGCCGACGGCCTGCGGATCCTGGAGCTCGGGGTGCGCTCGCACGTGATCACGGCGGCGCTGATGCTCCCGCTGCTGATCCGCTCCGACGCGCCGCTGCACGTGGAGGTGACCGACGGCACCGCGCACTCCAACCGCCGCTACCGGGAGAACCTCTACTACGACCTCGCGAAGAACGCCCTGATCCGCCTCGCGTTCGGCCTGGGGCAGGAGCTCGCCCCGTACGGCGGCGCGGCGGTCGCGGTCTCGCCGGGCTTCCTGCGCTCGGAGCAGATGCTCGCCCACTTCGGTGTGGGCGAGGAGAACTGGCGCGACGCGATCGCCCGGGAGCCGGAGTTCGCCATCGCGGAGTCCCCGACCTACCTGGCCCGCGGGGTCGCGGCGCTGGCCGCCGACCCGGACCGCGCGCAGCGGTGGAACGGCACGTCCACCTCCAGCGGCGAACTCGCCAGGCTGTACGGGGTGACGGACGTGGACGGCAGTCAGCCGGACGCCTGGGCGTACTTCGAGGACGTGACCTACGGCGGCAGCAAGGCACCCGCCGAGGACTACCGCTGAGCCCCGCCTACCCCTGATCCCCGGCCCCCTCCGGCGAAGCCGCCCCGGGGCCGGGCCGGTACAGCGCGGCCAGCGCCGCCGCGTGCGCGCGGAAGCGGGCGCGCAGCCGGGCCGGGGCCAGCACCTCGGCGTCCGCGCCGAGCCGGGCCAGCTGGTCGAAGGCGACGTCCTCGGACTCCGCCGGCAGGTCGACGGTGACCAGGCCGGCGGAGTCCGGGGCGCTCGCGGAGGCGAGCGCGTCCGCGACGGCGGCCCCGTCCACCACCGAGGGCAGCCGGTCCAGCCCCGGACCGGTCAGCCGCACCGTGACGGTGATCCGCAGCAGGGCGCGGGCGAAGGCCGCCGAGCGGGCCTCCCAGTGCGCGGCCAGCTCGAAGGCCGGATCGCGTACGAACGGCTCCTCCGCCCCGGGCGCGGGGCCCAGCGCGGTGATCCGGTCCACCCGGTAGGTGCGCCAGCCGCCGTCCCGTTCCTGCCGCCCGCCCGGGACACGGGCCACGAGGTACCAGGCCCCGGCCTTCAGTACGAGCCCGTACGGCTCCACCACCCGCTCCACGGCGCCGGGCGGCTCCCCGTCCCGTCCCGGCCGCGCGTACGACAGCCGGACGGCCCGGTCCGCCCACACCGCGCGGGCCAGCTCCGGCAGCAGCTCCGGGGCGGCGGGCTCGCGGAACCAGGCGGGGGCGTCGAGGTGGAAGCGCCGCACCGAGGACTCGGCCGCCCGGCGAACCGACGGGAGCAGCGTCGCGGTCAGCTTCAGCCGGGCGGTCTCCGCCGCGTCCGACAGCCCCAGGTCCCGCAGCGCCGCGGGCAGACCGGACAGGAAGAGCGTCTCCGCCTCACCCGTGCCGAGCGTGGTGAGCCGGGTCCGGTATCCGGCGGCAAGGAAGTACCCGCCCACCCGCCCCCGCTCCGATCGCACCGGCACCCCGGCCTCCTGCAACGCCTGCACGTCACGGATCACGGTCCGCTCGGAAACCTCCAGCTCCCGGCCGAGCGCGGCCGCGGTCAGACCGGGGTTGGACTGGATCAGGAGGGCCATACGAATCAGCCGCGCAGCACGCATCCCCACAGCATCACCGACCCGGCGAACAACCACCCCCTCGTACCGCCGCCACTCCCAGGCGGCCAGGCCTGGATCGCCCCCGCACGACGCCTTGCCTGACGCACGGTTGGCCGGCTGCCGTGGCAGAAACGGCTCGCGGTGGGAGAAGTCGGCTGCTGTGACCTGGACCCCGCTGCGGGCGAGGAAGGATGAGCCGTCTGCTCAGTCGATTCAGTCGGTGTCGAAACTGCGGCGGGCGGCTTCGATGTCGGCGAAGTACCGGTGCGTCCAGTCGCACATGCCGTCGACCGTCGCGCGCAGGGCCCGGCCCGGCTCGGTCAGGGTGTACTCGACGCGCGGCGGCACGACCGGGTGGACGGTCCGCCTCAAGAGACCGTTGCGTTCGAGCAGGCGCAGGTTCTGGGTCAGCATCTTGTGGCTGATGCCTTCGACCTCGTCACGCAGCTCGGTGAACCGCAGCGTGCCGTCGCCCAGCGCCTCGATGATCAGCAGCACCCACTTGTTGGCGATGTCGGAGAAGATCTCCCGCGCCAGGGAGTCCGCCCGGGTCAGATCCGCATCGTCCTCGGCCGGACCCGAGTCTCTGAGCTGCTTGGTCACCATGAGGTTCCTTTGTCACTGAAAAGTGCGTTCTTCCAGGTAGAGCGCCACTCTCCTACGGTTCCCCAGTAACCACAAGAGACCAAGAGGAGCAGCAAGAACATGGCCGTCACCCTGGTGAACCCCGAAGGACTGCCCACCGTCGACGCCTACCGGCAGGTCGCGATCGCCTCCGGCACACGGATGGTCTTCATCGCCGGACAGGTTGCTTGGGACTCCACCGGACACATGGTCGGACAGGGCGACCTGGCCGCCCAGGTCGAGCAGTGCTACCTCAACGTCGCCACCGCGCTGGCCGCAGCCGGCGGCACCTTCGACGATGTGGCGAAGCTGACCCTCTACGCCGTCGACTGGACCCCCGAGAAGATGCCCCTGCTCATGGACGGCATAGGCCGCGCGGCCAGGAGCCTCGGGCTCGCGCTGGTGCCGCCGGCCTCCCTGATCGGCGTAGCGACGCTGGACGTCCCTGAGCACCTGGTCGAAATCGAGGCGACCGCAGTCCTCGACTGACCGGCTGCGCCGGGCAGCACATGCCGTCCACGGAACGGGAGGCCTACGGATTCTCCTGCCCCGGCGAGGCGCGATCCTTCAGCCCTGTGAGGGGATGTCCAGGGCGGTCCCGTACAGGCGCGAGACCCGCAGCAGGATGGTCACGCGCCGGTCGGGCAGCGGCTGTTCGCCAGGGGCCGCCCCGTCGGCCGGATCCACGATCTCCGCCTCTCCCTCCGCCACGGCGAACGACCAGACGTCCGGGCCGCTGACGTGCAACGAGGCGTGCGGGTCGCGGCGCAACTGGCGGACCTTGAGGCGGTCGGCGGTGGAGGAGACCCTCAGGACGCGCTCCTCGGTGTTCCAGTCGTAGAGGACGGTCGACAGGTGCGGGTGGCCGGTGCTCCTGACGCTCGCGAGTACGCCGAACTGCTGCTGGCCCAAAAGCCGGGAGAGCTCCTGGTCGGTGAGCGCACGGGGGGCCGGCCCGTCGTTCCGGGTGGTGCTGGGGGTGGTCTCAGTGGCGGTGCGGTGGCTCATGGTGGTCAGCCTTTCGATGGTCAGGTCGGGACGGGAGGGCAGATCGGACGGCTGCGACGTCGATGGCGAGCCCGCTGCCGCAATGAGGAAAACCATAACAGATAGTTTTGTTGCAGACTATCTAGTGAGGTCTCATCCGTGGGCAAGCGCCCCCCGCCACCGACCACTCGGTCCACCAGATACGGGGGGAACACCTCGCCGCGGCAAGCCAGTCCTCCGTTCCCGGGGTCGACCCGACCGTGCGTTCACCCCCGCACTACGATGCGGGCCCTATGGAGTCGATGGGATCCCTGTTCACCGCTGTCGTCTGGGGCGGCACCTTCTTCGCCCTGCTGCTCGGCGTGCTGTCCGGAGCCCTCGTAGTCCGCTGGCGGCGGCGGGAGATGGCCGCCCTGCGGCAAGCCGAAGAGGCCCAGAGCGAGAACCCGAGCCGGTAGAACCGCACAAAGCGGCACTGCTGTCGGTCCCCACGGGGCGGCCGACCACCCGGTCAGTGACTCAGCACGGCTCGCAAGGAGTCCAGTTCGGACCCCTTGCTGTAGCTGGTCGGCTGGTCGGTCACCGCGTCTCCTTGATGGCTTGCGCAGCATGGTCCAGCGAGGGGAAGCACGCATCGGCTTCGGCGAGCAGTTCCACCCCGTGCGTGGTGGCCACGGCGTAGACGGTGCAGCCGGCGGCGCGCCCGGCCTGAATGCCGGCCGGTGAGTCCTCGACCACCACGCAGCGGCGCGGGTCCACACCGAGCTGCTCCGCAGCGGCCAGGTAGCCGTCGGGCGACGGCTTGCCGCTACGAACGTCCTCGGCGCAGACGCGGACGCGGGGCACGGGAAGCCCCATGCGCTCCATCCGCAACCGGGTCGCCTCCCTCCGGCTGGAGGTGACCACAGCCCAGGGCACCGTCAACGCGTGCAGGACGTTCGCGGCGTCGGGGTAGGGGCGCATGGCCTCTTCCTCAACAGCCATCAGCCGGTCCAGCACCCTGCTCTCCTCCGCGACGTCGAGCTCCGGGCCCACGATGCGAAGGGTGTCCACACGCCGCCGTCCCTGGGTGACCCGACGCACATACCCCGGGTCCAGGCCGCGCAGCACCGCCCACGAGGTCCACACGCGGTGGTGGGCCGCACCGGAGTCGATCAAAACGCCATCCACGTCGAACAGAGCAGCGCGCAGCCTCGTCGTCATGCCCGTACCCTCCTGCGACCTCCAAGCGGCGTGCAAGCGATATGCCCAGATCCGGATCGGCCCCCTGCCCCTCCGAGCCGGTCACCGGGCCGCTGCGGCTGACCAGCGGCACGTCAGACGACATGACCGCGCACCAGCGTCGGCCGACCGGCGGCCCGAAGCCCTGTTGCGACGTCAGCCACGCCCTCAGAAGGGCGGGTACCCGAGCGGATAGGGGTGCGCGGCATACGGCGCTGCTACTGCGGCCGACCCGTTGGCGGTGCCGGCCGGGGCGGGCGTCCTCAGTCCTCCAGTCCCGCCTGCCGGCACCGCTGCTTCGCTGTACGGAGCCTGTCGTCCACGGGCGAGGCGCCGGCCGATGGCTGCCCCTTCAGCAAGTCCAGCTGGTCGTCCAGGTTCTCCTGCGCGCTGCGCGACAGCACCCAGCCCAAGGGCGCCTGGACGCCGGGCCCGCGGACGTTGGCGAACGTGAGGTAGCGGCTGCACCCGAACGCCTCCAGGGCACGCTGGCGTACGGCAGCTTCTGCCACGGACACCGCGGCGATCTTCCCCTGTGCCGGCACGAGGAGCTCCCGCGGCCGGCTGTGCGAGGGGGCCGGCGAGGCGACGCTGCTGTAGCCGTTGTCGATCTGCACGAGTGCGGCCTCCACCTGCCGAACTGCCGTGCCAGTACCCGGCGGGCAGCCCCGCGGTACGGCGGTCCCCGGGCCCGCCGGTCCGGTGGCGGCCCCGGCCGTGACCCTCCGGTTGTGGCAGTCGATCAGGCGGCCGAGCTGTGCGTGCAGGTCGACTGCGGTGAGACTCCCGGTGGAGTCCACGTACCCTCCGTCGATCACGGACACCGCTGTCTTCCCGTGCCCGCAGTCGGCGGCGGTGAGCCGCCCCGACGGGGTGATGAAGGGGAAGCGCGCGGAAGGCAGTGCCGCCGTCGAGAGGTTGACGTCCTGGCGTTCGCACAGGAAGCCCGGACGCAGGTCGATCAGCGCCGGTCCGCCCTGCGGGGGCTCTCCTCGCGGGGACGTCCCCGCGCCCGCCGTCCCGTCCGGGGAGTCGGCCAGCCAGGACACCGTCCCGAGGCTGCCTCCCGAGACGCTGCTCACCGCGAACACGGGGGCCCGGCCGTGCGTACTCGGCGGTGCGGGCCGGAAGCCCCCTGGGGCGACGTCGGCGGTCTTCCGTGCTGACCGGTGGTCGAGCATCGTCCGGAGAGCGTTCACGAAACTGCGGCCCGATGTCGGACCGGGACCGGATCGCTGCCCAGGGCCTGCTGCTGACCGGTCTGCTGTTCGCGGCCGCGTGGCGGGCGGGTCACGCCGACCTGGTTCAGGCGGACTTCGTCCTGCCGCTCCTGCCCGGGACGGCGCCCGCGGACAGGGCGGGGAGATCGGCATCGGGCGGACAGCGGAACCCACCCGGGAATAGAGTGGACGCCGGGTCGGGGTGAGTCGGGGATCTGAGGTGAACGGCACCGGCTGAGCCGGGACGCCTTACCGAGCGGGGGACGCATGGCTGGCTGGTGGCGGAGACGGGCCACGCGTGAGCGCGACGTGCCGGGGACTGCGGAACCGCGATCCGGACCGGGAAGTGAACTGCCTGCCGGGCCGGTGCACGGGACGCTGGCCGGAGAAGCGGCCGGGCCCGACGGGCCGCAGGCGGCGACGCTCTCCGTGTTCGGCGACGGCGTGGCGCTGACCGGGGCCGGCGGCACGGGCGGCCCCCACGTGTACCGGTGGGCGCAGGTCGCCCGCCTGTGGTGCGCCAACGACGTGGACGGCAGCCATGGAACGGACGGCACGGTGGTCACGCAGTGGGTACACCTGCTGCGGATGGAGTTCACCGACGGCACGGTCTTCGCCTCGCGGACGACCGACCCGCCCGTCGCCACACCAGAGGCCGTCTTCCTCTCCGGCCGCATGTCCCCGTCCCCGCCCTCTGCCATCGCACCGCTGGTGGACCGGATCAGGGGCCCGGTGACCGCGCTGCACCTCGCCCGGGCCAAAGAATCCCTCGCGGCCGGCGAGGAGCTGGAGTTCGGGCCGCTCACCGCCACCGCGGACGGGCTGCGCCACGACGGCACGGACATCTCCTGGCACAGCATCACCTCGTGCCGCTACAGCGTCGTCATCGCCGACGAGGACGAGAGCGAACTGGGCGCCCTGCTGCGCATGGAGTACCGGGCGGCCGAGGGCGGCGCGTACGGGCTCCCGTTCCACTGGCTGCGCATACCGGCTCTGGACGTACCGGACATGGACGTCCTGATCGCCCTCGCAGCCGAGAACCGCACCTGAGCCCGGGGCGCCCCGGTCCGCCCCGCCACCGGTTCCCGCCGCCCGGCCCGCCCCCGCCGCGAACCCGTACCGCCCCAGCCGCGCCGCAGGCCGCCGCCCCCGCTGCTCGCGGGCCCGGGCTGCGGCTCCGGAGCCCGCGCGCTTCCCGTCAATCAGGACGTCCAGAGAGTACGCAGGTCCTGCCCGCCACGCCCGCCACGCCCGCCACGCCCGCCACGGCCGCCCTGCCGCGACGCCCGGGCCCGTCCGGAGTCCGCGTCGGCCCGGTCCCGGTCCCGGCGCCCGGAATGATGGTCGACAGGATGCTCCACGAAAGTCAGCCAGAACCCAAGATTCGGCGGCGCTACCAGGGGGCGGTCCGAGCGGGTACCGGGTGCTGGCGTAGGTTCGCACCGTGACGTGCTCCCCGAGATCCTGGTTGGTGGCCCGGTGAGCGGCTGGTGGGCTTATCTGGAGGAGCGGACCTGCCGTGAGGTGGACGCCGACGTGCTGCGCGACCGCCGATTGTCGGCGGTCAGGTCGGTCTGGGAGGCGCTGCGTCCTCTGGGGGTGGGGCTGCACGAGGCCGAGCGGGTGGTCCACGCGCGATACGCGGTTTTGGGGGACCGGGTACAGCACACGCCGCCCGATCCGCTGGACCTCGCCTCGCTCGCAGCCCGGGCCGCAGCTCTTCCCGGCCGTGTGGCAGCGGTGGAGGCGATCTGGGACGGCGACACCGTGCACGACTGGTTCGTGGACCTGGTCGCGGTTCTGGACGCTCCGGAGGGAGAGGGCCGCCTGGCGACCGTCTACCACCGATCCGGCAGCCCCCCTCCCGGCGTTGCCGCCACTGAGGCCGGCCGGGCGCTGGCCGCCCACCTTGTGGTGCCCTTCCACTTCGCGTCTCCGGACGTCCCGGATGACGACGCTCCGCGCTGGAGGACGACCCAGCGGCCGGCGAGGTACGTGCCGAAGCCGTAGACGTACGCCTCCACCGCCAGCGCCTCAAGGCCCGACGCCCCACACCGCCCTCTTGTGACCAGCCCGGACAGGCAGCGCCCCTCCGGAGATCCCGCCCCGCCACCTGCGGCCCGGCACCCTCGCCGTTCTCGCCGTGCGGCTCCCGGCGTCGGCCGGCGGCTTCCGGCGCGCTCGGCCCGCCCTGCCGGGATCCCGCCTCCCGAACTCCTTCCCGGCAACGCCACCCTCACCGGCCGGGGTGCCACCACCGGAAGCGGTGATGCCGAGAACCCCCTCCGGCAGGCCACCGTCACCCTCATCCCCACCGCCGAATGCGGCATGCGGTGGATCACCAAGGACGCGGCCACGCCCGGGAAGCCCGGAGTCGGTCGACTCGTACAGGTGCAGAAAGCCTCCTCGCCGCGACTCGGGCCTGGCCCCTGCCTGCGGCCCGCTCCATTACGGCCGCAGTCCTGTGCGGCCGCAGTAGTCCTGTGCCCGCCGGGAGGCTGCGGCGGCGCAGGAGGTCGTACCGGCTGCTGTACTCGGCGCGCAGCTCCCGCGTCCTGCCGGTGACGGTGAGCAGAATCTCGCGCCGCAGGGCCAGGTGGTGGCGGGCGAAGCGGTCGGCGACTTCGTGCTGTTCGCCGGGACCGAGCCGGGTCAGCGTACGGGCGAACTGCCGACCCGCCTCCTGGGCCTCGCGCACGGCGGCCCGGCCCATGAGGTAGCCCTCCAGGCGGGCGAATCCGGCGGCGGCGTCCTCCTGCGGGCGCTCTGACACGGCGGTCTCCTACGGGTTGCGGCCCGGGGCGGCGTCCGGGCCCTGGTGGGTGGCGGCGGAGGGGTCGTCGACGATGTCGCGCCGGTCGTGCTTGCCCGGGTCGAGTGCGGCGATCTCGGGGTGGTGCAGGTCGAAGGCGGGGGACTCGGAGCGGATGCGGGGCAGGGTGGTGAAGTTGTGCCGCGGCGGCGGGCAGGAGGTGGCCCACTCGAGGGAGCGGCCGTACCCCCACGGGTCGTCGACGGTGACGCGGGGGGCCGACCGGGCCGTCTTCCAGACGTTGTAGAAGAACGGCAGGGTGGAGATGCCGAGGAGGAACGCGCCGATCGAGGACACCATGTTGAGCGCGGTGAACCCGTCGGCACTGAGGTAGTCGGCGTAGCGGCGGGGCATGCCCTCGGCGCCGAGCCAGTGCTGGACGAGGAAGGTGGTGTGGAAGCCGGTGAACAGCGTCCAGAAGTGGATCTTCCCGAGGCGTTCGTCGAGGAGGGTGCCGGTCATCTTGGGCCACCAGAAGTAGAACCCGGCGAACATGGCGAAGACGACCGTACCGAACACCACGTAGTGGAAGTGGGCCACGACGAAGTAGCTGTCCGTCACGTGGAAGTCCATCGGCGGCGAGGCGAGGATGATCCCGGTGAGCCCGCCGAAGAGGAACGTGACGAGGAACCCGATCGACCACAGCATCGGCGTCTCGAAGGAGAGGGAGCCCTTCCACATGGTGCCGACCCAGTTGAAGAACTTCACGCCGGTCGGGACCGCGATCAAGAAGGTCATGAACGAGAAGAACGGCAGCAGCACCGCCCCGGTCGCGAACATGTGATGCGCCCAGACCGTCATCGAGAGCCCGGCGATCGCGAGGGTGGCCCCGATCAGGCCGATGTAGCCGAAGACCGGCTTGCGGGCGAAGACCGGGATGATCTCGGTGACGATGCCGAAGAACGGCAGGGCGATGATGTAGACCTCGGGATGCCCGAAGAACCAGAACAGGTGCTGCCACAGCAGCGCGCCCCCGTTGGCCGGGTTGAAGACCTGCGAGCCGAACCGCCGGTCCGCCTCCAGCACGAGGAGGGCGGCCGCCAGGACGGGGAAGGCGAACAGCACCAGGACCGAGGTCAGCAGGATGTTCCAGGTGAAGACGGGCATCCGGAACATCGTCATCCCCGGACCGCGCATGCAGATGATCGTGGTGACGAAGTTGACGGCCCCCAGGATGGTCCCGAATCCCGACAGCGCCAGCCCCATGATCCACATGTCGCCGCCGACGAACGGCGTGCGCTCGGCGCTGCTGAGGGGGGTGTACGCGGTCCAACCGAAGTCGGCGGCGCCCTGCGGGGTGAGCACGCTCGCCACCACGATCAGCCCGCCGAACAGGAACAGCCAGAAGGACAGCATGTTCAGGCGGGGGAAGGCGACGTCGGGGGCGCCGATCTGCAGCGGCATGATCGCGTTGGCGAACCCGGCGAAGGTCGGGGTCGCGAAGAACAGCAGCATGATCGTGCCGTGCAGGGTGAAGGCCTGGTTGTACTGCTCGCTGGAGACGATCTGCATGCCGGGGCGGGCCAGTTCGGCGCGCAGGAGAAGCGCTAGCACCCCGCCGGCGACGAAGAACGCGAACGACGCGATCAGGTAGAGGTGGCCGATCTTCTTGTGGTCGGTGGTCGTCAGCCAGGACACGATCACGCTGCCGCGCGGGCGGCCGGGAACGGGGAGGGGGGTGGCGGGCTCGGTGGACGTCGCCATGGGCGGTCCCCTTCGGCTCGGTACACGGATGTGCCGGACCGTCCCTCCCCCACCGGCCCCCACGCAGAGTGCCAGGCTGCACTAGGGATCACGGCGCTCGGCGAGCCTGCGCCGCGGACTGGACCGGATTGGCCGAGCGCACGCGCCGGCCCTCCCGCCCTGCCTCAGCGATGCGACCCGAAGCGTGTCCAGGCAGGGGCGGTGCGGGAGGCCTCGGACGGCAGGCGGGCGCCGCCCCGGGGGCGGCGATACGGCGATGACGGTCTGGTCGATCGCGAAGCGGGTGCCCGGTACCGGCCCGGGCGGGCGTCTCGGGCGCGGCGGCCCGGCCCCGGGGTCAGGCTTCGGTGGCCGGGACCGGCACCCTCTTCCCCGCTCTGCGGCTGCACACCCCGTGGCTGCAGCTGCATCCCTCCGCCGGACCGGCTCCCGCTACCCCGGCAGCTGGTGAGCTCGAACCAGCCGCCGGTGGAACTCGCGGACGACGGCCTCGGGTACGGCTCGGGGGGCAGCGTCGCCGCCGTAGGACGCGTACCGGGTGACGACGTCTCCGGTGCGCACGTAGGTGATCACGGACCGAGCCGTCAGAGGGGGCGGCTCTGGCGGTTCGGCGAAGCTCGGGTGGCTGCTCGGAGCGATCAGCACCTGGTACGACAGCATCTCATCGCCCGGATATTCCGCCGACGGCAACGGCTCCAGGCCCTTGTGGGTGTGCTCTTCAGCGGTCCACACGGGCACGGTGTAGTGGGCGCACCGGGGGACCGCGGCCCGCAGCTCGTCCATCACCCGCACCGCCTCCCCGTGCGGATAGCTGTACGAGGTGGCCAGGACGCCCGGCTGCCCGGCACGGGGATCCAGACGGACCGCGGTGGCCGCGACCGGATCCCGCTGCTCGTTCGCCAGGGCGCGGGCCACTGGCATGCAGAGTTCGACCCGCTCGTACTCGTCGTGCGGGTCGGTGCGTTCGAAGGCGGCCCGGTAGCCCGGGACCGCCCCGCCCCGCGGTAGGACGGCCATCAACTGCTCCATCGCAGGCGGTCCGCTCCGCGGCCGGAGCCCCGGTGGCGGACTGTCCGCGACCGACACCGCGCCACACACCAGCACCGTCAGCGCCACGACCACCGGCGCCGGTACCCGCCGTCCCATTCCGCCCCCGCCCACGATCCCGCCCCACCTTCCCGGGCCCGGCCCGGCCCCCAGCATGCACCACCTCCCGGTCCGCCCCTCGGGCGGGCCGCCGAGAGCGACGATGCCCGTTCGTCCTGTGATCGGTCCACAGCCGGCGGGAACGCCCGGATCAACCCTCGCGTGAATCCCCGATCCCCTGAGGGCCTGGAGGCGAAGCCGTAGGAGGAGAGCAGAGCGGCACTGCAGGCGCTGCCCGATCTCGGCGGCGACGACCGACCGGCTTGCCTCTGCGCGTTCCTGGTCTGCGAAGAACCACGGACATGCCAGGGCCCCTCGCTGGACCTCAGCCTTGACCAGGCGGACCACCCCGCCGAACTGCGGGACTACTCATCGTTGAGGCAGATCCTGAGCGCTGTCGCCGGGTCCTGGGACGCTGCACGCACAGGCCACCGCACTTCGGGCGCCCGGCCGCCTGCCAGCTACGAAAGGGCTGCCGTCCTTCGGGGCGGCAGCCCCTTCGCGCGGCAGGCGGGTGTGGGCGGCCCTGTCCTGGCGGGCCGGTTCGTGCGGGGACGCCGGCCGGGCCGGTCACGCGGCCCTGTACGCCCGGGGCACGGACTGCCCGTGCGCGCCGCAGGGGTGCGTCGTAGTCCCCGCCGGCCACTGCCCGGAGCACGGCGCCCACGCCGCACCCGCGGTGGGGCAGCATCCCGCGGGCGGGATCCACTGCGTGCCTTGTCACCGGGTGGGCGGATTCGATGGAACCTTTCCCAGGCTGAAATGGTTGCGAATCTGCTGGGGGGTGAGCTCGGAAGGGTAGATCGCCGTCTCGTCCATCTGTCCGGCGAAATAGGCGCTCGTCGGCTCCTGTGGCCACCCGACGAGATTCCCCCCACCGATATGCCAGTATCCCGTGTATTGAACGAAGTTGCCCTCGGCGGGTAGGGAGCCTTGCAGGATGCCGTCGACGTAGAGCCTCATTCCGCTGATTCCTTGGGTCGCCACGATGTGGTGCCATTGGTTGTCGTTGAGGGGCGGGTGCGTTCCCGAGGACACGGTGCGAGTCCACCGTCCGCCGCTGGCGCGACGAGCTGATCACCCTCCTCGCCGCCCAGGCGCTGAAACGCCTGGTCAAGCTCGACATCCTCACCGAGGCCGACACCGGCAGCTTCACCAGGAAGCAGTAGCCGGCCGAGTTTCGCTACGAGCAGCCATCGGGCCACCGGCCGTGGACCGTCGGATTCCGCCCGCACCCACCCCGTCAGGCGACGACAGAACCACCGAAGACTCACGAACCGCCCTCTCAGAACGGCGCCCCCGTAGGACAGGGTCGAAGAGGACCGAAGGTGCGGAGCGGGCCGAGGAAGCGGGGGCCGCTCCGCTGCGGTGCGCCGTGGCGCGTGCAACCCCCGCCATGGCGCGTACGACCCCCTCGATGGCGCGCCAGACCCTCCGCCGCCGCGGCGCGGCACCTTAGCGTCATGCCTGTTCAGGCAGGGGTTTTGCCGGGGCGTCAGGTGCGGCCTGCGTGTCGGCGAAGACGTGCGGCCGAGACCGCGCCCCCTGCCCGGGCATCTGTGCGGCCGGAGACCGTCCTTGGTCCCAGGCCGCACGTTTCGTGTCGGAGTCCGGTCCACACCGGTCAGGCGTCGGTAGGGCGATCGCCCAGACAAGGGCCGCGTGGGGACGAAGGCCGGACCAGCGGCCGAGCGGGCGCCTGCGACGGCCGGGCACGCGGGCCCGAAGACGCTGGGCGCGGCATGCCATGGCCCGCCAGCGAGGTCCTCGGGTGTGTCATCGAATCAGGAGTGGAGAAAGAGCAGTGCGCAAGAGAACGGGTATACCGCCCGCGCCTGAGTCAGGAAGACGGCCTGTGGGCCGCGGGCTTCCTCCCCTCGCCTTGGGAGTGGCCGGCATCCTGGCCGTGGAGACGGTCTTCATGGCCGGAGCCGCGAGCAGTGCGGTGTCGTCGGCCCCGGCGCGGGCCGCGTCCGCGGCCCCGGCGCGGAACGCCACCCAGGCCGCCGACCTCGCGTCGGCCGGGCTGACCGCACGGCTGTCGGGGAAGCCGGTGGAGGCGCTGTCGGAGCGTACGGAGTCAACGACCACGTGGGTGAACCCCGACGGGACGGCCACGATGACGGCCTCCTCGGGCCCGGTCCGGTTCCGCGACCGGGCCACGGGCCAGTGGCGCGACGTCGACGTCGCTCTGGTGAAGCGTGGCGGGACGATCGGGGCCAAGGGGCACCCGTACGGCCTGTCGCTCGGGGGCCGGACACCCTCCGCACAGGCGGCGAAGGTCCGCGCGTCCGGCGCCGCGGGCAAGCCGGGGACCACCGCGGTCCCGCTCGTCACCCTCGATGCCGGCAAGGGCCGGCAGGTGGGCCTTTCCTGGCGCGGGGTCCTGCCCGAACCGCAGCTGAAGGGCACGCATGCACGCTACGTGGACGCGCTGCCCGCGACGGACCTGGTCATCGAGGCCACCCGGACCGGTTTCGAACAGTACCTGGAGCTGAAGGACCGCTCCGCGGTCGCCGCGAACGGCACGGTCACGCTGACCCTGAACGCCAAGGG
The DNA here is from genome assembly GCF_055600495.1 of Streptomyces sp. NPDC038213. Classification (NCBI taxonomy): domain Bacteria; kingdom Bacillati; phylum Actinomycetota; class Actinomycetes; order Kitasatosporales; family Streptomycetaceae; genus Streptomyces; species Streptomyces sp. NPDC038213. The sequence goes on from NZ_JBVJYM010000012.1 coordinate 158,983, forward strand.
CGTCAAGGCCCGCGCCAACGCCGACCGGTCTGTGACCTTCCTGGACGCCAAGTCCGGCAAGCAGGTCGGTGTGCTCCCGGCACCGGTCATGTGGGACGCGAGCGTCGATCCCAAGTCGGGGGAGCACTCCCGCCGGGCCGACGTGGGCCTGAAGCTCGCGCAGCGCGGCGGGGTGATCGACATCACCCTCACCCCGGACGCGAAGTTCCTGGCCGACCCGGCCACGAAGTTCCCGGTCACCGTGGACCCGGCGGTGAACGTCGCCGCGATGTGGGACACGTTCGTGCAGCAGGGCACGACCACGGACATGTCGGCCTCGACCGAACTGCGCCTGGGCAACAACGGCTCCGGACAGGTGGCCCGTTCGTTCCTGCAGTTCCCGATGGCGCAGATCGCGGGCAAGCAGATCCTGGACGCGAAGCTGAACCTGTGGAACCACTTCTCCGCCTCCTGCGCGCCCGCCTCCTGGGAGGTGTGGGACACCCCGCACGCCACGGAGGCCAGCCGGTGGACGGCGCAGCCGAACTGGACCGCCAAGTGGGCCACTTCCACGGCCACGAAGGGCTTCTCCACCTCCTGCGGTGACGGCTGGGTCTCCCAGGACGTCAAGAACCTCGCCGTCGCCTGGGCCGCCAACGGCAACACGAGCAACACCATGGGCATCCGGGCCACGACCGAGTCCGACCCGAAGTCCTGGAAGCGGTTCAACTCCGGCAACGCGGCCGCCAACACCCCCCACATCACGGTCACTTACAACACGCCCCCGGTGGGCGGGAACCCTATGAAGGCCGGCCCGGGCCGTGCCCACGGCGGCAAGAACTGGGTGACCACCACCACCCCCGACCTGTCCTACACCGCGAGCGACGCCGAGACGCCGTTCCTGCGGACCAAGTGGGAGGTGTGGGAGGGCACCACCAACCTGGAGGTGTACGACAGCGGCACCCAGGACCTGGTCGAGAACCGCACGGTCTCCCACCAGGTGCCCGCCGGCAAGCTCGTCAACGGCCGCACCTACTGGTACAAGGGCCGCGTCAACGACGGCTCCTACTGGTCGAACTGGACGCCGACGGTGTACTTCACCGTCGACACGACCAAGCCGGCCGCGGCCTCCGTCTCCTCCGGGGACTTCCCCACCGGCACGTGGTCGGGCACTCCGGACGCTGGCGGCGGCTACTCCGGCCAGTTCACCTTCACCCCTCCCGCCGCAGACGCGGCAGCGGTGGAGTACAGGCTCGACGGCGACCCCCTGTGGCAGTCCGCCGCCACCACCGGAGCCGCGGTGACCAAGACCCTCAGCTTCGCCGAGGGCAAGCACACCGTCACCGCCCGGACCGTGGACCCGGCGGGCAACGTCTCCGCCCCGAGCACGTACGTCTTCTACGCCGGCTCCGGAGCCGCCCTGCTGTCCCCGGACCAGGGCGAGCGCCCGGCCCGGCGGACCACCCTGGCCGCCGAGGGCAAGTCCTCGTACACCGGAGTGACGTACCAGTACCGCCGAGGCGAGACCGACCCGTGGAAGAACGTGCCCGTCGCAGGCGTGCGCAAGGCGTCCGACGGGTCCGCCGTCGCCGCGTGGCCCCTGGCCAGCCCGCAGGGCCGCCCCGCGCAACTGACCTGGAACATCACCGACACCTTCGCCGAGGACGGACCCATCGACGTCCGGGCCGTCTTCAGCGACGGCACGGCCACCGACGCGTCGGCGCCCCACACGGTCACGGTCGACCGGCAGGCGGGCTCCGCGCCCACCGCCGACATCGGCCCCGGCTCCGCCAACCTCCTCACGGGTGACTACACCCTCGACTCCACCGACGTGAGCATCCTGGGACTGACGGTCAGCCGGAGCGCGGCCTCGCGCAGCGGCGGCACCCCCGACGCCGAGGGCCAGGTGCCGATCTTCGGTCCGCAGTGGCGCTCCGGTACGGTCGCCGCGCTCACCAAGTCCGACTGGTCGCACCTGCGCAAGACGTCCGCCACCTCGGTGGCCGTCGTCGACATCACCGGCGGGGAGATCGGGTTCACGGCCGCGGCGGGCGGCACCTGGAAGCCCGAGCCCGGCGCCGAGAGTGCGACCCTGACCGGCTCCTTGACCGGGACGTTCACCCTGCGCAACACCGACGGCGTCACCACCGCCTTCACCAAGGTCGACCCGGCCATGGACGTGTGGAACGCCTCCGCCAGCGCGCTGCCGACCGAAGGCTCCACCACCAAGGTGGTCGCCGAGAAGGTCATGGTGAACGGCGAGGCACTGGCCCGCCCGCGGTGGGTCGTCACCCCCACCCCGGCCGTGGGCACGGCCGCCTGCGAGGCCGCGCCCTCCACCCGCGGCTGCCGCGTCCTCGAGTACGTGTACGCGGGCGACACCACCGCCACCGCGACGGCGTTCGGCGACTACGCGGGCCGCGTCAAGGAGATCCGGATCTGGGTCACCAGCCCCGGCGCGACCGAGTCCACCCCCTCCAGCGTGGCCCGGTACGCGTACGACGACCAGGGGCGGCTGCGCGAGGGCTGGGACCCCCGCATCAGCCCCGCCCTGAAGAACGCCTACACCTACGACGCGGCGGGCCGCGTCACCACCCTCACCCCCGCCGGGGAGCTGCCCTGGACCTTCACCTACGGGAAGGCCGGCAACGCGGTCACCGCAGGCGAAGGCATGCTCCTGAAAGTATCCCGCCCGACCCTCAAGCAGGGTGAGACGGCGCAGACCGACGGCGAGGCCGCGACCACCGTCGTCTACGACGTACCAGTCTCCGGCACCGGCGCCCCGCGGGCCCTCGGGGCCCAGGACGCGGCCGCCTGGGGCCAGACGGCCCTGCCGTCCGACGCGACCGCCGTCTTCCCGCCCGGCTCCGTCCCCGCGGGCAACGACGGCCGCACCCTCGCCGCCGGCGCCTACGGCCGGGCGACCGTCACCTACATCGACCCCTCGGGCCGCGAGGTCAACCGCGCCGTCCCCGGCGGCGGCCTGAGCACCATTGAGTACGACCGGTACGGCAACGTCGTCCGGGAACTGACGGCCGGCGCCCGGGAACTGGCCCTGGGAGCCACCCAGGCCCGCCAGAACGAGCTGAAGGGGCTCGGCATCGCCGACCGCACCCCTGCGGACCGCGCACTGCTGCTGTCCACGGTCAGCGTCTACAGCGAGGACGGCCAGCGGGAGACGGACATCTACCGTCCGCTGCGGCGGGTGACCCTGGAGAGCGACCTGCCGGCGGCGGGGGACAGGCCCGCCCTGCCCGCCCGCTCCGTCGTCGCGGCCCGTTCCCACACCCGCAACGCCTACGACCAGAACCGTCCTGCGGACAGCCCGGTCTCCGGCCGCGTGACGACCCTCGTCACGGGTGCCGCCGTCGAGGGCTACCCCCAGGACGCGGACCGCCGCACCGTCACCCAGACCTACGACTGGAACAGCGGTCAGCAGACCCGGACGGTGAAGGACCCCGGCGGCCGGAACATCACCGAGCGCAAGGAGTACGACTCCCTCGGACGGCTGGTCGAGAAGATCTCGCCGAAGTCGAGCGGATCGGACGCCGGCACCGAGCTCACCACGTACTGGTCGGCCACCGGCACCGGCGCCTGCCACGGCCGCCCCGAATGGGCCGGTCTGCCCTGCCGCACCGAGCCCGCAGCCGACATCACCGGGGGCGCCGGCAACCCGCAGACCCAGCCCGGCCGCACCATGGAGTACGACCGCTGGGGCACCGTGGAACGCGTGGTCGAGACCTCCGGCAGCCACACCCGCACCACGGTGACCACCGGCGACGACGCGGGACGGGCCGTGAAGTCTACCGTGACCGGCGGCGACGCCGCCGCGATCGAGGACACCACGCTCACCTACAGCCCGGAGAACGGCAAGGTCGTCCGCAGCACCACCGGCACCGCCTCCATCGAGAGGACCTACGACAAGCTGGGCCGCCTGGTGTCCTACGACGACGGCGCGGGCAACGTCACCACCACCCAGTACGACGCGCTGGACCGGCCGGTCAAGACCACCGACTCCGCCCCGTCCACCGTCACGTACCAGTACGACGCGGCCACCGAGCCGAGCGGGGCGGCCACCTCGATCACCGACTCCGAGGCCGGCACCTTCACACCCGCCTACGACACCGACGGCAACCTCGTCTCCGAGCAGCTGCCCGGCGGCCTGACGCTGTCCCTCACCCGAGACTCCGGAGGCGACCCGGTCGGCCGCACCTACCGGCGCTCCTCCGACGGCGCACTGGTCCTGTCCGACACCGCGGAATTCAACATCCACGACCAGATCGTCCGCAGCACCGTCACCACCGGCGGCAGCCGGGACCGCCGCTACGACTACGACGGGGCGGGATCCCTGGTCCGCGTCGACGACACGGCCGCGGACCAGGTCTGCACGCGTCGCGCCTACGGGTTCGACGCCAACTCCAACCGGACCTCGCTCGCCGTGTCCACGAGCGCCCCCGAGGCGCCCTGCACGGATAGCGCAGCCGCCTCAACGGCGTACGCGTACGACAGTGCCGACCGGCTCATCTCGGCCGGCACCGCCTACGACGCCTTCGGACGCACCACCGGCACCGGGGGCACCCAGTACGGCTACTTCGCCAACGACATGGTGCGCACCCAGACCGTCGGCGACCGCCGTCAGACCTGGACCCTGGACGCTACGGGCCGACTCGGGTCCACGGTCACCGAGAGCAAGGACGGCCAGGGCGCCTGGAACGCCACCGGCAGCCGGACCAACCACTACGGCGGCGATTCCGACAGCCCCTCCTGGGTGCTGGAGACCGCCTCACCGCGCGAGGTGAGCCGGTTCGTCAAGACCGGCGAAGGCAACCTCGGTGCGATCACCAGGACCGGTGGGGAGACCTGGCTCCAGCTCACCGACCTGCACGGGGACATCGCCGTGCAGTTCCCGCTCGCGGCCGACCAGGCACCCCAGGTGCTCACCTCCGACGAGTACGGCAACACCGCCGGCACGCCCGCGCGATACGCCTGGCTGGGATCCAAGCAGCGCTCCGCCGAGACCGCGGACGGCACCGTCCTGATGGGCGTACGCCTGTACTCCCCGGTCACCGGACGGTTCCTGAGCCAAGACCCCGTCCCCGGCGGAAGCTGCAACGCCTACGACTACGTCTGCGGCGACCCGGTCAGCCGCAGCGACACCACCGGCACCAGGTCGGCCTCGTGCCGCACCCACAGCCGCAGCTACAAGGTGTACGAGGGCGGAGTGCCGATCCAGATCGGCACCGTGGGGATGCGCGTGGAGGTCTGCGTGGACAGGTCCCACGGCATCACCTGGTCCCAGGGCGTCAGCTGGGGCGACGAGACGGGAACGGCCTCCGGGCTCGGATGGACGCTCGCCCTGCACGGGGCCTACCGCAACGCGAACCGCTACGGCTGGACGCAGTGGAAGGCCAACGGCAAGGGCCAGGTCTGCTTCCTGAAGTACCTGCCCGTCTGCGGCTTCCAGGAGCGCTTCGAGGTGAGGTTCGACTACTACACCTCGGCCTGGTTCGGCGGGGCACCCGCCCGCAACACGCCGCTCTGGAACGCCAAGTGCACCAACCGACAGTGCGGGTTCCGATTCAAGCGGTAGCCGGTCACGGCCGGATGGCCTGAGCGCACGACCGAGGGGCCGGACGACCGCAGCAGTCGTCCGGCCCCTTCCTGCACGGCCCGCCCGTCCCGCCGGCCTCAGGGCACCGGGGAAGGCACCGGGGAAGCCCCCCGGCGCAGGTCGGTGCTGGTGTGTCCGGTCCACCGGCGGATGGCCCGCCGCATCGAGCGGACATCGGCGTAGCCGCCCTGCTCCGCGACCGAGTCGAGCGTCAGGTCGGTGGTGCGGAGCATCCGCAGGACGCGGGTGCGGCGCGCCGCCTCCAGCTCCGAGCTCCACGTCGTCCCGGAGGTCTCCAGCCGCCGCTGGAGGGTCCGGGTGCTCATCGCCATGCGCTGCGCGACCGTGCGCAGGACGGGGTCACCCGGGCCCTCCGCCGCGAGGGCGAGCCGGAACTCGTCGATCCAGCCGTACAAGGGGACGGCCTGGCCCAGCGAGCGCTCGGCATGGGTCCGCAGCACGGCCGACAGGCCGGGCTGGGCATGCGGGGAAGGAACCCGCAGCTCGGCGGAGCGGAAGGTGATCGAGCTGATCGGCACGCCGAACTCGACGGCCCTGGTCCCGTACAGCTCGGCCAGCGCTCCGTGGCTGCGGGGTGCCTCGGCCGCGAGTGCGACGTGCACGGGGACGACGGGCCGCCGCATCGCCTCCCCGAGCCGCTGCTGGAGGAGGCCGAGGCCGAACGCGCGGATGGCGGACGCAGTCTCGTACGTGAGCTCCGAGGCGTTCGCATGGCGGAGGGTGACGTACTCTCCGTCCTCGGTCACCAGGAGCCGCTCGGTGCCCGCGTCCCCGACGGCGGCGACGTACTGCGCGGCGTCGCGGATCCCCTGGAGCGGCGTCGGGGCAGACGTGAGGAGGTAGTCCCAGACGCCGAAGGCGCCCAGCTCCGCCCGCCGGGCCATCAGCAGGGCCACCTCCGTCCACGGGGCCCGCGTGGTGAGGAGCTCCCAGATACGGATGTTGGTCGCGGACGGTGTGCGGAAGCGGTCGCCCTCAAGGTGCTCCGGGGCCATGCCGAGCAGGCCCTCGAACTGCTCTCCGGGCACGCCGAGGAGTCGCGCGACGGCGGCGTTGTGCCGCGTGAACGCGGACGGCGTCGTACCGGGGAGCACGGGTTGCGGGGCGGCGGAGCACTCCGGAGCGGCGGGCCGGGGACCGCAGACCTCCTGGGAATGCCGGTCCTGACGAACCGTCGGATCCCCGTCCGGCCCGTGCCCGTGCTCTTGCGTCATGACCGTCCTCGTCGGGTGGCGTTCGGGGTGACTCCCGGCCGTGCCGGGAGCGGCACGCACCTGACGAGGGACGGAGTGCGTCCCCCGCCCCGCGGACGGCAGACCGCACTCCCGAACGCACGGTCCGGTCCCCCCAGCTCGATTCGTGCTCGCGCCATGGTAGATCGACAGACACTGTGACTCGATCACGCCCGGTCGACAAGCGCGGGCAGCTGCCGGAACACCGCCCCCGGACCGCGGTGCACCGCCCGCCCCGCCCGCCCCACCCCCATCTGAGCATGCTGCGCGTCGGGGCCAACCGGAGGATTTCGCCGGGGAGTTGCGTCGCCGGCCCCGCAGCGCACCGCGGCGCCCGTCGCCGCCGGGCGTATGGTCCCGCCTGGATCGCTCCGCGGCGAAGAGGCCCGCGTACCGACAGCCCGCCTGGACTGCTGGCGGGCCTGACGAAGGTGATCTGGGTGCGGCCCTTGAGGCACTTGCGTTCCAGCGCGGTGATCCTCCCCAACCGTCGGGGCCCGGTACCGGACCGGGCGGGGGTCTCGCCCACGGCAGCACCGTCCCGCGGGCTGTGCACGGGCCGGCACGGGGAGCTCCCGGGCATGCAGGAGCCCCGCCCTGCATGCGGAGCGCGGTGGGCTCGTGGGGTCGGGGCCCGAGGCGCGTGGCGGGGCCCGGCCGGGCCACGGATCGAGCCCCTGCAACTGCGCAGTCGGCCCCACCAGCGGCTCGGCGTCCCCACGCGACCCGTACGTCGACAACGACACCCGCAGTGCGGTGATCTCCTCTCCCCGCGGGTTCACGGCCACGCCGGCTGCCGGTGGAACCCTCTCCCGTTACGGTCCGGCCGACGCGGACGGCGAGGGGAGCGAGGCCAGTTCGCCCAGGACCCGGGCCGCCGGCGCGGGGTCGACCAGCCACTTTGAAGGCCGGCCAGCGCAAGTGACCGCGCTGTTGCTCCCTCGCCGGGAGCCCGTACGCGCGCATCTGCTCGTAGGCGAGCAGCGCCCGGGTCACCGAGCTCCAGCAGCCCGTCCTGTGCACCCAGTCCCGCTCGGGGGCCGACGTGACTGTTTTGCCGTGACCCGCAAAAGTGGGGGCCTTGTGGTTTTGCAGGTGGACTTTCATGTTCTGGTCTTGTGGGTTCGGGTTGACTCGTGAGTACGGCGGACGGGCCACTCGCAGCACTGGCGGGCCCGTCTTGGTGTGCGTGCCTGGGAACGTGTCCCAGCGGGGGTGCATCCGTCGGTGAGGCCGGCTGGCGCAGGCAGCCTCACCCGACCCGTGTGTCCAGCTCTACAGGAGCGTCCTGTTCCCACCGGCACGGTCGGGGCGGGGACGCTCTTCAGTAACGCCATCGACGACGAAGACCGCGCACAGATCTACACCGTCCTCATGCGGCACCTCCACAACGACACAGCGGGTGACCTGGCCGAGGGGCCCGAGTGGGGGAACTACACGCGGATCGTCGCACCCGGCGACCTCACCGAGGACGGGGCCCCCGACGTGGTGGCCCTGGACCAGTACGGCAGGCTCTACCTCCACGTCGGCGTGAAGGGCTTCAGGGAGCCGAAGCTGGCACCCAGGGCCCAGGTCGGTACCGGCTGGGGCATTTACGACCGGCTGGTGAGCGGCGGCGACCACACCGGTGACGGACGCCCCGACCTGCTCGCCCGCGACTACCGCGACGGCAAGCTGTACGTGTACCGCGGCACGGGCTCGGCAAAGGCCCCGTTCGCCCCCCGTGCCTTGATCGGCGCGGGCTGGAACGCCTACCTGCACCTGGCATCGCCCGGCGACCTCACCGGAGACGGACGCGCCGACCTCGTCGCCGTCGACAGCCCCGGCAACGTCTACCGCTACACGGCGACCGGCCGCACCGGGGGCGCCCTCCTCGCACCCCGATCCAAGATCGGCACCGGCTGGAAGTCACTGGACAAGGTGTCATGAGGACTGCGTCCCTCCGCCCCGCCCATGCTCTGGTCCCCACCTGACAGGTGTCGAGCCTGACGGGGGACGCAGTGTGCAGATTGCTGCCCCGACCGCCGTTGCGTCTGGTGAGCAGTGGCCCGAAGGGTGTTGGCTGGCTGGCCTGACGGGGGCTGAGGTTTCGGTGACTGCCGTGCCGGCTGAGGCTGGCGACAGCAGGCGAGTGCCTGATTCAGCCGCTTCGCTCCCGCCTGATCCCCAGGCGCCCCCAGCCAACCCGGCTTGAGCCCTGTGGCGGGATGGCGGTCGACGGTACCCCGAAACACGACTTGTCGGTCCCCGCCTGCCAGAAGGACCACGTCTTCGCCAGCTCAACGGCCCACTCCGCCGACTGGTCCGGGAAACCGCAGGCCGGGGCGCCGAGCCGAGTGCCTGCGTCATCGACGCACAGAGCGTCGAGACCTCCGCCAACCGGCCGGACCGCGACGCCATCGACATCCCCCGCACCTCCGGGACGTTCGCTGCGCCACCCAGAACAGGGAGCCCTTCACCTGACCTTCGGCAGGCCCTCCATGGACACCCTTGCCGTCCAGATCAGCGGAGAGCCGGGCAAGCCCTTCACCGCGCCCGTGGACCTCGCGACCGCGGCGACGGACCGCACCGGAGCAGCCCCGAGGCCGGCCCGACCCGCAACGCCCACATCGGCCTCGGCTACACCTCCAACGGCCGCCGAGGACCTCAAGGGCGGGCTGCTCTGCGAGGTCGGGCCAGCAGGGTACGGCACGCGATCCTGCCCGCCCACGGGGCAAGACTGCGGCAGCACCGTGCCCGCCCCACACTGACTGGAGCGCGGCGACCGCGCCGCGCCTGCGATGGAAGGGCACTCGGCGGGCGGTGCGATCAGCAGCTGCGGGGCGGTCGCAACGCAAACCTCCGGTAGCGGCCGGTGCTGGCGTTCCAGCGGTCGGCCGGACCGCGCGTCGTGACAGGCCCTCCGTTCCCGCATATCGGCCCTGAGAGAGGTCGCTCGGCGTCACGGTGTGCGTGTAGCGCGGGTCTGCTACGGGACGGCCGAACACGGCGCGGTGGTGTGCAGGCCCTGGTACGGCGGCGGAGCGCTGCGAGCTTGCGGTGCGGACAGCCGCCCGCCGGCGCAGCCTGTTCCCGAGGTGTCAAGTGCGGTTGCGGTTGCGGTGAGGTGTCGGGCAGGCTGGTTACATGACGGATTCCCCTCGCACGACCCGGGTGGTCCTGGCTCCGGACGAGGCCGCGGAGCTGGACCGCCTCGTCGCGGCCGTGGCCATGCACGCCGAGGCCCTGGAGCAGGCCCGTACCGCGCTAGGGAGGGCCGCGGGGCGGATCGCGGCCCGCTACGACCGGGGCGGACCGGCCGCGGTTGCGGCGAGGGCCGGCTGGTCCCGCCAGCACGTCTCCACGCTCGCCGCCGCCCACCGCGCCCAGACCGGGAACGGCAGCGAGGTGGCGGCATGAGCACGGCCCCCGAGCACCCCTCCGGACCGTCCGGGCCTCAGCCTCCGGCCACGGCGGAGGAACTGCGTGCGGCCCTCGCCCGGCTCGCGCCGGACGCCCTGCCCACCTTCGACTCCGAACGCGCCACCGCCATCGCCCGCGCCCGCGAGCAGGTCAGCTCCGCGCCGATGCGCCGTTTCCTGCGTCAGTGGGCCCTCTACGTCGCTCTCGAACGCCACCCCGACCAGGCCGCGCGCCTGCGCACCTTGGAGGCCCAGGCCGCTCGCGCCACCACGCCGGCGGAAGCGGCGGCGATCACGGCGGAGATGGGGCACATCCTGGACAAGGCCGCGGCCGAAGCCGGCATCCCGCTCGGCGGGGCCCGGTGACCGGCTGGCGCTGGGAGTACGACCCCAACGCCGACGAAGTCATCAAGGGCCTGCCCGCCCACGTCACGGCCGAAGTCGAACGCCTCGCGGACGAACTCGTCGCCCTCGCCGACGTCGGCGTCGACATCACCGACATCGGCGAAGGCGGCCGCAAGGGCATTCCCGGAGGGCTGCGCCGTATCCCCCTTCTGGACGACGGCTGGTTCTACGCCCTTCCGTTGCCCCGGATGAAGCTTGTTGCGATCATCCGGATCATCCCGCCCTATGCCGATTTCTGAGGTGAGGTACTGCAGGGTGACTGCGGTCTCGGAAGGAGGGCCTGCAGCAGAGGCCCTTGCCCCGTGAGCCCTAGGCCTTGGCACCGGCGGCGAGGTCGCCTCCGCGCGGGACGTAGGCGTAGCCGAGGTGGACGGTGCTCATGTCGGGGGCGTTCTTGTGCACCCACCAGTACTGGCGGGGCTCGTTCACGTCGCCGAGCACCTCACACGCCTGGACGTCGGGGGCCCCTGCGACGGGTTCGCACCCTGCCTCCTGCGCGGCGACCGAGGACACGTCCGCCGTGCCCGCCCCGTTGCCGTCGAGCGGCTTGGTGGAGTACGTGTACAGCACGGTGCCCTTGAGGCGCCCGGACTCCAGAGGCGGCGACCCGTACCAGGGGCCATCAGGATGGGCGACCGCGTCCTGCATCACGAGTCGCACCGCTTCGTCGGCTTCACCGGCACCGGCAGGTGTACCAACGAGGGTGTAACCAGCGGCCAGCACGATGGAAGCCGCGACGGCGGCGGTGCGGCTGAGCCGTGTTGAAGTGGTAAGAACGCCCTTTTGGAGAGCGGCGGCTCCAGCCCGGTGCCGGAGCCGCCGTCACGTGAGCGAGAGGGTCCCACGGAATCGGCTCCCTGATGCGACAGGGTGCTGATCACCGCCTTGGGACCCGCCCGCCGTCAATCTGCGTTAAAGGCGCGTCCTATCGGACGTCCACGAAGTCCCCGATGGAGGCCGCGGGCGGCGTGGTGCTGGTCCCTGCAAACTGCCAGCGCCAGGTGCCGTCCTTGGAAGCGGTGACGGTCGTCTTGAGGTCGCCGGTGCTGTTCGACGTGACGGTCTTCACCGTGGTGTAAGCGGTGGAGTTGCGGGCGCGGAACTGCAGGTTGACCTTCTGACCGGAGTAACCGCGGTTGGTGTGCGTCTCCCAGTTCGCCCGGGTGAGCTTTCCGGTGATCGTGAGCGGCTTCCCGGCGGTGACAGGTTCGGGTCCCGCGTTGACGGTGAGCTGCGATGCGCGCTGCAGGTAGGTCGTGGCCGCCACATCGACGCCGTGGTGGTCGCCGTCCCTGCCGCGGGCGACTGCGGTGAGGTACCAGGGTCCTGCCTCGGCGTTGTGGAACCACCCCTTGTCCACCTCGAACTCGTGCACGCAGTCCGACGTGGTGGTGGAAATGGGCTCGCAGGAGCGGCGGCCGGAGGCGGCAAGTCCGGACGTCGGGTCGCCTCTCGGCCCCCGGTAGAGGACAGCGTCCACGTAGTCGATCCCGGCGGCGTCGTAAGCCTTCACGTGCACCTTGAACGAGACGGCGCCTGCGGCCGACCCCACGATGATGGGCTTGCCGTAGTTGACCCTGGCGGAGAGCACTTTGCTGTCGCCCTGCCGGGTGTCGGCTGCAGCAGGGAGCGCAACTGCGCCCACGGTCAGCAGAGCGGCAGAGCAGACGGCGAAATAGGTACGCCCGGGCATGGTCCCCCCACGGGATGCATCAGGAAAGCAGTCGATTCGAACGCGAGAGCCGCGACGAAGGTCCCGAGCATCTAACCACTGCTGATCAGGGACGCTGCATGGGGGTGGCCGGGGGTCAGCCAGGTGACCGGCGAGTGGTGTCCTGAGATGTCCGTGGACAAGTCAAGCGCCGTCGGACCTGGCTGGTCCGACGGCGCTTGGGCTCGGCTGTGCTGGTGCTACCAGGTACCGGGCTCGGCGTGGAAGGAAGGCCGCGGGAGCTCGAACCCGCCCGCCCCGTCACCGTCGAACGTGAAGTAGCGGGTCGAGCCGTCTGCGTAGTTGTAGACCGCTGTGACGTCGGTCTTCGCGTCTCCGCCGGCGGAGCCTGCCAGCGGGTTGCCGCTGCTGCTGGCCCACCAGTTCCCGGTCCCTGACTTCCAGCCGAGGACGGGTGCGTTGAAGCCGCCGTCGGCCTGCCCGGTGAACGAGTTGAGGCTGGTGGTTCCGTCGCCGTGGTCCAGCATGGCCACCAGGTCCGCGCGGCCGTCGCCGTTGAGGTCGCCGTCGGTGATCTCAACGGAGGCCAGGGGCCAGCCGCTGGAGGCGGTGTAGGCCTTGAACGGGGCCTTGTACGTGCCGTCGGCCTCGCCGAGGAACGTCCAGATGTTGACCGCGCTCGTGCCGTGCCCGTAGAAACCGATCAGGTCCTTGCGGCCGTCCCCGTTCACGTCGCCCACGGTCCACTTCGTGAAGGCCGCGTTCCAGTAGTTCGTGTCCGACTTCCAGTTGAGAACGGGGTTCTGGAAGCCGCCGTCCGACCTCGCGAGGAAGGTGTGGACTCCGGTCTGGGCGTTCCCGTAGTCGTAGGCGGCCGTCAGGTCGTCACGCTTGTCACCGTTGGTGTCCCCAGCCGTCAGCGAGACGCGGGACCAGGTCCATCCGGAGCTCAGGATCGCGCTCTTGACGCTCTGGTCGAACGTGCCGTCGCTCTGGGCGAGGAAGGTCCAGGCCGCGACCGTCCCGTCGTCGTAGCCGTACAGGCAGGCGACGTCGGTGCGGCCGTCACCGTTGAAGTCCCCCGAGACCCACTTGGCCCTTGTTGCGTCGAACAGGCCGTTGGTGCTGCTCCAAGCCTCCTTCGGAGGGCCGTACTCGCCCTCCGCGTTGGCCCTGGCTACGTAGAGGCCCGTGTGCTGGTTTCCGTAGTTGTAGACGGTGATGACGTCCGACCGTCCGTCGGCGTTGACGTCACCGGCCAGGTCGGTGCGAAGGTGCGCCGTGCGGTCGCCGTCGGCGTGCTCCGTGGCCGTCCTGCTCGTGCTGTTCCAGCGGATGTAGCCCTTGGCGAAGTCCTGGCGGACTCCACCTGCCACGGGGTACTCCTCGGAGGCCGGGTAGCCGAGCGCGCTCTTCTCGCGCCCCAGGGCGTTCCAACGCGCGAGGATGCCGCCGTATACGGGCCAGGATCCGGTGGTGGAGCTCCAGTAGATGAATCCGCTGTCGACGGACTGGTCCTGGAACCGGAACGCCTGTACCCGTCCGGCCCCGGTCTCTACGGCCTCGTGTGCCGTGGAGGGGTAGCCGAGCGTGTGGAATCCATCGATATCGCGGTACCGGGCGTAGATGGATCCCTGGAGGATATGGGTTCCGATGGCGTGGTGATAGTAGACGGCGCCGAGTTTGCCGTCCTTGTTGAAGGTGGTGAACCATCCCACTCCATCGGCTGTGCGGCGTTCTTCCGAGGCCGGGTAGCCGAGGCTTCCGCCCTCACGGCCCGCTGCCGTCCATTTGGAGAAGATGGCCCCTGTCACAAGCCAGGTGCCGGTCGTCGGGCTCCAGGAGATGGACCGGTTGTCCGCCGACGTCCCTGGGGCCTGGAAGAGGGCGTAGCGGCCGGTCTTGTCTGCCGCTGTGACGATGTCGGTCGACGGATAGCCGACCTTGGCCGGTCCTCCGTGTGCCTTGTACTTCGCCAGGATCGGTCCGCACAGCTGGTGCTTGCCTGTGTTGGGGCCGGTGAAGTACTCGCAGGTACCCCAGGGGGTACCACCGGAGACCAGCGGCCGGGCCTGCCCGAATATGGTGCCGTTCGACAGTGCCTGGCCGGGGAACTCGACCGCGCTGCCCTGCGCGTCCTGTGCCCACAGGTCCGCGTAGGGGGTACCGGACGCCACACCGTTCTCAAGATCGCCGTTGCTTGACAGGTGCGGGTAGGCGGTACGTGTGAATCCGGAACCGATGGAGGTCTGACGGACCTTCGGGTCGGAGTACACGCTCAGGTCCACCTCGGTGGACCGGATGCTGTCCGTGTTCTTGCGGCTGGTGTACTGGTGGATCAGGCCGGTTGTCAGGTCGCGGGCCCAGAGTTCCGGCAGGCCGTCCTTATTGAGGTCACCGGGGCCGATCAGGGTCATGTTGCCCCAGTTGGCGGCGCCGATCTCGATCGCGTCCGCGATGCTGTCGAGTTTCGCCCCCTTGCCCTGGGCGCCGAGGTAGAGCCACAGCTCGCTGCCGACCTTGACAAGCAGGTCCGGGGTGTCGGACGCGTTCACCACGCCGTCGCCATTGTCGTCGTCCATGCTGGAGACGGACAGGATCTGGTCGGCGCGCTTGACAAGCGCGTCGTCGTCCATGGCCGACTGCAGGCGATAGCGGCCGCTGTGCTTGTCGGCGAGTGTGCCGTCCCCTTCGTTCTCGTACACCCAGATTTCGTTGATATCCGGGTTTGCCGTACCGGGGCGCAGCTGGAGGAGGTCCTCGTAGTAGTCCCCGCTCCAGTCGCCCCGGTGAGTGAGGGACACACTGTTGGAGAAGGACGCGGGATCCGCCCGGCGGCTGGTGCTGAACGCTCCGTTGTTCTGGGTGTAGACGTGCAGTTCGCCGCTGCCGGGGTCCACGGTCCACAGGTCGGTGAACTTGTCGCCGTTCAGGTCGCCTGGAGCGTCCCGCTCGGCTGCCCGGGTCGGGTAGAAGAGGTGGTTGGTGATGGGCGACTGGTTGTCCGCTGCGTCAAGGCTGCGGACGTAGAGGTACTGCGGGCCGGCACTCAGCGGCGTGAAGCGTACGGCGGCCGACGGTCCACCCGTTGACGTGGCCCTCACGGACTTGGGAGTGCTGTCGCCGTCGGTCCACCACTCGTAGCTCACCACATCGGTCACGCCGTTGGCGCCGAAGACGAAGCTTCCGGCGGTGCGGGCCGGGTTTCCGTCCCGGCCGGCGGGGAACTCCGTGGAGGTGACGGTGGGGCGCTGCTTTGGCGCCGTGGCGTCCACGGTGAACTTGCACCTGGTGCTCACGGGACCGTTGGCTTCCCGGTCAGTGGTGGCCACTTCCCACCAGTAGCTGCCGCTGCCGAGCTCTGCGGCCTTGATCTCGTGTTGGGCCATCACGCGCGTGGCATGGCCCGTCTTCCGGGCGCGGGTGACGGTGGTCGACCCCTGCTTGCCGTAGCGGAACTCGACGTCGAGGGCTTCGTCCTCGCTGTCGCCCACCCGCGCGAAGAGCACGACCTTGT
The DNA here is from genome assembly GCF_055600495.1 of Streptomyces sp. NPDC038213. NCBI lineage: Bacteria > Bacillati > Actinomycetota > Actinomycetes > Kitasatosporales > Streptomycetaceae > Streptomyces > Streptomyces sp. NPDC038213. Next base: position 174,821 of record NZ_JBVJYM010000012.1, read on the forward strand.
CCGTGGTCCCGATCACGCCACCGGTGCAGGGCACGGAGGGGTTGGTGGCGAGCGCGGTAGGCCGGTCAGGGATGGTGTTGAACCATGTGGACACGTAGGCGCTGTGCGGGTCGAACTTGCGCCAGGAGACGTCGACCTGCGTGCTCTTGGAGACCAAGCCGAAGGACCACGTGGCGAACTTCTCCTTCGCTGCCTTGGCGATAGCCGAGGTCACTCCGAACTCGACCATTCCTGCCGAGTCCACGGGGCAGTTGCGGCCGCCGAACGATTCGCCGGAGGAGTCCACGGTACGCAGCCAAGCAGGCTGGTTGTTCCAGGTGATGCCGGAGGGCAGCTTTTCCCCGATGTCCTTGACCAGGACCTCTCCCGACTTGCAGGACCAGGATCCGGCGTGCGTCTGCTTGATCCAGAGGCTGGATTTGAGGATTTGCTTACCCCACAGGTTTCCTGTCGGAACCCGGAAGTAGGTGTTCGCATGGACGGTCCCGCCGCGCTGGGTATCGGTTGCGTGGCCCACACGCGCGAAGTCGGAAATTGTACCTCCGTTCGCATAGGTGGTGTTCTCCGTACCGGGTATCCCGGTGTGCTTGTAGGCGATGGCCCACGAGTTCTTCCGTGCGGTAGGTGCCCAGTCGGGGTCGATAACCACAGGGAATACGGTGTCCGGGTCCGAGAGGAAGGAGGGGTCGGGCTTCAGCGTCAGCTTCGAGTCCGTCACCGTCATGTCGAGGGGCGTCTGCCCCGACCCTTCGGTGGCACCCCCGAGGACCGCTGAGAGGGACCGCTTCGGCGCCAGACGCGCTGACGCCCGAGAAGAGTACGAAGCAGACGTTTTGATCAGGTTCTCGCTGCCCGCCGAATCCCACATGTGCGGTTTGCCTGCGGAGAACGCGACGTTGCCACCGGGGCTGGTGGCTTGGATGCCGCCGTCGGGAGCAGGCGAGATGTCGACTCCCTCCCCTTCCAGGGTGAAGGATATCGCCGAGAGCGCGGGGTTCTTGGCTGCCTGCGGGGTCTTGACGACGAGGGCATGGGAGAAAGAACCGGGTGTGGCCGTGGCGGTCAGATCCACGCCGGGCAGGACTTCGGGGTAGGTCGCGGTGGTGCCGGCCAGGGTAGGCGCGGGCAGTCGCCCGGGCCATCCGAGTGATACTTCCCGCCCGTTCAGGGACATCTGTGCAAACGGACCCTCCCCCCCGCCCGAGAAGGAAAGATCCATTGACGTTGCCCTGGGGGAGATGCGTCCGTCGGGCGACTTCTCGAGCGTCGGATCGACTGACACGAGCTCTCCGCCTTCTCGAACCCTTTTCGGAACGAGAGAGCGGTCTAGTCTGAAAGTGCCATCCGAGTTGGCAAAAATTTCATCGGTCTCTGTACGTCGAGAAATTATCTCTACAGGGTTCCCGGTGTCCTTTGCCTTCTGGAATGCAGTGGCAGTTTCTTTTTCGATTTTCTCGGAGAGGCTGGCGCTTGCATTTGGCGTGCCGGGGTTCGGGGAATCATCGGCTGATGCACTCGGCGGTGCGGTGGTCAGGCCGACCAGCATGGCCGATAGTGTCAATACGGAAACCCTCGCTCTGAGGGCTCCCTTCGGTCGCTTCATATGTTGCGTCCCCCTGGTGCTGGGACCCGGGGCTTTTGGCTTGGACTCTGTGCCCCAGGTGTAGGTCAAGGGTGAAAAATAGCAGGAGGCGACAGGTCTTCGCTGCGTCTGTGTTGTCGGCAGATGGCCTGGAAGGAGTCGCTTGAGCAGGCGATGCCCCTTAGATCCGGCTGGAGAATTTGGTCCGATTTGACCCTCTGGGTGGCCTTCCGGTCGGTGATATCGTCCGTTGCCGACTGTAATGACGGGGAATTCTGGGGGATTGCTGAAGTGAGAGTTCAACGCGGCCGTTTGGGGTCGCGCACGAGTGCCGTTTGGCGGCGATGGGCCCTGCCTTTGATCGCCTCGTCTCTGCTGGTGCCGGGACTTCCGGCACTCGAGACTGCTAGCGCGGCAGACAAAGCCGGAGCGATTCCGTCGCTTCAGGAATTGACGGATGTCTCCGGCCGCCCAGCCGCGCTGCAGGCGACTGCGAGGACATCCGTACCGGTGCCCATCGGAAAGAAGATTGCCAATGCCGCCTGGCCGAAACCAGGCGTAGCCGCTGTCCAACTTCCCAGCCAGTCTCGAATGTTGGGCTCCGCGTCCGCCAAGGTGCGGCAGGGCGGCGTGTCCGGCGGAGTGAGGGCCGGATCCCTGCCCGTTCGTGTGGCGCATGGAGCGGGCAGCGGCACAGCACCGAAGGCCGCCCTGGCAGCCTCCGCTGCCGAGATCACCGCCGAGGTCACACTTGCGGACCGCGCCGCCGCGGCCCGGGCCGGAGTCGACGGCATTCTGCTCCAGGTCCGTCGTACGGACAAGGCTGCCGGCTCAGCGCCGCTCGAGGTCGAACTTGACTACTCGGGTTTCCGGAATGTGTACGGCGGCTCATGGGGATCGCGCCTGAGACTGGTGGCAATGCCCGAGTGCGTGCTGACCACGCCGAAGAAGGCGGAGTGCTCCGCGCGTACCCCTGTCGCCACACACAACGATGTCCGTACAGGCACACTCACGGCCAAGGTGCAGGCCCCTGCGGCTCCCGCCGATGCGTCGAAGAACGCACCAGCCGTTGTCCTCGCTGCCACCGCCGGCCCGCAGGGGCCCTCGGGAGACTTCCGCGCGACCTCGCTCAGCCCCACGGGAAGTTGGACCGGCGGCGGTGCAGCAGGTGACTTCAACTGGAGCTACCCGATGGACGTCCCGGCCTCGCTGGGCGGCCCGGGGCCCGCGCTGGGCCTGACCTACAGCTCGGCCAGCATCGACGGCCGCACTTCGGCAACCTCGCAGCAGGCCTCCTGGGTTGGTGACGGATGGGACCTCGGGGCGTCCAACAACTTCGTTGAACGCTCCTTCGTGCCGTGTGTCAACGACCGCAAGGAGGGCAGCGGCTACAACAATCCGAAGCACCCCACGGGTGACCTCTGCGAAGGCCCCCCGACCGTAACGCTCTCGCTCAACGGTTCCTCCACCCAGCTTGTGCTGGATGACGCGACGAAGAAGTGGAGGCCGGCTGACGATGACGGCAGCCATGTCGCCTTCACCAGCGTTCCCGTGGACCCCGCCAAGCCCGACGGTGAGAAGAAGGACTACTGGCGCATCACCACGATCCAGGGCGTCAAGTACTACTTCGGTGTGAACCGCCTGAGCGGCTGGGCCGAGGGCAAGGCGGAGACCAACTCGGTCTGGCGCGTACCGGTGTACGGCAACCACCCCGGCGAGACCTGCTACCAGGCGTCCTACGCCGACTCCGTCTGCAACCAGACCTGGCGCTGGAACCTCGATGCCGTCGTCGACGCGCGCGGCAACGCCATGACCTACTGGTACGAGAAGGAGTCGAACCACTACGGTTCCAACGTCACCGCGCTCGGAAAGTCCACCGCCCGCGCCTACGACCGCGGAGGATGGCTCAAGCGCATCGACTACGGCGTGCGCTCCGGCGACTACTTCGGCGACAGTCCGGCCCGGATCACCTTCAAGGTCGCAGAGCGCTGCGTCGTCGTGACGGGCACCAGCCCGTTCGACTGCAACGAGGCCAAGCTGACCAGCGAGGCCGCCAACGACGTGCGGATGCACTGGCCCGACGTCCCGGCGGATCAGCTGTGTGCCCCAGGTACGGAGTGCAAGGGCCGCTACTCGCCCACGTTCTTCTCACGCAAGCGCCTGACCGGTGTCAACACGTACGTCCTGGTCGCGGACACCTACCGCGCCGTGGACACCTGGGCGCTCGGCCAGTTCTTCGCCGACACCGGAGACGGTGAGGCGCCCCTCTGGCTCAGCACGATCACGCACACCGGCAGGAACGGCGTAGACATCGATTTGCCGCCGGTCACGTTCAGAGGCAAGAAACTGCCGAACCGCGTCGACGCCGAAGCAGAGGGCAGCCCCGCCTACCGTCGCTGGCGCATCGGCGCAGTCGAAACCGAGACCGGCGCCACCATTGCCGTCACCTACGCCTCCACCGAGTGCTCGCGCACCGGTACGGTCGTCATGCCTTCTGCAGCACACACCAATACACTGCGCTGCTACCCGGTCGTGATCGAAAGCCCAGACCCGGCAGATCCCACGGGAACCAAGAAGCTCTACACGACGGACTGGTTCCACAAGCACCGCGTCGACCGCATCACTGAGTCCGACAAGCACGCCTTCTCGCCAGCAAAGGTCACGACGTACAGCTACGTGGGCAAGCCGGCCTGGGCATACGACGACGAGAGCGAAAGCGTCGACGCCAACGTCCGCACCTGGTCGCAGTACCGCGGCTACGCGAAGGTGCGCACTCTCGTGGGCGCGGCACCCGACGAGCGCTCGCTCGTCGAGAACCTGTACTACCGGGGGCTGGACGGCGACAAGCTCAAGCCGGGAGCGACCGATGTCCGCTCGGTCGAACTCACCGACTCCGAGGGCGCCAAGGTCAAGGACCACGAGCACTTCACCGGCCAGGTCCGGGAAACCCTCTACTACAACGGTGAAAACGGCGAACTGACCTCAGCCACCCTCTACACCCCCTTCACAGGCAAGGACGCGACAGCCAGCCGTAAGCGCGAAGGCGCTGCCACGCTGGAAGCGCGTGTCAACGGGGCAGGGAGCGTGGCCTCGCGCACGATCCTTTCCGGGAACCGCGGTCAGCGGCGTACCGAGGTCAAGCACGAGTACGACGCCATGGGTCTGCTGGAGTCCACCACGGACCGCGGCGACGTCGATGTGGCGACCGACGACACGTGCACGGCCTACGAATACTTCAAGGACACCTCCGCTTCCAAGTGGCTCTACCTCCAGAAGCGGGTGGAGACCGTCACCAAGGCCTGCGGTGACAGCACGATCACCCGTCCTGCCGATGTCGCTTCGGACACCGTCGTCACGTACGACGCCAACGGAAACGTCGTCAAGGCCGAGGCCCTCTCCGGCTACGCCAACGGCGTGCCGCAGTACACGGTGACCGGCACCACCAAGGTCGACACCTACGGCCGCCCGGTATCCGTCACGGACGTCTACGGCAAGGCCACCACCATGGCCTACACTCCAGCGACCGGCGGCCTGGTCACCAAGGTCACCACCACCAACACGCTCGGGCACACCAGCACCAGCGAGTTCGACCCCGGTCGCGGCCTGCCGCTCGTCCAGCAGGACGCCAACGGTCGTCGCCAGGTCATGCAGTACGACGGCCTGGGCCGCGTGACAAAGGTCTGGTCCCCAGACCGCGACCCAGCCACCGAGACCCCCGACGGGGAGTTCTCCTACAACATCAATACGTCCGGACCGGTGGTCATCACCAGCAAGTCCCTGCTGGACAGCGGTGCCTACCGGACCTCGTACGAGATCTACGACGGCCTGCTGAGGTTCCGTCAGGCGCAGCAGCCCGCCCTCGACGGCGGCCGCCTGATCACCGACACCTTCTACGACAGCCGTGGACAGGTGTGGAAGGAGAACGCCGGCCACTTCAACAGCGGCGAGCCGGAAGGCAAGCCGTGGGAGTCGCTCGACAACGAGGTGCCGTCCTCCACGCTCACCGAGTACGACGGCCTCGGCCGGCCCGTAGCCACCATCGCCCGCAAGAAGGGCGTGGAGACCTGGCGGACCACCACCAGCTACGGCGGCGACTGGATTGGCACCGACCCCCCGGCGGGCCAGGCCCCCACCAAGTCGCTGCTCGACGCCCAGGGCCGTAAGGTCGAACTCCAGACGTTCAAGGGCACCACCCTGACGGGCGCGTACGACAAGACGACGTACGCATACGACAAGCGCGGCCTGCTCTCCTCGGTCACCGACCCGGGGGGCAACGACTGGTCGTACACCTACGACATCCGTGGCCGCCTCACCCGCAGCAAGGACCCTGACAAGGGCGTCCAGACCACCACCTACGACCAGGGCGACCGCGTGCTGACCGTCACCGACGGCCGCACGCCCGACCCGAAGACGATCGCCTTCGAGTACGACGCCCTCGGCCGCATCACGGCCACCCGCGCCGGCTCGGCCACAGGCACCAAGCTGACCGAGCAGACCTACGACTCCCTCCCCGGGGCCCTGGGCCTGCCGGTTTCCGCCACCCGCTACGACAACGGCAACGCCTACGTCCAGGCCGTCACCGGCTACGACACCGAGTACCGCCCGACCGGCTCGAAGATCACGATCCCGGCCTCGGAGGGGAAGCTCGCAGGCGAGTACGCCTACGCGAACGCCTACTCCGCCAACGTCGGCCTGCCGTTGATGGTCACGCACCCGGCCGCAGGAGGGCTACCCTCCGAACGGGTCAGCGTCGGCTACCACGGACTCGACCAGGTCACCGGCATGTCTGTCGCCGGCAAGCCCTTCGTGACGGATACGGAATACACCAAGCTCGGCGACGTCGTCCGCACCCGCGTCGGAGTCGCAGGTAAGCAGCTGATCTCCAGCTACGAGTTCGACGAGCAGACCCGGCGCAACCTCAAGGTCACCCACGATCAGGAGACCGGCACCACCAGCACGACGCGCATCAGCGAGATCTCGACCACCTACGACCACTCCGGCAACGTCCTGCGCATCAAGGACGCCCAGGGCCCCAACCCGACCGCCGCCACTACCGACACGCAGTGCTTCGTCTACGACTACCTGCGCCGCATGTCGGAGTCCTGGACGGCCACCGACAACTGCTCCGCCAAGCCGAATCCCACCGACCCCAACGTCAAGCCGAAGGTCGGCGGACCGGACCCGTACTGGAGCTCCTACACCTTCGACGCGGTAGGAAACCGCAAGACCGAAACCAAGCACGACCCGGCCCTGGACGCGGCGAAAGACATCCGCCGCACGTACACGTACGCCACCGGCCTGGACACCACCAGCCGCCTGGCCAAGGTCGACACCACGGGCCCCGCGGGCGCCCGGACCGAGAGCTACGTCTACGACACCGCCGGCAACACCACCAAGCGGACCGTCCAGGGCAGCACCCAGACGCTGCTCTGGGACACCGAGGGCCGCCTCGACAAGGTCACCGAGGGCACCAAGACCACCGAGTACCTGTACGACGCCGGCGGCAACCGCCTGATCCGCAGGGACCCGACGGGCACCACCCTCTACCTGCCGGGCACCGAGATCCGCACGGACAAGTCGGGCGCCATCGTCAAGGGCACCCGCACGTACGCGCACCCCGCAGGCCCGGCAATGGTCCGCACCGCCGAAGGCGGGAAGATCACCACCACCTACCTCCTGAACGACCGCAACGGCAGCTCCACCACGGCCGTCGACGGCACCACCCAGGTAGTGACGCGTCGCAAGTTTGACCCCTTCGGCGAGGAACGCGGCGCCCAGCCCACCATGTGGCCGGACGAGCGCGGTTTCCTCGGCGGTACGAAGGACGACTCCACAGGCCTGACACACCTCGGGGCCCGCGAGTACGACCCGGCTCTGGGCCGGTTCATCTCGGTCGACCCGCAGATGAACATCGTCGAATCCCAGACGATGAACCCGTACGCCTACGCGAACAACAGCCCGGTCACGTTCTCCGACCCCACAGGCCTGGCGTTCTGCGAGGACGAGCGCTGCACCAAGCGCAGCAACCCGCCCCGCAAGACCCCCGGCACGACGAACCCTCCGGGGCAGACGTCGACCCCGCCGGCCCCGAGCAAGCCCACCCCCTCCGTGTCCAAGGAGGACGTGGAGAAGGCCAAGCGCCTCAAGCAGCAGTCCAAGATGGACTTCATCCTCCAGACCGCCAAGGAGGTCGTGAAGGAGGCCAGCGGCTACAACGACGTCGTCGCCTGCCTGGGCGGTGACGTCGTCACCTGCGGAATCCTGGCGGCCGAAGCGGTCATCCCGTGGGCCAGCCGGGCGAAGAAGCTCGTCAAGGCACTCGCCCGGGCCTGGAAGGCCTACCGCAGGTGGGAAGGCGAAGTCGCCTGGGCGGTCGACATCATGCGCCGCTCTGACGACGACGCAGCGGCCATGGCGAAGTACGCCGAAGACATGGCCGCATGGAAGAAGGAGTCGGAAGCCGCAAAGGCGGCAGCCCAGAAGGCCGACGAGGCAGCTGCCACAGCGGCCAAGAAGACGGACTCGGGCGGCGGAGACAGCGCAGGTGCCTCTTGCCGCACGAACAGCTTCACACCAGGCACCCAGGTGGCCCTGGCCGACGGCTCAGCCAAGCCGATCGAGGACCTGAAGCCGGGCGACAAGGTACTGGCCACCGATCCCGAAACGGGCGAGACCAAGGCCAAGGACGTCGCCGCCACCATTGTCGGAGAGGGCATCAAGAACCTCGTCGAGATCACTGTGGAAGCGAAATCTAGCGGCGGCACCAAGTCTGAAAGGATCACCGCGACTGATGGCCACCCCTTCTGGGTACCCGCCCTCCGCAGGTGGATCAAGGCCACGGACCTGACCCCTGGTACCTGGTTCCGCAACGGGGACATCGTCCAGGTTTCGGCCGTCAAGCGTTGGACGCGCTCGGCAAGGGTTCACAACCTCACTGTTGCGGACATCCATACGTACTATGTGCTGGCGGGAAGCGCGCCGGTCCTCGTCCACAACTGCGGTGGCGGTTCGGCTAATGAGGGGCATCTTCAGGGCGTAGTTGACGACCTCACTGATGCAGCGGGAGGCGGTGCGGGATGGCGAACCATGGGCGGCCTACACGTGGATGTTTCCCCTGGGAAGGGTCTTGACTTCTTCGCGGTGGGTGCTCGTGCGGATATGAGCCCCGCTCAATTTAATGTGGTTCCTTCCCTCGGAGGTAATTCGTTCGCTTTTAGAATTCCACAGCCAGCCAAGACTGTGAAGCGTGACAATCTTTGGCATGCGGAAGTAAAACTCTTTAATGAGGTTGTTGGCGGACTCCAGTTGCAGCCAAAACTTCTAATCGTAAGTCGACCCATATGCCCCAAATGTGAAGATTTTCTGACAAAGCGTGGTGCCACGCTAACTTCGGATACTTCGGCCGTTTGGTGACGCTCGGTCAATGTGTTTTCTGGGAGTGAATTGACTGTGAGTGCAGAGTTTGAAGGACTCCTTCCCGAAGAGTTGGGGTCTCTTTGCTGCGCGGCTTCGCTGCGCATCGGAGGCGCTCTCTTCATCATCGCGGACAACGCTGGTGTTGACGATCTGTATAATCGTGTCGACTCCGGCCTGCGGGCGGCTATGAGAGCGTGTGAAGGAAGGGCTCTAAATTCGGAAATCCTTCGTGATGCCGTAGCGGCCCATGCGCGACTCGCTGCGGAGGTCCCTGCAAGTATTGCAGAGGCGCAATTCTTCCGTGGCGGAGTCCAGGTGATGGGGATGGTCTTGAACGCGGCATCAAATGGATATAGCCCAGAGGTCTGTCAACAGGTTCTCCGTGGAGCCCAGACGGCGGCAACTCTCTGGCGGTCGCCGGATGGCGAGAGTCTGGGTTCCTTCGAGCGGGCAGCGCAGGAACAGTCCCTGTCGGAGTTGCGAGACTTGGGCGTGACCGCGGTACGTAAGGCAGCTGGCGCAGCAGCGCTTACATACCGAAGGGCCGCTCGATCGGCGTTGACTTCCGACTGACCGCGCAATATTGCCGTGGGTCTCGTCGGTACACGCGAGACCCACGGCTGTTGAGGGCCATGACCCCTTGATCCGGTTGATGGCTCCTTCCACGGGTCGCAGTTCTAGTTTGTGGCCATCCTGAACGGGCTCGTGCATGGTTGGCGGTGCGACGTCGAAAGATGCAGGTTGGGCCTTGACCCCAGATTCTGAACACACGAGACACTTGATCCTGAGGATCTGAGAACGGATATCTCGTGGTCATGAAGCACTACCCGCCGGAGTTCAAGGCGGACGCGGTCGCGCTGTACGAGTCGAGGCCGGGAGCGACGATCAGGTCGGTCGCCGCCGATCTCGGGGTCAATCCCGAGACCCTGCGGAACTGGGCCCGGGCGGCCGGGGCGAGTCGGCTGCGGGGCCGCCGTGCCGAGGAGCCGGCCGAGGCGCCCGAGCCGCTGGAGGTGGAGAACGCCGCACTGCGGAAGAAGATCCGGGAGTTGGAGGAAGAGCGCGAGATCCTCCGGAAAGCGGCGAAGTATTTCGCCGGGGAGACGCTGGTGAACCGCTTCCAGTTCGTCGCCGACCATCAGCGCCGTCACGGCGTGAAGCGGCTGTGCGACGTCCTGGGCATCGCCCGCTCCAGCTTCTACTACTGGCGCCGCACGGCTCCGGACCGAGCCCGCCGACAAGCGGCCGACGCCCGCCTAGCCAACCGGAGACGGGCCGTGCACCAGGAATCGGACGGCACCTACGGGACCCCGCGGATCACCGCCGAGCTCCGCGAGAACAGCGGCGAGCCGGTCAACCACAAGCGTGTCGCCAGGATCATGCGGGCATCCGGAATCCAAGGGGTTCGCCTGCGCCGCCGGCACCGCACCACCGTCCCAGACCCGGCCGCGGCCAAGGCTCCGGATCTGCTCGGCCGCGACTTCACCGCCGAAAGCCCCAACACGAAGTACGTCGGTGACATCACCTACCTGCCCATCGACGGCGGGAAGTTCTGCTATCTCGCGACCGTGATCGACCTCGCCTCGCGCCGTCTGGCCGGGTGGGCCATCGCCGACCACATGCGCGCGGACCTCGTCACCGACGCCCTGGCAGCGGCGGTCCGAACCCGCGGCAGTCTCGCCGGATCGATCATGCACACCGACCACGGAGCCCAGTACGCGAGCAGGGCATTCGCTGAAGCCTGCAGGTCAGCAGGGGTCCAACGGAGCATGAGTGCGGTCGGCTCCAGCACGGACAACGCTCCCGCGGAGTCCTTCAACGCGACCTTCAAACGCGAGACGCTCCAGGGCCGAAAGAGCTGGCCCAACGAGCGCCAGGCCCGACTCGACGCCTTCCGATGGCTCAACCGCTACAACACCCAACGCCGGCACTCCCACCTCGGACACCGCAGCCCCATCACCTACGAAGCCGCACTCGAAGCACCACCAACTACGCTGGCACCAGCCGCATAACCGTGTTCAGGATTCGGGGTCAAGGCCCCTCCTGGGCAAAAACTCCGAGGCGGCTTTCAGGATCTCGTTCGCTGCCCTCAACTCTGCGACGTCCCTGCGGAGTTGTTTCAGCTCGTCGAGCCCGGCCTGGCGGACCCAGCCGCGCAGGGCCTCCTTGTGGATGCCGAGGTCCCTCGCAATGTGGGCGATGGGGCGGCCGGTGGTGCGGACCTCGCGGATCGCGTGCTCGCGGAGCTCGTCAGGGTATCTACGGGGTGCTGCCATGGTGCTGGTGGTTCTCCTTCGCCAGGACGGTATCCCTGGCATCAGGGGCTCCACAAATCTCGGTACAGCTCATTCCCCCCAAATCTTCACCGACCAATGACGCCGCCACAGATCTCACCTCTCACACACTTCCATCTCTCGATCAGCACCGCCATGTTCCCAGGCCCCGTCCCTCCAAGGGCCTGACGACCTGGACGGTCTACCAGGCCGATGGCGAGCCGGCGGCGATGGAGGCGGAGCTGTTTCACGCTGGTGTCCAGGCCGGGGAGTGGCTGCGCCCTCTGCTGCCCCGGCCGTAAGGCGGCCTGCGGACCGAGAACATCGTCCTCTGCGCGCGGTCCCCGGAGCTCGGCAACGGGACCTGCTGGCCTGGCCCCACTGGGTTCTGATAACCTCTACGGCCCCGTCGGGATCATGTTTGGCAAGTTCCACGCGGAAGAGGAGGAGACCTCCCGGGCCGGCGCCCGGATCCCGGCTGCCCCTGTCTCGTTCCTCCCGGTGAGGGCCGCCGTACGCCGCCGCGACCCCCGCTTCCTCACCGCGACCCCGTACCTGGCGGCCGCGCTCGCCGGAGCCGAGGACGACGGCCGCGGCCTCCTCGGGCACGGGGGCCTCAACGGCACCCTTGCGGTCCCCATTCTTCAGGGGAGGGTGGAGGGGCGCCAGAGGTGCCCGGCGCCGCCACTGAGCGCAAGTATTACCCCGACTGCGGCAGAGGGGAGATCTCACACCGGCGTCGGTGTGGCTCGCAGGCCGCCGAGCAATGCGGCCAGGTAGTGGCTTTATTCACGGGTTGTGGCTCTGGTTCAGATTCTGTGGTGCCAATACGGCGAGTGATCACAGCTAGTCGAATGCCCAAAGGATGAGCTGAACTTCTTGGCGCCACTCTGCGGCGGTGCTGCTGTTCACCCATCCTTGGGCGAGTTTAGATCCATCCCCCAAGACGCGGCGGAGCGCTTGGCGGGCCAGGGCACGCACCGGCTCTGGCATCTCGGGGAGTGGTCTCCCCGGCCCGTCCTCAGGGTTCGTGGGAATATCGCTGCCCCGGGCATGGCCGATGGCGTAGGCAGCGGCGGCAACTGCCTCTGCTCCGTCCTCGCCGTTGACAACCGAGCCGGAATCGACTACTCGCTGGAACGCTTCCTTGATGGCTGCCGCGGCCTCCTGCGGCGGCAGGCCATGGAGCCAGTCCCTGAAGTCGTCGGCGAGGTCGCTTTGGAACGGTCCTGTTCCCCACGTTCCCATATGTGTCTCCTGGTATTCGCTGACCGAGCCGCGGTCAGCATCTCAGCAGCCACTGACACCGTTCAGGGCGCAAGGAGCACGCGCTTGCGGAGCAGGGCAAAGCCAGCACGGCCGAACATCTGGCGCTTGAGCATCTTGATCCGTTTGACAAGCCCCTCGACTGCGCCCGAGCTCCAGGGCAGGGTCAATCCGGCGATGACGGCGTCGAGGTCGCGGTCGATGCCGACGGCGAGGGTGTGGAGACTGGGCAGGTCGTCCTGCCGGACGGCATCTAGCCAGTCCGGGAGACGCTCGCCCTGGCGCTCGGTGAGCATGACCGCGAAGGAACGGACGTGTCGGGTGGTCAGGGGCTGGGCAGGCGTCGTCCGAGGCGGCTTTGGACTTCGCGGGCTGCGCAGCGTACGCCTTCGTCTTCGGCGTTCTCGGCGGCGGCTTCGAGGGTGGCCAGGGTCACCGGGGCCTCGGTGCGGGTGAGGAGGGGGAGCCGGGGGGCTTCGGTGGTGTCGAAGTCGGCGGCGAGCATGTCGTCGTGCAGATCGTCCAGGGTCACCCCCGGCACAATGGGGTCTGTTGCGGGTTCGGGTGACAGGTTCAGTCACGCGGCTTGGAGGGCCGGTGTGGTCATGACGGTCTCGTATTCGACGGGTGTCAGGCGGCCGAGTGCGGCTTGTCTGCGGCGTCGGTGGTAGGTCCGCTCGATCCACGTCACGATGGCGATTCGTAGTTCCTCGCGGGTGGTCCAGCGTCGGCGGTCGAGGACGTTCTTCTGCAGCAGGCTGAAGAAGGACTCCATGGCCGCGTTGTCGCCGGCTGCCCCGACTCTCCCTATGGATCCGGCCATCCGGTGGCGGTCGAGCGCCCGGACGAATTTCCTTGATCGAAATTGCGATCCGCGATCGGTGTGCAGGATGCATCCGTCGACGTGTCCGCGCCGGGCCACGGCGTTCTCCAGGGCGGTCACGGCCAGTCGGGACTTCATCCGCGTGTCGATGGAGTAGCCCACGATCCTGTTGCTGAACACGTCCTTGACCGCGCAGAGGTAGAGCTTGCCGTCGCCGGTGGCGTGTTCGGTGATGTCGGCGAGCCAGAGCCGGTTCGGGCCGGCCGCGGTGAAGTCGCGACGGACGAGATCGTCGTGGACCGGCGGGCCGGCCCTGCCGCCGCGGCCGCGCTTCTTGCCGAACACGCTCCACCAGCGGTTGTCCCGGCAGATCCGCCACGCCGTCCGGTCCGCCATCGACGCCCCGGCATCGCGTGCTTCGTCGGCCAGGAAGCGGTAGCCGAACTCCGGGTCCTCGCGGTGGGCGTCGAACAGCGCGTTCGCGCGATACGCCTCAGCGAGGACCGCGTCACCAACCGGCTGGTCGAGCCATCGGTAGTACGGCTGCCTGGCGAGCTTCAGCACCCGGCACGTCACCGCGACGGGTGTGCCGTCCGCGGCCAGCTCTTTCACGAGCGGGTAGATCCTTTTCCCGGCAGATGCGCCTGCGACAGATACGCCGCGGCCCGCCGCAGGACCTCGTTCTCCTGCTCCAGCAGCTTGATCCGCCGGCGCGCTTCCCGCAGTTCCGCGTTCTCCTGGCTGGTCGTCCCGGGCTTCGCCCCGTCGTCGATGTCCGCCCGACGCATCCATTTCCACAGCGTCATCGGGTGGACACCGAAGTCGGTGGCGACCTGCTCGACCGTCACACCCGGGCCGCGGTTCCTCGCGACCCGCACGACGTCCTGGCGGAACTCTTCCGGATAAGGTTTGGGCACAGCGACATCCTTCCCACCTGCCCTACAGGGCAAGCCAGTTCAGATGTCACCCGATCGTGCGGCAGACCCATGCCCCCGCGGGCCTGCGGGTCACCGTCCGGGTCCGCTCGGGGTGCGGGGTCCTGTGGTGGGTGGCGGGTCGTGCGCGAGGGGGAGGACGCGCACGGCCCGCCGGGGGTAGCCGCTCTTCACCCGGCCCTGCGCGCTCGTGCCCCGGGCCGGCAGCCGCAAACACGGCGGGGACCCCTCCCGGCTGCGCCCGCTCTGCCCCTCGGGGAGGATCGGAGGGCCGGGTGCGGGTAGGCGGCGGGTGAAGGGAGGGCCGTGTCGTGGTGGCGCCTCCGGTGGCTCCGATGCTGGCCCAGGCCGCCGAGACCGTCCCCGTCCCGGCCGTGGCGAAGGGCGGGCTCGCGTACGAGCAGAAGTTCGACGGCCACCGCGCCCTGCTGTTCACGCCGTCCCGGCCGGACGGTCCGGTGCTGCGCCAGACCCGCCGCGGTGCTTTGGTGCAGGACCGGTGGCCGGACCTGGTGGCCGCGGCCGGGCAGCCGCCGCCGGGCCTGTGCTGGACGGTGAGCTGCTGGTGGGGGACGTGGCGGCGGAGCGGCTCTCGTTCGAGGGGTTGCAGCGCCGGGCTGCGGCCCGCGCCCGCGGCGCCACCGTGCTCGTCCCGTCCCTGCCCGCGTTCTTCGTGGTCTTCGATGTGCTGGTGCAGGACGGCCTGGAGGTGATGGACCTCCCGTACCGGGAGCGCCGGCGTCGGTTGGAGACGCTGTTTGCGGCGCGGGGGCTGAGCGCTCCGTGGACGCTGTGTCCGATGACCACCGACCCGGGCAAGGCGCGGGAGTGGCTGGAGACGTGGACCGACGTGAGCGGTGTTGAAGGCCTGGTGGTCAAGGGGCTGGAGGGAAAGTACCTGCCGGGGTTCCGGGGGTGGACGAAGGTGCGCCGCCGGGACACCACGGAGGCGGTGTTCCCTGTCAAGTTCTTCTGTTCAGTCCCGCGGCTACTGCTCAGGCTCCCGTTTCAGTCCGCTGTGGTGGGCACTCCGTCGTGTCGCAGTGCCGATCGGCGGAAGGCTGGCAACCGCATAGGGTCAGCGGCATGTCTGACACGTTCGACGTAGCTGAGGTCCTGGCGGGTGGGTGCTGGAAACGGGCGGATTCATGGGCATTTGTCAGCTCTTTTGCCGCCTCCTGGTTCACTCCATTGTCACCGGCTGATGGGTTCACGCTGGAACAAATACAGAGAGCCGAGGATCGCCTCGGCGTTCACCTTCCGGTTGCTCTCCGGGAGGCATACACGTTGTTCGGTCGACGGCGAGATCTGGTTGCGCAGCAGAACCCGTTGCTGGAGCCGGAGGAACTGCTGTTCGACCCTTCCGGCGAACTTCTGGTCTTCCGCAGTGAGAATCAAGGCTGCGCCGGTTGGGGGGTTTCGCTGACCGACTTGTCTCGGGAGGACCCGCCGGTCGCTCTGTTTTCCGATCGCCTGCCGAACTCCGGACGATGTCGCTTTCTCGATCGCTTGTCGCTGGCTTGTGTTGAAACCGTGCTGAGCGAGGCTGTCGTAGGCAGGTGGCGACAAGGGCGCGCATGCCAGGCAACTCCTGAGGTAGTTGCCTGTCTGGAAAAGGAGTTCGCGCGTGTCCCGTTGCCGCCTTATCCGGCGTGGTTCGACCCGATGGGACCGGGTGTTCGGTGGTTTTCTGCCGCTGGCCTGCTGCTCCGTCTGGAGCCCGGCTCCGAGGGGACGGAGTTGGTCGTAACGGGTCGGACGGAAGGTGACCTTCAACGCGCGATCGAAGCGATTCCCGGTGCCTGGCCTGACGCCGAGCCGACCGTGACCAGGACAATCAGTGAGCACGACTTTGTTCTGCCATTTTGACGACAAGTTGCTGGGGGGAATCAGCGTCCACGACAGCGCGGACGACGCTCAGGTCGACGGGGCCGCCCCGGTGTCCCGTCGACCGGCGCGGACCCGAATGGGTGCAGCTGTCAGGTGGTGGGTGCACGAAGCGGGATGACGTTGTCGGGAGGCGGGGCGCCGTTCGTTGACGTGCTCTGTTCCTCTGTAAGCACGGCGCTGGCAAGGGTGAGGTTGGTTACCAGCTGACGGAGTTCTGAGCTTGTTCCGCTTTGACGGACACCATCGGTGTGGTGGTCAGGCCGCGAGGGCGGCCTCGTAGTCGGCCGGACTGCGGTAGCCAAGGCTGCTG
>NZ_JBVJYM010000013.1:0-178619 GCF_055600495.1 Streptomyces sp. NPDC038213
GGGCGGAAAGACAACCGACACAAGCGACAAGCCGCGGCGGATCGCTACACAGCCGAGGCAGGCCAAGCGGCAGCCGCACCGGCCGGGGCCGGGCATAGGCCGCCGCCGATCGCTACGCGCCTCGGCCGTCCCGGCGGGTGCGGGGCCGCCTGGGGCCGGGACGCGGCAGACCGCCTTCACGGCAAGGGGGAGGCCAAGCGGCCCGTAGGCCGTCGTGGGCCGGGCGCGCGGCGGACCGGGCCCCGGCGGAGGCCATCCCGGCGAAAGTCGGGCCATCCCGTGCCCCGCGACCCGCCCAGCGGTACCCAGAGCACGGCATCCCGCACCCACCCGCCGCGCCGCAGGTCCCAAGTCCGCCTCCCGTGCTCTGCGATCCGCTGGGCGGTACTCAGAGCACGCCAGGGCGGCCCCTGCCGCGCAGCGGCAGGGGCGCAGGCTGCTGCCGCGCTCTGCGATCCGCCCAGCGGATCGCAGAGCACGGCAGATCAGGCGCGGCCGGTGGTGAGGTGGAGGAGTAGCGGGCGGGGGGAGTTGAGCAGAGGTGGCGGTGGCAGCGAGGGGAGCGCTGACGGGGCCTCTGGGCTCTTGGATGATGGGGGGATGAACACGGAAACATGCGATCCGGCCGAACTGGCTGCCCTCCGGGAGGTTTTCGGTTCGCGGCCCGGAGCGGCTGCGGCTGCCGGGTGGGAAGCGGTGCGGGAGTTCGAGGCGGAGCACGGGGTCACGCTCCCGGAGCCTTACCGCACGTTCGTGGCGGAGGTCTGCGACGGCCTGCCGGACGGACCACCTCACTACGGGCTGCTCCCCCTGGCCGAAACCCCCGTGGACTGGGGCTCGGACCGTCCCGAGCGCAGGCTCGCCGAGCCGTTTCCGCTCACGGCTGCCTGGCTGTGGGAGGAGGATGAGGAAGACCTGTCGGTGGAGGAGTTCGAGCAGCGGACGAACCCCGTATTCGACCACGGGTCGCTGCTGCTGGGAACCGACGGCTGCGGCATGTACTGGCACCTGGTCGTCACCGGCCCGCACCGCGGGCACGTCTGGCAGATCGCGGGCGAAGGCGCCATGCCGTTCGGCCCCCAATCCCCCGACGCCGTGATGCCCGGCGTCCCCGGCTTCGCCGGCTGGGCAACCCACTGGGCCGAGGGCCGCTCCTGGTTCCCCGACGCGTAGCCCTGCCTGCTCCCACCCGTCCGCGCAGGCTGGAGGAGGGGGTGGGCCGGCCCGGT
The DNA here is from genome assembly GCF_055600495.1 of Streptomyces sp. NPDC038213. NCBI lineage: Bacteria > Bacillati > Actinomycetota > Actinomycetes > Kitasatosporales > Streptomycetaceae > Streptomyces > Streptomyces sp. NPDC038213. The sequence goes on from NZ_JBVJYM010000013.1 coordinate 1,230, forward strand.
CTCCTGAAGGCCACCGGCCGGATCGCAGGGCACGGCAACCGGCCTCGGCAGGAGCAGCCGCGCCAGAGCGCGACCCGCTGGGCGGGACTCAGGACACGGCAAGCCAGCCGCGACCGCGAGGCGGCAGAGCCGCAGACCGCCTCCCGTGCCCTGAGGACCGCCAGGCGGATCGCAGGGCACGGGAACCAGCCCCGGCCCCCGCCCCAGCAGCCGCGGGACGGTCCGCGGGCCGCCGTACAGACACCTGCCGCTGGGCGGGGCGAGGCACGGTCAGTCACCTACTGCCGCGAGGCGGCAGGGCCGCGGGTGGCTTCCTGTGTCCTGAAGATCGTCAGGCGGATCAGAGGGCACGGCGACGACCGGCGCGCTCGTCGTCAGCCGGAGCAGCCGCGCCCGGTCCGGCGGCCCGCAGGCCGCTGGACCGCCTGCGCCGCGTAGCGATCCGCGCGGCACCAGCTCCAGGCCGTCCGGCTGCCGCCGGGACGGCCGGAGCACGTTGTGAAGTGCCGCGGGCAGTCGGCCCAGGCCGCCGTCTGCAACCGCCAGGCAGCCCCCGCCACGTAGCGATTCGCTGCGCCACCGGCCCCGGCCGGTCCGGCTGCCGCCGAGACTGCCGAGGCGCGTAGCGAACTCCCGCGCCATCAGCCCCACACCTCCCGGCTGCCGCCGAGACGGCCGAAGCGCGTAGCGAACTGCCGCGTCACCAGCCCCATCCCTCCCGCAGGCCGCCGGGACGGCCGGAGCGCGTAGCGATCGGTGGCGGCCTATGCCCGGCCCCAGGCGGCCCGCAGGCCGCTCAGATGGCCGCGGCTGTGTAGCGATCCGCCGCGGCTTGTGGCTTGTGGTCGTTGGTCTTTCCGCCCGGAGGGCGGGGGTGCAGGGGGACGGGATTGGCTTGGCCGACGGTGACCGGCGGAGGCTCGGGTCCCCCTGGGCGTTTCCTTTCGGGGGGCGTCCCGACAGGCAGTCATGCCGTCCGGGGCGGGGTGGTCTGTCCAGGGTGGAGCGGAGCGGAATCGCGCAGCGACGCGACCGCAGGGAGCGCCCTTGACAGGGCGCCCCGCCCCGGAAACACCGTCACGCATGGCGGGATGCCCCCAACCGGCCACCTCCACGACACCGCCCGCAGCAACGGCTCAGCCCCGGCCCGCCACCGGCTCACGTCACCCCGCCCCCCACCACGTCCGGCGGTCGCGGGCCGTGGTGTGGAGGGAGTCGGTGTCGGTGGGTTTGAGGATGCCGGCCAGGGTGGAGAGGTGGGCCGTGGCGCCCTCGCGGAGGACGTGGACGTCGCGGAGGGTCGGGGCCACCGTCAGGCGGGCGGCGTCGACGACGGCCAGGGCCGGGGTGACGGGGAAGCCGAGGGCGTGGGTGGCGAGGTCGGCCGCGCGCCGGCACCAGCGGACCGCCGGGACCGGTTCCGCGCGCCCGACCTTCAGGAGGAGGTCCCCGACGGAGGCCCGCTGCCGCCGCCCCGCCGCGGTGTGTACGGCGTACAGCCCGCCGGGTCCGATGAGCAGGTGGTCGATGGCCGCGGCGGCCGGCAGGGGTACGTCGTGCAGTACCCGCCACCCGGCCCCTTCGAGGGTGTCCAGCTCGGTGCCGAACCTCTGCCGGGCCAGGAGTGCGGCGCGGCTGCGCAGCCGCGAGCGGGTGCCCGCGCCGCCGTGTTCGAGTTCGCCGAGGAGCCGTTCGCCGGGGCGGTTGGGGGCGAGGTCGTCGTCGGGGTGGAGGGCCAGCCGGCGGAGTTCGGCGCGGCCGGGCACGGGCGGCGGCCCGATCGTCCAGCTGCCGCTGAGGAACGGCCGCAGGGCGCTGAGCACGGCCTCCTCGTCCGCCGCGGAGAGCAGGCTGATGTGTCCGCTGCCGCGGTCGTACCAGGCCCTGGCGCGCCCGTCGGGCCCGCTCACGTACAACGTCCCCGGGCCGGTCCGGCCCGCCGGTACCACTCGCAGTCCGCCGCGCATCCGCAGTCCCCCGCCTCCCCGGTGCCCCCGACCATGGGAGCAGGAGCGGGCCGCGGCGGCAAGGGACCCGGCACGGCAGGACGCTGTGTAACGACTTCGCGGCCTCGGCTATGGCCGGCTGTTACACGGCAGCGGGGTGGCCGCAACGGCGCGGCCCTAGCGTGTTGCCCCCGCCAGCCGACCGCCGCCGCGAGCACCCGCCGACGCGGGACGCCCGACGCCCGCTGCCCGCACTCCGAGCCCGAGGAGTTCCCGTGAACCCGCTCAGCCGCCGCGCCACCACCCGTACCGCCGCAGTCTGCGCGGTCGCGGCCGCCGCCGTGCTGGCCCTGCCCGCCGCCTCCGCCCTCGCGGACGGAGGGCCCGCTTCCGCCCCCGGGCGGGCGCACGCGCTGCCCGAGGGCGCGGGCGGGTACAAGACCGCCCAGCGCACCGGTACGGGCCTCCCCACGGGTACGGCCGATGCGGCGTACGCGGCCGCCGCGGCCGGCACCGCCGGGGCGGACGCCACGGGCGGTACCGACGCCTCCGCGGCCCTGCGCCTCGACGCGCTCACGGAGCGGGCGGGCAGCGGGGTGGTGCTGCTCGGCGCGGGCGGCGGGATGGCGGCCGTGGGGGCGGCGGGGCTGGGCTTCGCGATGATGCGGCGCGGACGCACGGCCTGTTGAGGGCGGTACGGCGGCCGTACGCGTCCGGGGGCGGAGCCCCCACCCGTTCCGCCCTCACCGATTCCGAATAGGGTGAACCATCACAAGAGCCCCCAAATACGGAGTCGAGGAGGACGGACCCGCCCGTGAAGCCGCGCCGCACGGCCCGAGCCGCCGCCGCACCCCTGCCGCCCTCCGCCGCACCGGCCGCACCCGCCACACGCGCCACTCCCCCCGCACCCGCCGCGCTGGCCCTGTCCGCGCTGGCGGCCGTCTCGGTGCTGCTGCTCTCGGGGTGCAGCGACACCGGCGGGCCGGAGAGCGCGGGGCCGACCCCGGTCGCGAGCGGGCCGGTGCACCTGTGGCCGGGCCGCCAGGGCGCCTCCCCGCTGCCCTCGGAGCCGGGCGGCAGCCCGCCCGAGTACGTCAGGGGCATCCCACCGGTGACCGGGCAGAACGTACGGCAGGTCAACCCGCTCGCCCTCGTGAAGGCCGAGCAGCAGGCCAACCAGGGGGTGCAGACCGGGCCCGACTGGCTGCCCGACCAGGTGGTGCGGCAGATCGACGCGTGCGGGACGGCCGGGGAGCCGGGCTGCCCGGTGCTCGCCCCGTACTACCGCGACCTGACGGGCAACGGGCACGCCGAGCTGATCCTCGGCATCGAGCTCCCCGACCACCAGCTGGCCGTACGGGCCTACACGGCCGACGGGGACGGCCGGCTCAACCGGATCATGGGCACGATCGAGTCGGTGATCAGCGTCGAGCTGGCGGGCCGGGACGTGATCCTGCGCGTACCGGGCGGGAACCCCGGCTACGAGTGGAACATCGCCTGGTCCTGGGACCCCAAGCAGCGCACGATGATCGTGACCCGGGACCAGATCGTCCGGATGCCGCAGAACGGCGCGGAAAGCGGCGGACAGGGCGGCCGGGGCGGACGGAGCAGCAGTCAGGGCTCCGGGACGGGTACGGGCCCCGGCCCCGGCCCCGCCCCCGGTACGGACTCCGGCCCCGGCCCCGCCCCCGTACCCGGGGAGCCCGCGGAGCCGTCCGCCGCCGGGTCCCTCGTGGATCCGGCCGCACCCGGCGCGTCCGCCGACCCCGGCGCCCCCGCCGATCCGGACGATCCCGTGCCCGCCCGCCCGGCCTCCCCCGCGGGGTCCCCGTGAGGCCCCGCCTGCCCGCCTGGACGGCCACCCTCACCTGGAAGTCGGCCTGCTTCATCGTCGTGATGTGCTGCACGCTCGCGGCGGTGCTGGGGGCCCTGGTGCACGTGGAGGTGACCCGGCAGACCGTGCACACGGCCCGGGAGAAGGCGCTCACCCGGCTCACCGACGCCGCGCGCGCGTACGAGGCGGGCGATCCGCTCCCCCACGGCGCCTCGGTCGACCCGGCGCAGCTGCCGGACTCGCTGCGCCGGCTGGCGCTGGCCGGGGAGCGCGGTACGGCCGTCGCCGAGGCGGACGGCGGCCCGGTGATGTGGGCCGCGGGCCCGGCGGACGGCCGGGCCCTGGCCACGGCGCTCGACTACACGCAGAGCGCGCGCACGATCAGCGGGCTGGACAACGCGATCATCGGCTCCGCCGGGCTCGCCATCGGGCTCACGCTGCTGGTGGGGGCCTTCGCGGTCACCCGGATCACCCGGCGGCTGCACCTGACGGCCTCGGTGGCCCGCCGGATCAGCCAGGGCGACCTGGACGCCCGGGTGGACGACCCTCGGACCGCGGACCCGGACCGGCGGCACCGGCTGGACGAGGTGGCCACGGTCTCCGCGGCCCTGGACCGGATGGCCTCGACGCTCCAGGCCAAGCTGCTGAGCGAGCAGCGGTTCACCGCCGACGTGGCGCACGAGCTCCGCACCCCGCTGACCGGCCTGTCGGCGGCTGCGGAGCTGCTCCCGGAGGGCCGCCCCACCGAGATGGTGCGCGAACGCGTCCGCACGATGCGGCAGCTGACGGAGGACCTGCTGGAGATCTCGCGGCTGGACGCGGGCAGCGAGGGCCTGGAGACGGACCTGCACCGGCTGGCCCCGCTCGCGCAGCGGGTGGTGCGCGCCTCGGGGACGCCCACCGAGGTCGTCATCGTCCGGGACCACTACGTGGAGACGGACCGGCGGCGCCTGGAGCGCGTACTCGGCAACCTGGTCTCGAACGCGCACACGCACGGCCGCGCCCCGGTGGTGCTGACCGTGGACGGCCTGGTGGTCTCGGTCCGCGACCACGGCGACGGCTATCCGGACTACCTGGTGGCGCACGGCCCGCAGCGCTTCCGCACGGAGGCGGGCGCCGGGGGCAAGGGCCACGGGCTGGGGCTGACGATCGCGCGCGGCCAGGCCGGGGCGATCGGCGCGGAGCTGGTGTTCCGCAACGCGCCCGGGGGCGGCGCGCTCGCGGTGCTGACCCTGCCGGCCCCGCCCCCGGAACACCTCCCGCCGCTCCCGGCAGAGCCGGAGCCGGGGACCGGTCCGGAGCCGGGGACCGGGCCGGGTACGGGGACCGGGCCGGAGCCGGGTACGGACTCCCGCGACCGCGCCTGACGCCTCGTCACAGCCTGACATGACCGGTCATCACCAGACATGAGCAGACATAAAGGCACATAAGCTGCTACCGCTTGCTACGTTGCCGATATGACCGCACTGACGGCAACGGCGGCGGACGCCCCGCCGCTCGCCACCGGCCGCGCCAAGCGCAGGGGCGTGGAGCTGGCCCTGCTCGCGGGCGCCGTGCTGACCGTCCTCCTCGGCTACCTCTGCGCCGGGCTCGCGACCGGCGGCCGCATCCCCCCGGACACCTCCCGGTACGCCGCGGGCCTCGCCGCCGGGGCCCTGGCCGCGCATCTGGCGGTACGTTTCACCGCCCCGTACGCCGACCCCCTCCTGCTGCCCATCGCCGTGCTCCTCAACGGGCTCGGCCTGGTGCTGATCGCACGGCTGGACCTGGAGACCCCCGGGCAGGCCACGGCCCCCGCGCAGCTGGTCTGGTCGGCCCTGGGGCTCGGGCTGTTCGTCCTGGTCACCGCGGTGCTGCGGGATCACCGGGTGCTCCAGCGGTACGCGTACCTGTCGGCGGCCGCGGCGCTCTTCCTGATGCTGGCACCGGTGTTCTTCCCCGCGGTCAACGGGGCCCACATCTGGGTGCGGGTCGGCGGACTGTCCTTCCAGCCGGGCGAGTTCGCGAAGGTCCTCCTCGCCCTCTTCTTCGCGGCCTACCTCGCCGCGAACCGCACCGCCCTCGCCCTCACCGGCCGCCGGGTCGTCGGCCGCCTGCGGCTGCTCCCGGGCCGGGTCCTGGGGCCGATCCTGGGCATCTGGCTGCTCAGCGTGGGGGTGCTGGTCCTGGAGCGGGACCTCGGCACCTCCCTCCTCTTCTTCGGCCTGTTCGTGATCATGCTGTTCGTGGCCACCGGCCGGATCGGCTGGATCGCGGTCGGGCTGCTCCTCGCGGCCCTCGGCGCGTACGCCGTCGGCACCCTGGAGCCGCACGTCAACAGCCGGGTGCAGGACTGGCTGGACCCCTACGCCTCCATCGAGCGCGGGCAGGGCCCCGGCCAGCTGGCCCAGTCGCTCTTCGCCTTCGGCGCGGGCGAGGTGCTCGGCACCGGGCTGGGCCTCGGCAACTCGATCCTGATCGGCTTCGCCGCGAAGTCCGACTTCATCCTCGCCACCGCGGGCGAGGAGCTGGGCCTGGCGGGCCTGACCGCGATCCTCCTCCTGTACGGGCTGCTGGTCGCCCGCGGCTTCGGCGCGGGCCTCGCCCTGCGGGACCCGTTCGGACGGCTGCTGGCCACCGGGCTGGCCTCGATCGTGGCCCTCCAGGTGTTCGTGATCACGGGCGGGGTCACCGGGCTGATCCCGCTGACGGGCATGGCCATGCCCTTCCTCGCCCAGGGCGGCTCCTCCGTCGTCACCAACTGGATCATCGTCGCCCTGCTGGTCCGGCTCAGCCACTGCGCCCGCAGCCCGCAGCCGGACGGCCCCCACGCCCACGGGCCCGACGGGGGCGCCGGGGACGCCGAACCCCCCGGGGCCAGCGGAACCGACGCGACCACCCGACCACCCGGGACCGCCGGAGCCCCCGGGACCGCCCGGTGATCCGCCACATCCGCTGGTCGGCCGGGTTCTGTGCGCTGCTGCTCGCCGCGCTGCTGGCCAACGCCGTCCGCGTCCAGGTCGCCGAGGCGGGGGCGGCGGCCGCGAACCCCGCCAACAAGCGGGAGGGCATCGCGCGCTACGCCAAGCCGCGCGGGGACATCCTGGTCGACGGCCGGCCCGTGACCGGCTCCAAGGACAGCGGCCAGCTGCTGCGCTTCGAGCGCTCGTACGTCCACGGCCCGCTGTACGCCCCGGTCACCGGCTTCGCCTCGCAGACGTACGGCACGAGCTTCGTGGAGCGCGCCGAGGACGGCGTCCTGTCCGGCACCGACCCGGGGCTGTCCCTGATCCCGCTGTGGAACGACATCCTGCGCCGCCGCCCGCCCGGCGGGGACGCGGCCACCACGGTCAAGGCCCGGATGCAGCGGGCCGCGTACGCCGGACTGGCCGGGCGGCGCGGGGCCGTGGCCGCGCTGGAGCCCGCCACCGGCCGGATCCTCGCCCTGGTCAGCAGCCCCTCGTACGATCCGGAGGTGCTGTCCGGCACGGGTTCGGCGGTGGCCGGGGCCTGGCGGCGGCTGAACGCCGACCCGACGCGGCCGATGCTCAACCGGGCGCTGCGCGAGACCTATCCGCCGGGCTCGACCTTCAAGATCGTGACGGCCGCGGCGGCCCTGGACGCCGGGGTGGTCGCGGATCCGGACGCGCCCACGGACACCCCCGACCCGTACGTCCTGCCCGGCACCCGCACCCTGCTGCCGAACGCCGGCTCGGGCTGCCGGGACGCCTCGATGGCGGAGGCCGTCCGCTGGTCCTGCAACACGGTGATGGCGAAGATCGGCGTGGGCGTGGGCCTGCGCGGGATGGTCGAGGCGGCGGAACGATTCGGCTTCAACGACGGCGGGCTGCGGGTGCCCTCCTGGGTGTCCCGGTCGAACTTCGACACCGACATGAGCCGCGACCAGCTTGCCCTGTCCGCCATCGGGCAGTTCAACACCAAGGCCACCCCGCTCCAGATGGCGATGGTCGCGGCCGCCGTGGCCAACGGCGGCGAGCTGATGTACCCGTACCTGGTGGAGAAGACCACCGAGGACGACGGGGGCACCGTGCGCCACGCCGGCCGGCGCAGCCTGGGCCGGGCCATGAGCCCCGGCACCGCCCTGCGGCTCCAGGAGCTGATGGTGCAGGTGGTCGAGGACGGTACGGGGCGCAACGCGGCCGTGCCGGGGGCCGTGGTCGGCGGCAAGACGGGCACCGCGCAGCACGGGCTGGGCAACGCGGGCACCCCGTACGCCTGGTTCATCGCCTGGGCCAGGCCGGAGGGGGCGCCGCTGCCGACCGCGGCGGTGGCCGTGGTGGTCGAGGACGCGGAGGCCGACCGGGGGGACATCAGCGGCAACAGCAGCGCCGCCCCGATCGCCCGGGCGGTCCTCGAAGCGGCCCTGGCGGACAGCCCGGCGGCGGGCGCGTCGGCTCCACGGCGCCCCGCACCGCGCTGAACCGCCGGGGAGGGAGCCCCTATGCCCCCTCCTCCCCGTCCACCCGTCCCGTCTCCTCCGTCTCCCCCGCGCCCTCCGCCACCGCCCGGGCGACCTCCTCGACGCGCGCCGCCTCCTCCGCCGCGAAGCGTTCGCGGTCGAGGGCCTCGGCGACCTCCTCGTCCCGGGTCATCAGCAGGTCGAGGCTGGCGTCGCCGAGTTCGAGGACGCCCATGTCGACGTAGGCGCGCTGGAGGCGTTCGCCCCACAGCCCGATGTCCTTCACGCAGGGCACGATCCGGCTGAACAGCAGCTTGCGGAAGAGCCCCAGGAACTCCGAGCGCTCGGAGAGCTCCTCGGCCTCCTTCCTCGGCACGCCGAAGTTCTCCAGCACCTCCACCCCGCGCAGCCGGTCCCGCATCAGGTAGCAGCCCTCGATGACGAACTCCTCGCGCTCGCGCAGTTCGGCGTCGGTGAGCTGCCGGTAGTAGTCGCGCAGGGCCATCCGGCCGAAGGCCACGTGCCGGGCCTCGTCCTGCATGACGTACGCGAGGATCTGGCGGGGCAGCGGCTTGGGGGTGGTGTCGCGGATCATCCCGAAGGCGGCGAGGGCCAGGCCCTCGATGAGCACCTGCATCCCGAGGTACGGCATGTCCCAGCGGGAGTCGCGCAGGGTGTCGCCGAGCAGCCCCTGGAGGTTGTCGTCGACGGGGTAGAGCATCCCGATCTTCTCGTGGAGGAAGCGGGAGTAGATCTCGGCGTGCCGGGCCTCGTCCATGGTCTGGGTGGCGGAGTAGTACTTGGCGTCGAGGTCCGGTACGGACTCCACGATGCGGGCGGCGCAGACCATGGCGCCCTGCTCGCCGTGGAGGAACTGGCTGAACTGCCAGGAGGTGTAGTGCCGGCGCAGGTCGCCCCGGTCCTTCGCGGTGAGCTTGGGCCAGTACCGGGTGCCGTACAGGGTCATCATCTCGTCGGGGGTGCCGAGCGGGTCGTACGGGTCGACGTCGAGGTCCCAGTCGATGCGCCGGGCCCCGTCCCACTGCTTGTCCTTGCCCTTCTGGTAGAGGGCGAGGAGCCGCTCGCGGCCCTCGTCGTACTCCCAGGTGAACCGGGCCGCGCCGGTCGCCGGCACCTGCCACACCGGCGCTGCCGGCCGCTGGGTGTAGAGCTCGTGCGTCGCCACCGGTGCCTCCTTCGTCCGGCGGGTGCCGGAGGTGACGTGGGGTGAAGTGCCGTACGGGTCCGGCCCGTACGCGCCTGGCCTTCGGCAGCGTCACACGTTGTCAGACACCGGGTCAACAAGTCGTGCGCGAGGGATTGACGGCCTTGCTGACAAGCAGTCTCATAAGCAGTGACCGCCGGTAACCCCTTCTCCCGACGAGGTGCCCCCGCCATGACCACCGTGACGCCAGGGACCGAGCCCACCGCCCTGCGGGACGCCCTCGGCCTGCTCAAGGACCGCGAGCAGGTCGCCGAGCGGCTGCTCGACTCCTCAGCCAGGCACTCCTTCGACCCCGACAAGGAGCTCGACTGGGAGGCCCCGCCGGTCGAGGGCAAGTGGTTCTGGCCCCCGGAGCTCGTCTCGCTCTACGACACCCCGCTGTGGAAGCGGATGTCCGAGGAGCAGCGGATGGAGCTGGCCCGCCACGAGGCCGCCGCCCTGGCCTCCCTCGGCATCTGGTTCGAGGTGATCCTCATGCAGCTGCTGGTCCGGCACATCTACGACAAGCCGCTGACCAGCATGCACGTCCGGTACGCCCTCACGGAGATCGCCGACGAGTGCCGGCACTCGATGATGTTCGCCCGGATGATCCAGCGGCACGGCGCCCCCGCCTACCCGGTCACGCGGGCCAACCACAACCTCGGCCGGGTGCTGAAGACGATCTCCACCACCCCCGGCTCCTTCGCCTGCACCCTCCTCGGCGAGGAGGTGCTCGACTGGATGCAGCGGCTCACCTTCCCGGACGAGCGGGTGCAGCCCCTGGTCCGCGGGGTCACCAAGATCCACGTGATCGAGGAGGCCCGGCACGTCCGCTACGCCCGCGAGGAGCTGCGCCGCCAGATGGTCACCGCCCCCCGCTGGGAGCAGGAGCTGACCCGGATCAGCTGCGGCGAGGCCGCCCGCGTCTTCTCGGTGGCCTTCGTGAACCCGGCGGTCTACGACAACGTGGGCCTGGACCGGCGCGAGGCCCTGGCCCAGGCGAAGGCCAGCGGGCACCGGCGCGAGGTGATGCAGACGGGGGCCAAGCGGCTGACGGACTTCCTCGACGACATCGGCGTACTGCGCGGAGTGGGGCGCACGCTCTGGAAGAGGTCCGGACTCCTGGCCTGAGCGGGGCCGGGCGGGGTTACGCTGCGGGGCATGACCCGGACCCCCCAGCCCCGGCCCGTCCGGACCGCGGGCGCCCCCTCGTACCGCCGCCTGAGCGTCGAGGAGCGGCGGGTCCAGCTCCTGGAGTCGGCCCTGCAGCTGTTCGCGCACCGCGCGCCCGAGGACGTGTCGCTGGACGACGTGGCCGGGGCGGCGGGGGTCTCGCGCCCGCTCGTGTACCGGTACTTCCCCGGCGGGAAGCAGCAGTTGTACGAGGCGGCGCTGCGCTCGGCCGCCGAGGAGCTGACGGAGTGCTTCGCCGTACCGCAGACCGGTCCGCTGACGGGGCGGCTGTCCCGGGCCCTGGACCGGTACCTGGCCTTCGTGGACGGGCACGACGCCGGCTTCAGCGCGCTGCTCCAGGGCGGCAGCGTGGTGGAGACCTCGCGGACCACGGCGACGGTGGACGGGATCCGGCGGGCGGCCGCCGAGCAGATCCTCGTCCACCTGGCGGTGGCCGAACCGGGTCCGCGGCTGCGGATGACGGTGCGGACCTGGATCACGGCGGTGGAGGCCGCCTCGCTGATCTGGCTGGACGAGGGCAAGCAGCCGCCGCTGCCGGAGCTGCGGGACTGGCTGGTGGACCAGTTCGTCGCCCATCTGGCGGCCGCGGCGGCCACCGACCCGCAGACGGCCGCGGCGGCGCGGGCCGCCCTGGCCCTGGAGTCCGCCGACGGGCCGGTCGGGGTGCTGGCCCGCCGGGTGGTCCCGGTGGTCTCGGAGGCGGCGCACCTACTCTAGGGGGGTGAAGAGCCAGCACATCCACTTCCACGGCGGGCCGATGGACGGCCGTTCGCTGCCCGTCCTGCTCGGGCCGACGGGGCATCCGCCGAAGCAGTACACGATCCCCGTACCGGACGCGGCCGGCGGCCCCCCGACGGTCCTGGTCTACCGGCGGGTCCCCTCGGGCTACTCGAAGCGGCTGGGCCTGCTGAAGGGCTGGGCGTACGAGTTCGACCCGACGGGACGCGTGGACCGGCTGCGCTGGCCCTGGTCGAAGCCGGACCCCGCCGCTGCGGGGGGCGCGGGCGAGTCCGGCGGCGCAGGCGGCCCCGGGGACGCGGGCAGCCGGGACAGCCGGGGCGAGGGGCCGGGGCGCGGAACCGCTTAGGCCGGCTCCCCGCGCCCCGCGGGCGGCTGGTGCGCCGGACGGGTGGCCGCGCGGGGCCCCGGGGACCGGGTGGGCGATTCGTACTATTTCATGGTGATCTGCATGGCACGATCCCTCCTCGGAGGTGATCCCATGTCACGAGGACTGCTGCGGACGGCCTGTGTGGCCGCCGCGACCGCCGCCGCCCTGGTCACGGCGGCTCCCCCGGCCGCACTCGCCGATCCGGCCGGCCCGGCCCGGGAGCAGAGCGTCACCGAGCTGCTGACCCGGCTCCAGACCCTCTACCAGCGCGCCGAGGAGGCCTCGGAGGCCCACAACGCCACCGGCGCGGCCCTCGCCGCCCGCCGCGCCGAGGAGCGCCGGCTCAGCGCGGAGCTCGGCCGGGCCCGCACGGACCTCGGTACCCAGCTCTCCCTCGCCGGGGCCCTCGCCCGCCGCCAGTACCAGGGGGCCGACGGGCTGTCCCCGTACGCGCGGATGCTGCTGTCCGGCGATCCGCAGCAGGCCCTCGACCAGCGCCGGCTGGGCGCCCGCGAGGCCGCCGGGCGGGCCGCCCTGATCGCCCGGCTCACCGGCGCCGAACAGCGCGCGGGCTCCCTCGCCGCCGGGGCCCGCAGGGCCCTCGACGCCCAGCAGGAGCTGGCCGCCCGGCAGGAGGAGCAGCGCGCGGAGGTGGACCGGCAGCTCGACGAGGTGCAGCGGCTGCTGGCCGGGCTGACCGCCGAGCAGCTCGCCCGGCTGGCGGAGCGGGAGCAGGCGGACGAGGCCCGGGCCCAGCAGGAGCTGGTGGACTCGGGCGCCCTCGGCTCCCCCGGCGCCCCGGGCTCGCCGGGCAGCCCGCGGACCCCGACCGCCGCGGGTGGCGAGGCGGTCGCCTACGCGGCCCGGCAGATCGGCAAGCCGTACGTGTGGGGCGCCGAGGGCCCGCAGTCCTTCGACTGCTCGGGGCTGACCTCGCAGGCCTGGGCGCACGCCGGCCGGCCCATCCCGCGGACCAGCCAGGAGCAGTGGGCGCAGCTGCCGCGGGTCCCGCTGGACCAGCTGCGGCCGGGCGACCTGGTCGTCTACTTCCCGAAGGCCACGCACGTGGCCATCTACCTGGGCGACGGCAAGGTGGTGCAGGCCCCGCGGCCGGGGGCGAAGGTGAAGGTCTCGCCGCTGGCGGCGAACCCGCTGCTGGGGGCCGTGCGCCCGGACCCGGGCGGGGAGCCGCTGGCCGAGGGCGCGTACGCCCCGCCGCCGCTGCCCGGGGACGCGGCGGCGGGGGACGACACGGGCTACTCCGCGGCGGAGGCGCCCCCGTCGGCGGGCACTGCGGCGGGCTCTGCCGGGGACTCCGGCGCCGGTTCGGCGGCGGGGGCCGGGACCACCGGGGCGCCGGCCACGGCAGCGTCCGGCTCCGGCTCGGCGGAGACCGCGGCCGCGACCTCCGCGAGGTAGTCCGCCGCGTCCTGCGGGTCGTAGAAGAACCCGTCGAAGTCGGCCGGGTTGTCGAAGCCGTTGGCGAAGCGGTCCGCCACCGGCTGGAGCTGCCCGGCCGCCCCGATCAGGTTCAGCACGTGCTCCGGGGGGACCCCCAGCATGGCGTTGGTCCACTGCGTGACGGGCTTGCCGTTGGTGAACCAGTACGTGTCGAAGGTGGCCTTCATCCAGGCCTCGTCGAACGGCCGGTCGCCGTGCATGAGGATCGAGGAGAGGTACGAGGCCGCGCACTTGGACGCCGAGTTGGAGCCCTGCCCGGTGATCGGGTCGTTGGCGACCACCACGTCGGCCACGCCGAGGACCAGTCCGCCCCCGGGCAGCCGCCCGACGGGGTTGCGGACCACGGGCGCGTACCGGCCGGCCAGGGTGCCCCCCGCGTCGGTCAGTTCGACGTTGGTGGCCCGGGCGTACTCCCAGGGCGTGAACTTCTCCATCAGCTGGAGGGTGGTCGACAGGTGCTCGGCGGGGTCCTTGATCCCGCGGAACACGTCGAGCGGGCCGCCGGGCAGCCCCTCCCAGAACAGGATGTCGGCCCGCCCGGAGGTGGTGAGCGTCGGCATGACGAAGAGCTCGCCGACCCCGGGGACCAGGTTGCAGCGGACCGCCTCGGTCCCGGGGTGCTCGGGGCGCGGGCCGAGCCCGTGCACGTACGAGACGGCCAGGGCGCGCTGCGGGGTGTCGTACGGGGAGCGGGCGGCGTCCCGGGCGAAGAGGGAGACCAGTTCGCCCTTGCCGGCGGCGACCAGCACCAGGTCGTAGGTCTTCGAGAAGAAGTCCAGGTCGGAGACGGTGGCCCCGTGGATGACGAGCTGCCCTCCGCGCTGCGCGAAGGTGTCCAGCCAGCCGGCCATCTTCACCCGCTGGTCCACGGACTGCGCGAAGCCGCGCAGGCGGCCCAGCCAGTCCACGGCGCGGGAGGAGTCGGGGGCGGCGACGGAGACCCCGAGGCCCTCGATCTTCGGGGCCTGGCCCTCCCAGAAGGCGAGGCCGAGGTCGCGCTCGTGCCGGAGCGCGGTGTCGAACATGCACTGCGTGGACATCACTCGGCCGGTGCGGATCTCGTCGGCCGTGCGGTTGGACATGAGGGTGACCTCGTACCCGCGGGACTGGAGACCGAGGGCGAGCTGGAGTCCGGACTGGCCGGCTCCGACGACGAGTATCTTCCGCATGCGCTATCTCTCCGGCTGTTCGGGGGTGTTGTCGAGGGCGTGGCCCACGAGGGTGAGCAGCGAGTCGAGGACCGTGACCCGGCGGCGGGCGTCCATGATCACGACGGGGACGTGCGGGGGAACGCTGAGCGCCTCGCGGACGTCCTCGGGCTCGTAGGACCGGGTGCCCTCGAAGTGGTTGACGGCCACGACGTACGGCAGTCCGCAGCTCTCGAAGTAGTCGAGGGCGGGGAAGCTGTCGGGCAGCCGGCGGGTGTCGGCGAGCACGATCCCGCCGATGGCCCCGCGGACCAGGTCGTCCCACATGAACCAGAAGCGCTCCTGGCCGGGGGTGCCGTACACGTACAGGACGAGGTCCTCGTCGAGCGTGATGCGGCCGAAGTCCATCGCGACGGTGGTGGTGTTCTTCTCCGGGGTGGCGGAGAGGTCGTCGGTGGGGGTGCTGGCCTCGGTCATCAGCGCTTCGGTGCGCAGCGGGGTGATCTCGGAGACGGCGCCGACGAAGGTGGTCTTGCCGACTCCGAAGCCCCCCGCGACGACGACCTTGACGGCGATCGGGGCGCGGGAGCGGTCGTACTGCCAGGGCTGCACGCCCTCTTCGGCCTCTAGGGGGAGGCCGGCCGGGGGGTCAAAGACGGCGGAGCCCACTGAGCACCCTTTCGAGCAGTGCGCGGTCGGGCCGGGAGCTGCCGTGCCCCGTGCCGTAGACGCGGATCCTTCCCTGGTCGGCGAGGTCGCTGACGAGCACGCGGACCACGCCGAGCGGCAGCTTGAGCAGGGCCGATATCTCGGCCACCGTGCGCATCCGGCGGCAGACCTCGACGATGGCCCGCATCTCGGGCATCTTGACGGGCGCCTCGGCGAGCGCCCTGCCGTCGAGGGTGGCCACGAAGGTCTCGACGAGCAGGACGTGTCCGAAGCGGGTGCGCCCGCCCGTCAGGGAGTAGGGGCGGACGCGGGCGGGGCGGCGGTCGGCTCCGCGTATCGGAAGCCGGTCGCTCACGGCGTTCTCTCCATGGACTGCCGCAGCTCGCTGCGGACTTCGGGGGTCAGGACGTGGCCGGCGCGGCCGACGAACAGGGCCATGTGGTAGGCGACGACGCTCATGTCGCAGTCGGGGGTGGCGTGCACGCCGAGCAGCGAGCCGTCGCTGATCGCCATGACGAACACGCTGCCGTTCTCCATCGACACCATGGTCTGCTTGACGCCCCCGGCGTCCATGAGCTGGGCGGCCCCGTACGTGAGGCTGCCGAGCCCGGAGACGATGGTCGCGAGGTCGGCGGAGGCTCCGCGCGGCCCCTTCGTCTCCTTGCGGGGGGACTCGGCGAGCCCGGGGTCGGAGGACAGGAGCAGGAGCCCGTCCGAGGAGACCACGGCGACGGAGATCAGCCCTGGCACCTCCTCGACCAGGTCGGTCAGCAGCCACTGCAGATTGCGGGCCTGCGTGCTCAGTCCGTACGTACTGGGCGCGGTCACGTGCGTGCCTCCTCGACGGTGTCCCCCTCGTCCTTCGCCCGCTCGGCGAGCTCGGCGTCAACCACCCGCCGGCCGTCGCGGGCCCCCTGATAGAACCCCCCGAGACGGCGCCGCAGTTCCTCGGCGTCAATCCGTGGGGCGGTCTTTCGCTCGCTGGTGGGAGCGGACTCGACGATGCGGGGGGTGCGCTTGGGCAGCCCCTTGTCGGTGAGCCGGTACGGTTCCCCGTCCGCGTCGGCCGGTGCGGGGGCCTGCGGCTGGTCCTGCGGGATCCCCTGCGGGTGCTCGGCCGGGTGCTCCTGCGGGACCTCGGCGGGGCCGGCCTGGCGGGGCAGCGGGGCGGCGATGACCCAGCCGTCCGCGTCGGCGCCGGTGTCCGCGCCGGCAGCCGTGTCCGCGCCGGCTTCGGCGGCGGGCTCCGCGCCGGGCTCGGGCGCGGGGACGTGGAACACCTGCACGGACGGGGGGAGTTCTGCCTCTGCGGGCGGGTCCACCTCGAAGACCTGCCGGCGCGAGACCACGGGCTCGGGACCGGCGGGCGGGTGCTCCTGCGGGGCGGCGGGGTCGGCCGCCTCCGCGTCCGCGGGCGCCGCGGCGACGGGGTCGGCCGGGGCGGCGTAGCCGTGGGCGTGGCCGTGGCCGTACGCGTCGGTCTCCCCGGCGGCGTCCGTACCGGCGGCCGGGGCCTCCGCACGGAACACCTGGTCGGCCGGGGGCAGGGCGCCCCCGGACTCGGCGTACCCGTGGCCGTACGGCCCTTCGGGGGCCCCGGCGGCGGGGGCGGCCTGGGTGGCCTCGTCTGCCTCGATGGCTTCGATGTCGTGGAATGCCGGTCCGGCGGGCTCCTGCGGCCCCGCGGGGGCGTGGTCCGCAGCAGGGAGCGGTCCGGCGGCGAAGGCCTCGCCACCACCGGCCTGCGCCGGGACGCCGTACTCCGCACCGGCCTGCGCGGGGACCGTGTGCCCTGCACCGGACCCGTCCGCGGCGGTCTGCACCGGACCGGCCTCGTCCGCAGCGGGCGCATCCGGCTCGGAGGCGTCCGGCTCGGAGGCAGCCGCCTCGAACACATCCGCCTCGACGGCGTCCCCCGCGAACCCGTCCGCCGCGAAGCCGTCCGCCTCGAACCCGTCCGCAGCGGGCCCGTCCTTCGGGGCGGCGTCCGCCGCCTCCGGGGGGGCGGCTGCGAAGGCCTGTTCGGCCAGGGTGATGGCCGGGTCCGGGTGGCGGTGGCGGGACGGGAGCTCGTGGGAGTTGGCCTCCGCGACCGCGCCCGGCAGGTGCAGGGCGGGCGCGCCCGGTACGTCGGGCGTGTGCTCCGGGGCGACGGGCGCCTCGGGCAGCAGGGCGGAGGGGACGACGACCAGCGCCTCCGTGCCGCCGCCGCGGCGGGCCCGCAGCTCGGCGGTGACCCCGTGCCGGGCGGCGAGCCGGCCGGCCACGTACAGGCCGAGGCCCAGGCCGTGCTCGGACTCCTCGTCGTGCTCGTACGCGTCGGGGTCGGCCAGCCGCTCGTTCAGTGCGGTGAGCCGGTCCCCGGTGACGCCGATGCCCTCGTCCTGGACGGAGACGACGACCTCGCCGCCGTCCGTCAGCCACGCGGAGACCTTCACCTTGGCGTCGGGCGGGGAGAAGGTGGTGGCGTTCTCCAGCAGTTCGGCGACCACGTGCGAGACGTCGTCGGCGGCGTGCCCGGCGACCTGCGCGTACGGGGGCAGGCTCTGGAGCTCGACGCGCTCGTAGCGCTCGATCTCGCTGACGGCGGCGCGCATGACGTCGACGAGCGGGACCGGCCCGGCGTGCCCGTGGGCGTGCTCCTGTCCGGCGAGGACGAGCAGGTTCTCGTTGTGGCGGCGCATGACGGTCGCCAGGTGGTCGACCTTGAAGAGGGTGGCGAGCCGGTCGGGGTCCTGCTCCTTGGCCTCCATCTGCTCGATCACCGCGAGCTGCCGCTCGACGAGTCCGAGGGTGCGCAGCGAGAGGGAGACGGAGGTGGTGGACATGACCCGGCGGTACTCGGCCAGGTTGGCGCGGAGCTCGCCGAGCTCCTTGTCGAGGGCGGTCTTCGCGGCGCTCAGGGTGTCGTTGCGGTCGATGAGGCGGCGGCGGTCCGCGTCGAGGCCGGCGATCCGGGTGTGCAGGGAGGTCGACAGGGCCTCGTTGCGGGCCTGCATGGCGTTCAGGGAGCGCACCACGGCGGCGAA
The DNA here is from genome assembly GCF_055600495.1 of Streptomyces sp. NPDC038213. Classification (NCBI taxonomy): domain Bacteria; kingdom Bacillati; phylum Actinomycetota; class Actinomycetes; order Kitasatosporales; family Streptomycetaceae; genus Streptomyces; species Streptomyces sp. NPDC038213. Next base: position 19,222 of record NZ_JBVJYM010000013.1, read on the forward strand.
CTCGTCGTTGCGGCCGATGAAGCGGACCGGGTCGGCGGTGCCCTCGGGGTCGGCCAGCCGCTCCGCGCCGCGCTTGAGCACGGACAGCGGGCGGGTCAGGGTGCGGGCCACGCCGGTGGAGACGCCGATGGCGGTGAGGAACAGCAGGCCGACGAGGGCGAGCAGCACCTCCAGCTCGGTGACGTCGTCGTCGCGCAGGGCGGCGAGGGCGGTGGCGCGCTCGGCGGCGAGGGTGGCCTCGACCGAGCGCATCCGGTCGATGCGGGCGGTGAGCGCGGCGGCGACGGCGGCGGGGTCGACCTTGCGGTCCTCGCCGGTACGGGCGGTCAGGCCGGCGCCGTCGGAGAGCTTGGCGAGGTAGCCGTCGGCGGCCTTGACCTCGGGGCCGGTGACGGTGGCGGCGAGGGTCTCGCGGACGTCGGAGCCGGCGGCGCGGGCGAAGTCGTCGAGGGCGGCCTGCTCGCGCACGCGGGCGCGGCGGGCCGCGGAGTCCAGTTCCTCGCGGGCCTTGTCCTCGGGGGTGGGCCCGGCTTCCTCGTACCGGCCGGTGTCCGGGTTGTAGACGCTCTCCGGCTCTTCGCCCGCGGGGACGGCCAGCGCGGCGAGGAGGAGTCCGCGGGTGGCGGAGGCCTGCTCGACGGCCTGGCCGAGGGGGTCGAGGGCGCGGGCGGTGGCCAGTGCCCCGGCGGCGCGGCGCGGGGTGCGCTCGGCGAGTTCGGCGGAGGGGGCGAGGAGTTCGCCGATGACCTCGGAGTAGGCCTGGTGGGCGGCGAGGGCGGTGCCCTTGCCCTCGAGGGCGGCGCTGCGGACGGCGGTGACGCGCACGAGGGCGCGGCGGAGGTCCTCGTCGGCCTCGGGGCGGGCCTCGGTGATGGCCTGCTCGACGCGGGCGACGCGGTCCTGCACGGTCTTCCTGCCGGCGTTCTCCCGGCCGTCTGCGACGAACTCCACGGCCGCGTCGCGCTCGTCGGAGAGCGCGTGGACGAGGCTGAGGGCCTGCCGGGTGTGCTCGGCGAGGTTGACCAGCCGCTGGGACTCGTTCAGCTCTGCCGAGGCGGAGACGGCGGCCGGGGCCCCCGCGCCGAGCACGGTGAGGCCGACCACGGCGACGCCGAGGACGAGGCGGGTGCGTACGCGGACGGCGCGGCCGTCGGCTCCGCCGCCCGCGGCACCTGCGGTGCGCTCGGGCCCTGCCGTGCCGCTGCCGTTCCTCCGAGACCGCTTGTTCTGCACCGGTGCTCGCAATCCTGTTTACGTGTTACTCGTCTGCTCTCCCCGCGGACCGCGTCCGGAGGCTACCTGGCCGAGGTGACGGCCGGTCAACAAGTAAACGCCCCTGCCCCCTCGTACCGCTTCAGACCATTCCAAGTGTGTTTGGGAGACAGGCGTGCATTGCCGGCCCGGCCACTCGAACGAGTGAACATCAGGTGCGAGTTGGCGATCAACTCGGGCCCGCTCCCGCGGGGGCCGCCCCGTGGACGGGTGGTTGAAACATCGATGCGGCCTTTGGCAGGATGCCCGCCCACAGGTGTGCGGACCCTCCGCTTCCGTACCGGCCGGTCGGCCGCACCGCCCGGAAGCCCGCCCTGACCTGCGGGAACGCCGAGCGCTCCACGGAGTTCACCCAGCCACCCGCCAGAACGGGACAACTCGGGCAGACTGTGGCCATGCGCATCGAGCTCGCCTCCGCCCCCGGCGATCCGCAACGCCCCAACGAGGACTGGGTGTCCGGGGTCGTCCCGGCCCCCGGCGGCGGTGGAGTGCTGGTCGCACTGGACGGGGTGACTCCGCCTCCGGACGGGGACGGCTGCCGGCACGGGGTCCCGTGGTTCACGGCCCGGCTCGGCGGCCGGCTGACCGAACTGTCCGGTTCGCGGCGGGACATGACGCTTGCGCAGGTCCTGGCCGCGTCCATCCTCGCGACCGCGGACGACCACCGCGGGAGCTGTGACCTTTCTCACGTCCGCACCCCGCAGGCGACGGTGGTCCTGGTGCGCTGGGACGGGGTCCGCGTGGAGCACCTGGTGCTGTCCGATGCGGTCCTGCTGCTGCGCTCCCCCGCGGGCGCGGTGCGGGCGGTGCTCGACGGGCGGCTGGACCGGGTGCCGCGGGAGGTCCTGCGCTCGCGGGCGGCGACGGACGCCCTGCGCAACTCCGGGGACCGGGCCGGGGCCTTCTTCACCGCGGCGGCGGATCCGGCGGTGGCGGCGCGCGCGGTGACGGGGACCAGCCCGCGCGGGGAGGTGGCGGCGGTGGCCGCCCTGACGGACGGGGCGAGCCGCTGGACGGACACGTTCCGCGCGGGTGGCTGGGCCGAGTGCATGGCCGTCCTGGCCGCGGAGGGCCCGCAGGGGCTGATCGACCGCGTACGGGCGCTGGAGTCCGGACCGGACGCCGTACGCGTACCCGGGCCCGTACCAGGCTCCGTACCGGGGCCCTGTCCGGCCCCGCGGCCGCGCGGCAAGCGGCACGACGACGCCTCCGCGGTCTACGCCGAACTCTGACGATGCCGCTGTGCGGCAGTTCCGGCCCGCTGCGGGGGCCGGGGTCGGGTCAGGACTCCCCGCCCTGGTTCAGCTGGTGCAGCAGCCTCGCCAGCTCGGCGACCTCCCCCCGGTCCCACCCGGCCAGCTTGCGCATGTACTTCTCGCGGCGCGCGGAGCGCACCTTCAGGAAGCGCTCGCGGCCCTCGGGGGTGAGGCCGACCAGGAAGGCCCGCCCGTCGGCGGGGTCCGGTTCGCGGGCGACGAGCCCGAGGTCCTCCAGGGCGTGCAGCTGCCGGCTCATGGTGGCCTTGCCGACGCCGAAGTACGCGGCGAGCTCGGTGGCCCGCTGCCGGCCCGCGTCCTCCAGGCGCACCAGCAGCCCGTAGGCGGCCGGTTCCAGTTCGGGGTGGAGCTCGCGCGCCATCTCGCCGGACGACGCCCGCGCGCGCCGGAGGAAGACGGACAGCTCCCGCTCCAGCGCGAGGAACTCCTGCTCTCCGCTGTCCTGCACGTCGGCTCCCCTCGTGGCCCCTCAGGGCGGCTCCGGCCACCCGGCCGGCACGGACAGTATTTCGCAGCGTGCCGCCCGCCTCCCCCGCAGCCGGGGGGAGGCGGGCGGCGCGCTGCCGTCGGGGGCGGCGGTACGGGCGGTCAGGCGGCGGCCGGCACCGCCGCCGGGGCCGCGGCCAGCGCGATCTCCAGCACCTGGCGCACGTCCGTCACCGGGTGCACCTCCAGCTTCTCCAGCACCTCGGCGGGTACGTCGTCCAGGTCGGCCTCGTTCCGCTTCGGGATCACCACGGTCCGGATCCCGGCCCGGTGCGCCGCCAGCAGCTTCTGCTTGACCCCGCCGATGGGCAGGACGCGCCCGGTCAGCGAGACCTCGCCGGTCATGGCCACGTCGGTGCGGACCTGCCGCCCGGACAGCAGCGAGGCGAGCGCGGTGGTCATGGTGATGCCCGCGCTGGGCCCGTCCTTGGGGACGGCGCCCGCCGGGAAGTGGATGTGCACGCCCCGGTCCTTGAGGTCGGCCACGGGCAGCTCCAGCTCCGCGCCGTGCGAGCGCAGGAAGCTGAGGGCGATCCGGGCGGACTCCTGCATCACGTCGCCCAGCTGCCCGGTGAGGGTCAGCCCGGTTCCCCCGGTCTCCGGGTCGGCGAGGGACGCCTCGACGAAGAGCACGTCGCCGCCCGCCCCGGTGACGGCCAGCCCGGTGGCCACGCCGGGTACGGCGGTCCGGCGCTCGGCGGGGTCCTGGGCGGACTCGGGCACGTGGTGCGGCCGCCCGATCAGGGCGCGCAGGCCGTCCGCGGCCACGGTCAGCGGCAGCTCCCGCTCGCCCAGCTCGTGCTGGGCGGCGACCTTGCGCAGCAGCCGGGCGAGGGACCGCTCCAGGGTGCGCACCCCCGCCTCGCGGGTGTACTCGCCGGCCAGGCTGCGCAGGGCGTCCTCGGTCAGGGCCACCTCCTCGGCCGCGAGCCCGGCCCGCTCCAGCTGGCGGGGCAGCAGGTGGTCGCGGGCGATGACCACCTTCTCGTCCTCGGTGTAGCCGTCCAGGCGGACCAGGTCCATCCGGTCGAGCAGGGGCTCGGGGATGGCCTCCAGGACGTTGGCGGTGGCGAGGAAGACCACGTCGCTGAGGTCGAGCTCCACCTCCAGGTAGTGGTCGCGGAAGGTGTGGTTCTGCGCCGGGTCCAGGACCTCCAGCAGGGCGGCGGCCGGGTCCCCGCGGAAGTCCGAGCCGACCTTGTCGATCTCGTCGAGGAGGACCACCGGGTTCATGGTCCCGGCCTCCTTGATCGCCCGGACGATGCGGCCGGGCAGCGCGCCGACGTACGTGCGCCGGTGGCCGCGGATCTCGGCCTCGTCCCGTACGCCGCCCAGGGATACCCGGACGAACGACCGGCCCATCGCGTGCGCCACGGACTCGCCCAGGGAGGTCTTGCCCACGCCGGGCGGGCCGACCAGGGCCAGCACGGCCCCGCCGCGCCGCCCGCCGACCAGGCCGAGCCCGCGCCCGGCCCGCCGCTTGCGGACGGCGAGGTACTCGGTGATGCGGTCCTTCACGTCGTCGAGGCCCGCGTGCTCGGCGTCGAGGACGGCGCGGGCGCCGCGGATGTCGTAGGCGTCCTCCGTCCGCTCGCTCCAGGGCAGTTCGAGGACGGTGTCCAGCCAGGTCCGGATCCAGGCGCCCTCGGGGTTCTGGTCGCTGGAGCGCTCCAGCTTGTCGACCTCCTTGAGGGCGGCCTCCCGCACCTTCTCCGGCAGGTCTGCGGCCTCGACGCGGGCCCGGTAGTCGTCGGAGTCCTCGCCCTCGGCCTCGCCGTTGAGCTCGCGCAGCTCCTTGCGTACGGCGTCCAGCTGGCGGCGCAGCAGGAACTCGCGCTGCTGCTTGTCCACCCCCTCCTGCACGTCCTTGGCGATGGACTCGGCCACGTCCTGCTCGGCCAGGTGCTCGCCGAGCTGCCGCACGGCCAGCCGGAGCCGGGCGACGGGGTCGGGGGTCTCCAGCAGCTCCACCTTCTGGGCGGTGGTCAGGAAGGGCGAGTAGCCGGAGTTGTCCGCGAGGGCGGAGACCCCCTCGATCTGCTGGACCCGGTCCACGACCTGCCAGGCGCCGCGCTTCTTGAGCCAGCTGGTGGCGAGCGCCTTGTACTCCTTGACCAGCTCGGTGACGGAGCCGGGCAGCGGATCGGGCACGTGCTCCGGGACCGTCTCGCCCTCCACCCACAGCGCGGCCCCCGGCCCGGTGGTCCCGGCACCGATGCGGACCCGGGAGCGGCCGCGGACCAGGGCCCCGGGGTCCCCGTCGGAGAGCCGCCCGACCTGTTCGACGGTGCCGAGGACGCCGGTCGCGGCGTACGTGCCGTCGATGCGCGGGACGAGCAGGACGCGGGGCTTGCCGGACCCGGCCGCGGCGTGGGCGGCCTGCGCGGCTTCAATGGCGGCCCGCACTTCCGCGTCGGAGAGGTCCAGCGGCACCACCATCCCGGGCAGCACGACCTCCTCGTCGAGCGGCAGCACGGGCAGGGTGAGCGGTGCGGGCATCGAAGCCATGATCTTCCCTCCGGCAGTCAACTTGAGCTATGCCGACTCAATGCTTCTGCGCGGCCTGGTGTTCCCCCACTCCCGTTCGCTGTGGGCGAACAGCTCCTGCCGACCGCCCGGCCGGCCCTCGGGGCCGCCCCTCCGGGCACCCGCCGGGGCGGGCGTACAGGGAGACCCGGGCGCCGTGCAGGACGGCCGCCGAGCAGAGCTCGAAGCGGCTCGCGAGGGCCTGCCGCTTGGCGGCCTCCCGCGGGTACGGGTCCTGCGGCTGGTCCGGCGGGTCGGAGAGGACCAGCACCCGCGGGGCCGCGAGCAGCGCCGCCCGGATCCCGGCCGGGGGCAGCTCGGTGCCCTGGAGGGTGCGCGAGGCGGCCGGGGACCGGGCGAGGGCGAGGTCGTCCAGCCCGGCGTACACCCCGGGGGCGGACAGCAGCCACTCGCGGCGGCGGGCGGGCAGGAAGAGCACCGGGTCCCCGGGCCGGGCCAGCTGGCGCACCGTCCGCGCCACCGCCGCCGCGTCGTCCTTGCGGCTGTCGGGCGTGCGCAGCCACCAGGACCAGGGCAGCAGGACGGCCAGCAGGGCGAGTGCGGCGGCGGCCCGCAGCGCCCGCCGGGGCGGGTACGGGGGCGCAGCCGCCCGGACGGACCCCGCCCGCGGCCTCACCCGCGCCCCGGCGAGCAGGGCGAGCCCGGCCAGGGAGTAGAGCACGTACCGGTCGACGTACCAGGGCCTGACCAGCGCGGACGCGGTGAGCAGCAGCCCGGGCGGGAGCAGGAGCAGCGGCAGGGCGAACCGTACGAGCGGCCGGTCCGCGCCCCGCGCCAGCAGCAGCCCGGCCGCGGCGGCCGCGGCGTACGCCGACCAGGCCGCCCAGGACGGCGGGCCGAGCCAGCCGAGCTGGGCGGCCGCCTGCCGGGAGCCGAGCGCGGCGAGCGGCGCGGCCAGGGCCAGGACGGCCGCCGCGGCCCGCCGCCAGCCGGGACGGCGCCAGGCGGTGCACGCGTGCGCGCACAGGAGCAGCGCCGCGAAGACGTGCAGCCAGCAGGCCAGGGCGAGCACGAGGGCGTACGCCGTCCAGCGGGCCCGCAGCAGCAGCGGGCCGGACCAGGCCGCGGCGGCGGCGACCAGGGCGTAGGAGCGGCCCTCCTGGGCGTAGGCCTGGACGGGCGGCAGGGCCGCGTACACCAGTCCGGCGGCGAGTCCGGCCCGGTCGCCGCTCAGGAGCCGCCCGGTGGCGGCCACCCCGGCGGCGGCGAGGGCGGTGGCGGCGGCGGAGGGCAGCCGCAGGGCGGTGAGGCCGCCGTCCCAGAGGCCGAAGACCCCGTGCATGAGCAGGTAGTACAGGCCGTGGACGGCGTCCACCTCGGACAGCAGCCCGGCCAGCGGCCCCAGGGGCCGGTGCGCGACCTGCACGGTGACGGACTCGTCCCGCCACAGCGAGCCGCCGCGGCGGATGCCCCAGAGGGCCAGCGCGAGGGCGGCCAGGGCGGGGACGAGGAGGACGGCGGCGGGGCGGAGGCGGCCCGGGCCGCCGTCCCCGGCCGGGGGGTGTTCGCTGCGGCGCATGGCTGCCTCCGGGGGACGGCTGGGCGGACGGGACGGGTGCCGGGGGGGCCGGCGGGGGCCTGCGGGGGCCGCACCGGCCCCGGCGGTGCGGCCGGATTCCGGCGGACGCGGGCCCGTACGGACCCGGCCCGCCGCGGCCGTGCGCGGCCGGCCCCGCCGGCCCCCGGATCCGCCGCGCCGGACCGGCTGACGGACCGGGGGCGCAGACCCATACTCAGAACTTCCGGACGGTCTCGGGGTTGCGGCGCGGAGGTGGGGGCGTGGACACACGGTCGGGAGCGCAGCCGGACGGGCGTGCGGGCAGGGGTACGGGCGCGGGCCGGGCCGTCCGGGCGGGCCGGGCCGCAGGGGCCGCGGCGGCGGCGTGCGCGCTGCTGGCGGCCTGCACCTTCTCGGCCGGGCCGGACGCCGGGCCCGGCACGGCCTCCCTGACCGTCGGCCCGGTGCCGACCGTCGCCTTCTCGACCCCCGCGCCGGGTTCCCCGTCCCCCGCGGACCCGGCGGACCCGTCCCCGGCGGCCCCGCCCGCCCGCGCCGGCCAGCGCCTGGTGGCGGTCACCCGCAGCGGCGGGCTCACGGGCGCCGAGCACAGGAGCGTGCTGGTCGCGGGCGACGGCTCGTACCGGCTGCTCGACCGCGGGAAGGAGACCGGCAGGGGCCGGATGGCGGCCGCCGCCCTGGCCCGGCTGCGCGCGGCGCTGGCGGCGGCGCGGTTCCCGGAGCTGCCCCGGGTGGCCTTCGACGAGCAGGTCCCGGACGCGTTCACGTACGCGTTCGTGCACGGCGGGTACGAGGTGGCCGCCCAGGACGGCTCGATGCCGCCGGAACTGTCCGCCGTCCTCGCCGCCCTCCCCCGCTTCTAGGCCGTCCCTTCCCGCCGAAGGGATGCGGAATGCCTGATTCAGCTGGGTACGGGCCCATGAGCGACCGCTTGCCCGGGCCGTCCTGACCTGGCACCACCCGCATGGCCCAGCCTGGGGGACTCCTTTACGCTGCTCACCATCACGCGGGATCTTTGGACGCGTAAGCGCAGTGGAGTACGGCGGAACAGGGGCGGGGCCATGGACCAGACGAACACCCACAACGCGGCGGCGGCGACCCCCGGCGCCCAGCGCCGGGTCCTGGTGGTCGAGGACGACCAGACCATCGCCGAGGCCATCGCCGCCCGACTGCGCGCCGAGGGCTTCCAGGTGCAGACCGCCGCGGACGGCCCGGCGGCCGTCGCGGCCACCGAGACCTGGCAGCCCGACCTGCTCGTGCTGGACGTGATGCTGCCCGGGTTCGACGGGCTGGAGGTCTGCCGCCGGGTCCAGGCCAGGCGGCCCGTACCCGTGCTGATGCTGACCGCCCGCGACGACGAGACGGACATGCTGGTCGGGCTCGGGGTCGGGGCGGACGACTACATGACGAAGCCGTTCTCCATGCGGGAGCTGGCCGCCCGGGTGCACGTGCTGCTGCGCCGGGTGGAGCGGGCCGCCATCGCGGCCACCGCCCCGCGGGCCGGCACCCTGCGCCTGGGGGACCTGGAGATCGACCACGCGCAGCGCCGGGTCCGGGTGCAGGCCGAGGACGTGCACCTGACCCCGACCGAGTTCGACCTGCTGGCCTGTCTGGCCGGCACCCCGCGCGCGGTGCTCTCCCGCGAGCAGCTGCTCGCGGAGGTCTGGGACTGGGCCGACGCCTCCGGGACCCGGACCGTCGACAGCCACATCAAGGCCCTGCGCCGGAAGATCGGCGCCGAGCGGATCCGCACCGTGCACGGCGTGGGGTACGCGCTGGAGACCCCGGCGCCGTGACGCACGGGCCCGGGGCGGGGCCGCGCCGGACCACGCTGCGGCCGTTCTCGATCAAGACGAAGCTCGGCACGCTGGTCGTGGTGTCGGTCTTCATCACCACGGGGCTGCTGATGGTGGCCCTGCGCACCGACACCGAGCTGCGGTTCATCACGGTGTTCTCGGTGATCGCCTCGATGCTGATCACCCAGTTCGTGGCGCACAGCATGACGGCGCCGCTGGACGAGATGACCATCGTGGCCCGCTCGATCTCCCGCGGGGACTTCACCCGGCGGGTGGTGGGCGCCGACCGTCGCGACGAGCTCGGCGAGCTCGCCGCGACCATCAATGTCATGGCGGACGACCTGGAGGCCGTGGACCGGCACCGCAAGGAGCTGGTCGCCAACGTCTCCCACGAGCTGCGCACGCCGATCGCGGCCCTGCGGGCGGTCCTGGAGAACGTGGTCGACGGGGTATCGGAACCCGACGGCGAGACCATGCGGACCATGCTCAAGCAGACCGAGCGGCTCGGCGGGCTGGTGGAGACCCTGCTGGACCTGTCGCGGGTGGACAACGGGGTCGTACCGCTGAAGGCCCGCCGCTTCGAGGTCTGGCCGTACCTGTCCGGGATCCTGAAGGAGGCCGGGCTCGCGGCCGCGGGCCGGCCGGGGCTGACCACCGGTTCGGGCAGCCACACCCGCAAGGACGTCCACCTGCACCTGGACGTCTTCCCGCCCGAGCTGACCGCCCACGCCGATGCGGAGCGCCTCCACCAGGTCGTGGCCAACCTGATCGACAACGCCGTCAAGCACAGCCCCCAGCACGGCCGCGTCACCGTCCGCGCCCGCCGCGGCCAGGACGCGGAGGCGCTGGTGCTGGAGGTGCAGGACGAGGGCCCCGGCATCCCGGAGGCCGAGCGGCACCGGGTCTTCGAGCGGTTCAACCGGGGCAGCTCCACCGGGGACGGCGGTACGGGGCTGGGGCTGGCCATCGCCCGCTGGGCCGTCGGCCTGCACGGCGGGGACATCGGCGTGGCCGAATCCCCCCGCGGGTGCCGGATCAGGGTCACTCTTCCGGGAGCACGGAAACCGGCGGGTTGACGTAGGGTTCGAGTCAGGAAGCTGAGATCTCGGCCACACGTGCAGGGGATCCGTCGCGGGGTGCGCGCCAGGTGGCCGCAACCTCGATGACGCGTACGCGAACCACGCTTGTTTCCCGCCATTTCGAACGGCGAAACCCGCCGTTCGATGTGACTTGCACGACGGATGTCCCGCCCGGTCTGCATCTGACGGCCGGGGAGGCGTAGCCTTTATTCCCGCTGTCCATCACCTTGTGAAGCGGAAGAGGGCGGTTGCCGCCGTGTCGCCACAGTCCCCCAGTAACCCGAGCACCACGACCGAACCAGGGGGCGGGAACAACCCCGCCTCAGGCTTCGGCGCCAACGAGTGGCTCGTCGACGAGATCTACCAGCAGTACCTCCAGGACCCGAATTCGGTCGACCGCGCCTGGTGGGACTTCTTCGCCGACTACAAGCCGGGCGGCCAGGCCGCTGCGGCCAAGGCGGAGGATCCCGTGACGGCCGCAGCGCCGGCGGCACCGGAGGGCGGGCCCGCACAGTCCGCTCCCGCGCCCACGGCCGTGCAGCCCCCCCGCACCGCAGAAACCGCCGCGCCCTCTCCGGCCACTGCTGCTGCTTCAGCTCCTGCCTCTGCTCCTGCTAAGCCCTCTGGTGCCCCTGCTGTGACTGTCACCTCCCAGACCCCGGCGGCCGCACCCGCCGCGCCGGTCACCCCTGCCCAGGCCACCGCCCCGGCCGCCGCACCCGCTGCCAAGGCTCCTGCCGCGCCCACCACTGGGGCCCCCGCGGGCCCCGAGCTGGTGACGCTCCGCGGCCCCGCCGCCGCCGTGGCGAAGAACATGAACGCCTCCCTGGAGGTGCCGACGGCCACGTCCGTCCGCGCCGTCCCGGTGAAGCTGCTGTTCGACAACCGCATCGTCATCAACAACCACCTCAAGCGGGCCCGGGGCGGGAAGATCTCCTTCACGCACCTCATCGGCTTCGCGATGGTGCAGGCCATCAAGGCCATGCCGGGCATGAACTACTCCTTCGCGGAGAAGGACGGCAAGCCCACGCTGGTCAAGCCGGAGCACGTGAACTTCGGCCTCGCCATCGACCTGGTCAAGCCGAACGGCGACCGCCAGCTCGTCGTCGCCGGCATCAAGAAGGCCGAGACCCTCGACTTCTTCGAGTTCTGGCAGGCGTACGAGGACATCGTCCGCCGCGCCCGCATCGGCAAGCTGACGATGGACGACTTCACCGGCGTCACCGTCTCGCTGACCAACCCCGGCGGCCTGGGCACCGTCCACTCCGTGCCCCGCCTGATGCCCGGACAGTCGGTCATCATGGGCGTCGGCTCCATGGACTACCCCGCCGAGTTCCAGGGCACCTCGCAGGACACCCTGAACAAGCTGGGCATCTCCAAGGTCATGACCCTGACCTCGACCTACGACCACCGGGTCATCCAGGGCGCGGCCTCCGGCGAGTTCCTGCGGATCGTCGCGAACCTGCTCCTCGGCGAGGACGGCTTCTACGACCGCGTCTTCGAGTCGCTGCGCATCCCGTACGAGCCGGTCCGCTGGCTGCGGGACATCGACGCCTCGCACGACGACGACGTCACGAAGGCCGCCCGCGTCTTCGAGCTGATCCACTCCTACCGGGTCCGCGGCCACGTCATGGCCGACACCGACCCGCTGGAGTACAAGCAGCGCAAGCACCCCGACCTCGACATCACCGAGCACGGGCTCACCCTGTGGGACCTGGAGCGCGAGTTCGCGGTCGGCGGGTTCTCCGGCAAGTCGATGATGAAGCTGCGCGACATCCTCGGCGTGCTGCGCGACTCGTACTGCCGCACCACCGGCGTCGAGTTCATGCACATCCAGGACCCGAAGCAGCGCAAGTGGATCCAGGACCGCATCGAGCGCCCGCACACCAAGCCGGAGCGCGAGGAGCAGCTGCGCATCCTGCGCCGCCTGAACGCCGCCGAGGCCTTCGAGACCTTCCTGCAGACGAAGTACGTCGGCCAGAAGCGCTTCTCCCTGGAGGGCGGCGAGTCCGTCATCCCGCTGCTCGACGCCGTCATCGACTCGGCCGCCGAGGCCCGCCTCGACGAGGTCGCCATCGGCATGGCCCACCGCGGCCGCCTGAACGTCCTGGCGAACATCGTCGGCAAGTCGTACGCGCAGATCTTCCGCGAGTTCGAGGGCAACCTCGACCCGAAGTCCATGCACGGCTCCGGCGACGTCAAGTACCACCTGGGCGCCGAGGGCACCTTCACGGGCCTCGACGGGGAGCAGATCAAGGTCTCGCTCGTCGCGAACCCCTCGCACCTGGAGGCGGTGGACCCGGTCCTGGAGGGCGTGGTCCGCGCCAAGCAGGACCTGATCAACAAGGGCGGCACGGACTTCACCGTCCTGCCGGTGGCCCTGCACGGCGACGCGGCCTTCGCGGGCCAGGGCGTGGTGGCAGAGACCCTGAACATGTCGCAGCTGCGGGGCTACCGCACCGGCGGCACGGTCCACATCGTCATCAACAACCAGGTCGGTTTCACCGCCGCCCCGACGTCCTCGCGCTCCTCGATGTACGCCACCGACGTGGCCCGCATGATCGAGGCGCCGATCTTCCACGTGAACGGCGACGACCCGGAGGCCGTGGTCCGCGTGGCGCGGCTGGCCTTCGAGTTCCGCCAGGCGTTCAACAAGGACGTCGTCATCGACCTCATCTGCTACCGCCGCCGCGGTCACAACGAGGCCGACAACCCGTCCTTCACGCAGCCGCTGATGTACGACCTGATCGACAAGAAGCGCTCGGTGCGCAAGCTGTACACCGAGTCCCTGATCGGCCGCGGCGACATCACGCTGGAAGAGGCCGAGCAGGCGCTGCAGGACTTCCAGGGGCAGCTGGAGAAGGTGTTCGCGGAGGTCCGCGAGGCCGCCGGCCAGCCGGCCGCCGCGGTCGTGGTCCCCGAGGCGACCCCGCAGTTCCCGGTGGCCGTGAACACGGCGATCTCCCAGGAGGTCGTCAAGCGGATCGCCGAGTCCCAGGTCAACATCCCCGAGCGGATCACCGTCCACCCGCGCCTGCTGCCGCAGATCCAGCGCCGTGCGGCGATGATCGACGACGGCACGATCGACTGGGCGATGGGCGAGACCCTGGCCTTCGGCTCGCTGCTGCTGGAGGGCACCCCGGTCCGGCTGTCCGGCCAGGACTCCCGCCGCGGCACCTTCGGCCAGCGGCACGCGGTCCTGGTGGACCGGGAGACCGGCGAGGACTACACCCCGCTGCTCTACCTGTCCGAGGACCAGGCGCGCTACAACGTCTACGACTCGCTGCTCTCCGAGTACGCGGCCATGGGCTTCGAGTACGGCTACTCGCTCGCCCGCCCGGACGCGCTCGTCCTGTGGGAGGCGCAGTTCGGCGACTTCGTCAACGGCGCGCAGACCGTCGTCGACGAGTTCATCTCCTCCGCCGAGCAGAAGTGGGGCCAGACCTCCGGCGTCACGCTGCTGCTGCCGCACGGCTACGAGGGCCAGGGCCCGGACCACTCGTCCGCCCGCCCGGAGCGCTTCCTCCAGATGTGCGCGCAGGACAACATGACGGTCGCGATGCCGACGCTGCCGTCGAACTACTTCCACCTGCTGCGCTGGCAGGTCCACAACCCGCACCACAAGCCGCTCGTCGTCTTCACCCCGAAGTCGATGCTGCGCCTGAAGGCGGCGGCGTCGAAGGCCGAGGAGTTCACCGCCGGCGCGTTCCGCCCGGTGATCGGCGACACGACGGTGGACCCGAACGCGGTCCGCAAGGTCGTGTTCTGCGCGGGCAAGGTCTACTACGACCTGGAGGCCGAGCGCGAGAAGCGCGGCATCACGGACACCGCGATCATCCGCATCGAGCGCCTGTACCCGCTGCCGGGTGCCGAGCTCCAGGCGGAGATCGCCAAGTTCCCGAACGCCGCGAAGTACATCTGGGCGCAGGAGGAGCCGGCGAACCAGGGTGCGTGGCCGTTCATCGCGCTGAACCTGATCGACCACCTGGACCTGGCCGTCGGTGCCGACATCCCCGCGGGCGAGCGCCTGCGCCGGATCTCGCGTCCGCACGGCTCGTCCCCGGCGGTCGGCAGCGCGAAGCGCCACCAGGCCGAGCAGGCGCAGCTGATCAACGAGGTCTTCGAGGCCTGATCCGCTGCGGCCCGCGGGCCGCTCCCGGTGTGCGGAAGGCCGGCTCCCCGTCCGGGGGGCCGGCCTTCCGGCGTGTCCGGGACCGGTCGGGGGATCGCCCGGGCCCGGGGCGGGGGCGCTTCAGGGACCGGCGAGGCCCGGGTGCTCCTCGCGCCAGGCGCGGTGCTCGCGGGCGAGGGTGCGGCGGGCGGCCTCGTAGTGCCCGCCGGGGGGCGGGAGTTCGTCCATGGCCCGTTCGGCGGCGGCCATGGCGGAGGTGAACTCCCTTCCGGCCGGGGTGAGTTCCGGGGAGGCCGCGAGGCCGGGCAGGACGGCGGCGACCCGGGTGCGGCAGCGGGCGTGGTGGGTCCAGGCGCCGCGGGCCCCGTAGAGCGCGGCGCGCTGCCAGTACCCGGCGAGGGCGAGGTGGGCGTACGTGCCGTGCAGGAGGGCGCCCAGGGGGCGGGGCTCCTCCTCCCAGGGGGCCCAGTGGCGCGGGGTGCGGTCGCCGGTGTGCAGGGCGAGGAGGGTGCCCAGGTCGGCGATCTTGGCGTACTGGACCTCGTGGACGAGGGTCGCGGCGAGGGCGGGCGGGGCCTGGCCGCGGGCGAGCACGGCGCCGGGGGCCCCGGGCAGGACGGCGCCGGCGGCGGGGGCGGCCCCGGAGAGCGGGACCACGCTGCGCAGCAGCCGGCCGGCCTCGTCCGCGCGCTCGGTGTCGTAGCGGCCCAGGAGGGTCAGGGCGCCGGTCCACTGGGTGTCCCAGCGCTTGTGGCCGCGGGGGGTGAGCCGGCGGGCGGCGCGGGACTCGGAGCTGCGGCCCCCGGCCGCGGCCCGGTAGGGGTCGAGGTCGTCGAGGGAGGTCCGGCCGCCGGGCAGGGCGTGCAGGGGCAGGGCGGCCGGGTCGTCGGGGTCCCAGGAGCCCTGGGTGAGGGTGTGGGGGCCCGGGCGGGGCGGACGGAGCGCCCCGAGGGTGGGCAGGGGGATGCGGCCCTGTACGGGCTTCACGACGGCGCTGAAGGCCAGGCCCGCGCGGAGGGCGGCGGCCGCCGCGAGGCAGCCGAGGTGGCCGAGGTCGGGCGGGGGCCCGCCGGGGGTGCGCAGCCTGCGCAGGGTCTCGGCGGCCCAGAGCCCGGTGGCGGGGTAGTGCAGGACGTCCCGGACGGGTTCGGGGGCGTACCGCTCGGCCTCTTCGAGGAGGGCCCGGTGCTCGGCGGAGGGGCCGGGCGGGGCGGCGTCGAGTACGGCGTCCAGCAGGCGCAGGCGCCTCGTGCGGCGGGCGTCCTGGATGAGCCGGGTGCCCTCGGGGGTGGGCTCGGTGCCGGCGAGGGCCCGCAGGACGGCGGTGGGCACGGTGCGGGGCGGGTCGCCCGTGGTGCCGGCGTGCCTCATGGTGCCCCTCCCGCTGCGGATCCCCCATCCCTGCCCGGCCCCGGGCACCCGCTAACGCCGGAATGCAGTCAACGGGCCTCGGCCACCGGGCCCGCCGCGGCGGCGCACTATCCTGGCGTGGGCGCGCCCCGGTGCGCCCCGTACGACCGACCACCCCTCTCATCCGGCACGGAGCCTGTTGTGTACTTCACCGATCGCGGCATCGAGGAACTGGAGAAGCGGCGCGGCGAGGAGGAGGTCACCTTCGAGTGGCTCGCCGAACAGCTCCGCACCTTCGTCGACCTGAACCCGGACTTCGAGGTCCCGGTGGAGCGCCTGGCCACCTGGCTGGCCCGCCTGGACGACGAGGACGAGGACGAGGAGTAGGCCGGAAACCCGGCGGTGCACCCCGGCCGCGGGGGAAAGCTGCCCCGGTAGGCGGAGCCGGCCGACCGGGGCGGTCTCAGTCCTCGCCGGGCACGGGAACGACGAACCCGCGCACGGGCTCCGTCTCCTCGGATTCCCGCATCGCCGCGACGAGGTCGGCGTACCTGGGGTCGATCCACTCGGTCATGGCCGCAGCCTAGTACCGCCGTTGGCCTTCGGCTTCGGGATGATGACGATCGGCCCGCCGTCGTCCGAGTGCTGGCATGACGCCGCCACCGGCACGGTCGGGTCCTGGGGCCCCTGCCACAGCTCGTGGTCGACCCGGTACCCGGCCGCCGCCATGGCCGCGGTCGTCCGCTCCAGGACGTCGGGATTGTAGCGGGCCGGGTCGGGGCGCTCGGGCACGTGGTGCAGGAACCCGCCACCGAGGCGGCCGCACAGGTCGTGGTAGAGGCCCGTGTGCAGGATGAGCGCGTGCCAGCCCTCGTCCACGACCCGGGAGGGGACCAGCGGGGCCGGGCTCGCGGCGGCCGCAGCCAGGAACGCCAACGCCTCCCGCAGGATCCTCGTCGCGTGCTCCTGGTCCATGCCCGGGTTGTTGCCCATCACGGTGTACAGCACGTCGGAGAAGGCCGCGTCGGACAGCAGCGCGCGCGGGTCGCGGACGGCGACGGCGGTGACTCCGCCGGCGGGCTTCACCGCGCACGGCGGCGGGGGCGGGGCGGGCTGGTGCCGGCAGGACGACATGGTTCCTCCTGTGGGTGGTGCGGGGTTCTCAGGCACTGGTGGCTCTTCTGTGCGGCAGGGGCAGTCGCAGCGGCGGGCCGGGATCGCGACCTCCCCGAAGCAGGTGCGGACCTCGCCGGGCCGGCAGTACTCGTGGCCGTCGGCCCGGCACTCGGGCTGGAGCAACCCGGCCGCGGGTCGGGCCGTCACCGGGTGATGCCCGTGACGAGCGCGGCGAGGACGCCGAGGGTGGCCAGGACGTACAGGAGCTGCCGCAGCCACTCGGGCGGCGGGCCGCTCACGCCGTCCGGTACCCGGCCGTGCACGGCCCCGGGGACGGCAGCGCCGCGTAGACCCGGCGCAGCGCTCGCCCCTCCTCTGCGTCTTCGAAGGCGCGGACCGCCCGGGCGAGGGCCCGGGCGTGGTTCCAGTTCCCGAGGGGCCCGTCCTGCGGCCCGTCCCCGGTGAGCCGGTGCCAGTCCCGCAGCGCGGCGGCAACGCGCGGGTCCGCGCCGCGGGCCGTCTCGGCGGCGGCGAGGAGCGTCGGCCCGTAGGAGAGCAGCCCGTCCGTGATGCGGGCGATCTCCACGGGGTCGGGCATCCGCTCGTAGGGGCCGAGGGCCCGGTTGATGAGAGCGTGTACCGGGGGCGTGTCCGGTTCGGTCATGGCGCTGCTCCTGCCGTCGTCAGTCGGTGTGCCCCCAGACTGACAACGCGGGAGGGCCGGAACACTCACAGATCTGTGAGTGCTACATGCCGATCCAGCGCGCCATGCTGCCCAGCCCGTCGGGTGCCCGGCGCGACATGTGCACGAGCCCCCGGATGGTGGCGCGCGTGCCGGGAAGATGCCGTGTCTGCTCCGGTGCGACCTGACGGGCCTGGGCGAGGTAGCGCAACGACGTCTGCGGGGAACCCGCCTCCATCTCGACGAGGGCCCGGTCGACCAGGTAGCGCGCACGCCGGGACGTCAGCGTGGTGGGCGGGAGCCGGATCTCACGCGCCCTGCCGAGGGCCCCGTCGAAGTCGCCCAGGGAAATCGACGTGCCCAGCTCGTGCAGCCGGACGTTCACCCGACCGAACGACAACCAGTGCACTTCGCCGGCCTCGCCGCCCACACGGTCCGCGAACTCGCGGGCCGCCGCCAGGTGGACCGCGACCGCGGTCGCGTCGTTGTGCTTCGCGGCCACGGTGGCCAGGCCCAGGTGCAGTTGGCCGGAGACGGCCAGCGCCTCGCGGGTCGACCGCCCCGCCAGGAGGCCCTGCCCCGAGGTGATCAGGTGCGCGCTGGCGGCGCCGCGCCAGAGCGTGGCCCGCTTGTACCGTTGAACCGCTTCCGTGCACGGGTCCGACGCCCGGCCTGCGGCCCAGCCCATCCGGTCCAGTGCCACGCGTGCGAGATCCGGGTGGTCCAGCTTCAACGCCACGTCGTGGGCCGTCCGGTACGCGGATGCGAGTGCCGTCCACGCGGGGGTCGACGGCACGGTCCAGACCGTGTGCGTCAACTCCAGGATCAGTGCGGGCAAGGATTTCGCCGCCGCGCGCAAGTGCGTGGCCCGTACCTGCCGGCAGACCGCATCGGCCTGCTCGACCAGGGCGGGTAGCGGCCGGACGGCTGGAAGGTCGGGGTGGGGTCCGAGGTCGTACCGGTCGAGTGCCTCCCGGATCGGGGCGACCAAGGCGAGCAGGCGGTCAGGGGGCAGGGCGGTCACGGCAGGGGGACCGGTCAGCTTGGCCGGGTCCACCCGCAGCGCCTCGGCCACGGCCGCCACGAACCCGGCCGTTGCCGGGCGCGCGCCGCACTCGACCTGCGTCAGGAGGCTGTGGCTGTACGGGATCCGGCCGGCCAGCTCGCGCTGCGTCAGGCGGGCCAGGCGGCGGTGCTCGCGGATCCGGGAGCCGGTGTGGTCGTCGTCGGGATTCGGCATGCCGGCCTCCGTCCGGGACTCGTCACCAGGGACCGTACCCGCTTCCCGGCGGGCGGGTGGGCCTTCTTCCCGACTCGACTCCGAGCGGGGGCGGTTGCATAGTCTGGCGTCCCATGACGACGAGGACGCTGTACCTGCTCTGCTCCGCCGCCCCGCCCGTGTTCGACGTGGCCCGGGTGATCGAGGAGGCGCAGGCGCGCGGGTGGGACGTGTGCCTCGGGCTCACCCCCACGGCAGCCGACTGGCTGGCAGACGGTCTCGACGGGCTCGCCGCCCTGACCGGACACCCGGTGCGCTACCGGTACCGGAGGCCCGGTCAGCCGGACGTGTGGCCGCCGGCGGACGCCGTGCTCGTGGCGCCGGCGACGATGAACACGGTGAACTCCTGGGCTCAGGGCATCACCGGCTCGTGGCTGGTCGGGTTCGTCTCCGAGGCCATCGGCAAGGGCATCCCGCTGACCACGATGCCGTGCGTCAACAGCGCCTATGCGCAGCACCCGCAGTTCCCGAGGTCGCTGGAGACGCTGCGCGAGGCGGGCGTCCGGGTGCTCTTCGGGCCCGGGGGGTTCGAGCCGAACGCGCCCGGTGAGCGGCGGCCCTATCCGTGGGCGGCGGCCTTGCAGGCGGTCGGCGAAGCCGCCCCGTAGGGCCGGTGGCGGCTCCGCGGACCGATCGGTCCGCGTCCTCCCGAACGGGCTCCCGAACGGGCTCCCCAGCGGGCTCCGGGCAGCCCAACGGCCCGGTCGCACGAAGCGGCCGGGCCGTTGACGTTCAGGCGCTGAGCCGGGGCGCGGGTGCGCGCCCGTAGGGGCGGGCCTCAGGCGGCCTTGGTCTCCCAGAAGATGCGGTCGATCTCGGCGATGAGGTCGAGGGCCTTCTGGCCGGTCGCGGGGTCGTTGGACGCCTTGGCGGCCGAGAGGGCCTTCAGGGTGTCGTTGACCAGCGTGTGCAGCTGGGGGTACTTCTCGAAGTGCGGGGGCTTGAAGTAGTCGCTCCACAGCACGGAGACGTGGTGCTTGGCCAGCTCGGCGCGCTGCTCCTTGATGGTGAGCGCACGGGCGCGGAAGTCCGCGTCCTCGTTGGCCTGGTACTTCTCCTGCACGGCCTTGACCGACTCGGCCTCGATACGGGCCTGGGCGGGGTCGTACACGCCGCAGGGCAGGTCGCAGTGGGCGCTGACCTTGACCTTGGGGGCGAACAGGCGGGAAAGCATGGGGGTTGTCCTCCTCGTGATCGTCTTCTCAGGGGCGAGATTACTCCGTGAGAAAGCGGATTTCGCGGGCGCCCCCAGGGGCTTGGGACAAAACTCCAGGGTCATTCTTGGATTGGTGAACGAACGTACGGACCTGATCGGAGGTGCACGGGTGGTGAAGGGCCTGTCTTCCAGGCTGCCGTTCGGGCTGGTGGGGGTGTACGGGCCCTCGATGGCGCCGACCCTGCTGAACGGCGATGCGCTGCTGGTGCAGTACGGGGCCGCGGTGCGGCCGGGGCACGTGGTGGTGCTGCGGCACCCGTTCCAGCAGGACCTGCTGGTGGTCAAGCGGGCCGTGGAGCGGCGGGCGGCGGGCTGGTGGG
The DNA here is from genome assembly GCF_055600495.1 of Streptomyces sp. NPDC038213. Classification (NCBI taxonomy): domain Bacteria; kingdom Bacillati; phylum Actinomycetota; class Actinomycetes; order Kitasatosporales; family Streptomycetaceae; genus Streptomyces; species Streptomyces sp. NPDC038213. Next base: position 39,293 of record NZ_JBVJYM010000013.1, read on the forward strand.
TGCTCGGGGACAGCCCGTACGCGGGCGGGGACAGCACCGACTACGGCGCCGTCCCCGACGAACTGGTGCTGGCGGTGGTGCGGCTGCGGCTGCGGCCGCGGGATCCGCACGCCCCCGCCGGTCAGCGGCCGGCGCCGCTCTCCTGGGCGGACCGGCTGTCGCGGCTCTGGTCGGCGGTGCGGCCCGTGCCCTGCGACGCCTCGGCCTCCAGGCGCTTGCGGGCGCGGTAGGCGGCCACGTTGGCGCGGGTGGCGCAGCGGTCGGAGCAGTAGCGCCGGGAGCGGTTGGTGGAGGTGTCGAGGTAGGCGTTGCGGCAGGGCGGGGCCTGGCACAGGCCGAGCCGGTCGGCGCCGAACTCGGTGAGGTGGAAGGCCAGGCCCATGGAGGCGATGGCGGCGTACCCGGCGGTGGCGTTGGACGGGTGGTCGGCGAGGTGCATGTGCCAGCGGGGCCGGCCCTCCTCGTCGAGGTAGTCGTGCCCGGAGATCTGCGGGCTGACGGGGAACTCCATGAGCAGGGAGTTCAGCAGGTCGACCGCGAGGGTCTGGTCCCCGCCGTCGGCCGCCTCGAAGACCGCGCGCAGCCGGGCGCGCACCCCGCGGAAGCGGGTGACGTCCGCGTCGGTGACCCGGCGGGCCATCTGGCTGGCGGTGCCGAAGAGGGCGCGGACCACCTCGACGGAGGTGAGCGCGTCCTTGTTGCGGGCCGGCTCCTCGGTGTTGACCAGGCGCACGGCATAGTCCGAGTAATAGGCCAGTTCCACTTGTAGTCCTTACGGCAGCGGTCTAGGGTCTGGGTAACGGCTGATACAGCTTCGAGGGTATTACGTACGGAGGCTTCGCGATGGCGGAAACGAAGACGGGTACGGCGGGCACGGGTACGGGCACGGCGGGCGGTACGGACTGGCGGGCCTGGCAGGACAGCTGGGACCGCCAGCAGGAGTGGTACATGCCGGACCGCGAGGAGCGGTTCCGGGTGATGCTCGACATGGTCGAGGCGACCGTCGGCACCGCCCCCCGGGTCCTGGACCTGGCGTGCGGTACGGGAAGTATCACGGACAGGGTCCTCAAGAGGTTCCCGGAAGCGGTCAGCACCGGCGTGGACCTGGACCCGGCGCTGCTGGCCATCGCCCGCGGCACCTTCGGGGGCGACCCGCGCGCCGCCTTCGTCACCGCCGACCTGAAGGACCCGCACTGGGCGGCGGCGCTCCCCCACGCCACGTACGACGCGGTCCTGACGGCCACCGCCCTGCACTGGCTGCACAGCCCCGCGCTGGAGGTGCTGTACGGGCAGCTCGCCCCGCTGGTGCGCCCCGGCGGGGTGTTCATGAACGCCGACCACATGCCCGAGCCCTCGACCCCGCGCCTGAACGCCGCCGAGCGCGCCCACCGGCACGCCGGCATGGACCGGGCCCGCGCCGCGGGCGCCCTGGACTGGGCCGACTGGTGGGCGCTGTGCGCGAAGGACCCGGTGCTGGCCGAGCCCACCCGGCAGCGGTTCGAGATCTACGGGGAGCACGCCGACGGGGACACGCCCTCGGAGTCCTGGCACGCGCAGGCCCTGCGCGCGGCCGGCTTCGCCGAGGCCCGCACGGTGTGGCGCTCCCCCTCGGACGCCCTGGTCCTGGCGCTGAAGTAGCCGGACCGGGCCCCGCGGGGGCCCGTCCTTACGCCGAAAGGGGCGGTACGGGGTTTCCGTACCGCCCCTTTCGGGCGTGAGCGCCGCTGCCGCGGCTACAGCACCTTGGACAGGAAGGCCTTGGTGCGGTCGTGCTGCGGGTTGCCGAGCACGTCGCGCGGGTTGCCGGACTCGACGACCACGCCGCCGTCCATGAAGACGAGGTTGTCGCCGACCTCGCGGGCGAAGCCCATCTCGTGCGTGACCACGATCATGGTCATGCCCGATTCGGCCAGGTCCCGCATGACGTCGAGGACATCGCCGACGAGCTCCGGGTCGAGCGCCGAGGTGGGCTCGTCGAAGAGCATCAGCTTCGGCTCCATGGCCAGCGCGCGGGCGATCGCCACGCGCTGCTGCTGGCCGCCGGAGAGCATCGAGGGGTAGTTGTTCCCCTTCTCGCCCAGGCCGACCCGGTCGAGCAGCTTGACGGCGCGCTCGCGCGCGACCGCCTTGCTCTCGCCCTTCACCATGACCGGGGCCTCCATGACGTTCTCTATGGCCGTCATGTGCGGGAAGAGGTTGAAGCGCTGGAAGACCATGCCGATGTCCCGGCGCTGGGCCGCGACCTCGCTGTCCTTCAGCTCGTAGAGCTTGTCGCCCTTCTGCTTGTAGCCGACGAGCTCGCCGTCGACCGACAGGCGGCCGCCGTCGATCCGCTCCAGGTGGTTGATGCACCGCAGGAACGTGGACTTGCCGGAGCCGGACGGGCCGACCAGGCAGAAGACCTCGCGGGGGGCTACTTCGAGGTCGATGCCGCGCAGGATGTGGGCGGCGCCGTAGGACTTGTGGACGCCCTCGGCCTTGACCATCGGCTGGCCGGTCATCCCGACACCTCCGAACGCTTGAACATGTTCAGGTTGGCACGGACGCGCTGCCACGGGGTGGGCGGCAGGCTGCGGACGGAGCCGCGGGCGAAGTGCCGCTCCAGGTAGTACTGGCCGACGCTGAACACGCTGGTGAGGGCCAGGTACCAGATGGAGGCCACGAACAGCATCTCCATGACGGCGCCGGCCGTGTTGCCGATGTTCGTCGAGGCCCGCAGCAGTTCGGTGTACTGCACCGCGGAGACCAGTGACGAGGTCTTGAGCATGTTGATGAACTCGTTGCCCGTCGGCGGCACGATCACGCGCATCGCCTGGGGCAGGACCACGCGGCGCATGGTCTTCGTCTGCGACATGCCGAGGGCGTGCGCGGCCTCGGTCTGGCCCTCGTCGACGGACTGGATGCCCGCGCGGACGATCTCCGCCATGTACGCGCCCTCGTTGAGGCCGAGGCCCAGGAGCGCGACCATGAACGGCGTCATGACGTCGACGGTCTCGTTCTTGTAGATCGGTCCGAGGTTGATGTACTCGAAGATCAGCGAGAGGTTGAACCAGACGAGCAGCTGCACGTAGACCGGGGTGCCGCGGAAGAACCAGATGTACAGCCAGGCGACCGCGCCGGTGACCGGGTTCTTCGAGAGCCGCATCACGGCGAACAGCACGCCGAGGGCGAGGCCCAGGGCCATGGCCGCGACGCTGATGACCACGGTGTTCCACAGGCCGCTGAGCACCGAGGTGTCGAAGACCTTGTCCCAGACCGTGTCCCAGATGACGTTGCCCTGGGAGAAGGCGTAGACCAGCCAGCCGAGGAGCGCGACGACGACCACCGCGCTGATCCAGCGGCCGTAGTGCCGGACCGGGATCGCCCTGATCGCCTCGTACGGGGAGGTGCCCGAGGCGCCGGGTCCGGCCGGAGCGGCGGCCGGACCCTTGTCGTTCTTGTCAGTCACAATGACTGCCCTTCAGTGGAGCGCGGAGGTCACTTGCCGGCGTTGACGGTCGCCGAGGTGACGGCGCTGTCCTTGACGTTCCACTTCTCCAGGACCTTGGCGTAGGAGCCGTCCTTGATGATCGCGTCGAGGGCGTCCTTGACGGCGTCGCGGAGCTGGGTGTTCTCCTTCGAGACGCCGATGCCGAAGAGGCCGACGTCGCTCTGGCTGCCGGCGACCTCGAAGTCGTTGCCGCCGCCCGAGGTCTTCGCGATGTACGCGGCGACCGGGTAGTCGTTCAGGTCGGCGACGGCGCCGCCGGCCTTCACGCGGGTCTGGGCCTCGGCGTCGGTGTCGAAGGCCTGGATGGTGAGCTTCTTGGCCCCGCACTTCGTGGCCTGGGCCTTGAAGGTGTCCTCGTAGATCGTGCCGCGCTGGACGGCGACGGTCTTGCCGCAGAGGTCGTCGAGGGACTTGATGCCCTGCGGGTTGCCCTTCTTGACCAGCAGCGAGACGCCGGAGGAGAAGTAGTCGACGAAGTCGATGCCCTTGCCGATCTTCTTGCCGGCGTCGTCCAGGCCCTCCTGGCGCTTCTTGTTGTCCGTCATCGAGGACATGATCAGGTCCTGGCGGCCGGTGTAGATCGAGGTGATCAGGCCGTCGAAGGTGCCGGAGACGAACTCCATCTTGACGCCGAGCTGCTTGCCCAGGGCCTCCGCGATGTCGGGGTCGACACCGACGATCTTGCCGCCCTCGGTGAACTCCATCGGGGCGTACGCGGCGTCCGTACCGATCTTGATGACGCCGGAGTCCTGGTACTTCTTCGGCAGCTTCGAGAAGAGCGGGGCGCTGTTCGCCTTGCCGCTGCCCGAGGCCTCGGGGGTCGAGCTGCCGCCTTCGGTCTGGTCACCGCAGCCGGTGAGGATCAGAGCGCCGGCCACCGCGATCGCGCTGACCGCGGCGATGCGGGACCGGGCGGCGGTCGTACGGCGAGTGGTGCTTGCGGTCATGAGCGGGTCCTCCGGCAGGGGTGTGCAGAAGCTGGCCGAATGCGGTCGGGCACGCATCTTCGAGTGTCGCGACCTCGTGTGATTACGGCATCTTGCCATTCGGACTGCACGAATCCGACGGTCAGCCAGGTCAAAATCGGATAACGGGTAACCCGTCTTGTCCAACAGGCCTGCGGACAAGGGTGATCGGCGCCGGATTTTCTATGGGGAAGGGCGCCTCAGGCACCAGTTTTTACGGTCCGTCTCGATGCCCGGACAGAGTTCGCCGGACTTTTCGGTGAAACCGGACAAGCACCTTAAAGTCAAGCACGAATCGACTCGTCTGGGCGAGTGTTCTTCGGGTAGAACAGATCCTTACACCCCTCATCCGGGGCTCAGGGCGCGTGTGCGGCGCGCCCGCGCGTACGAACCTCCCACTCCGAGGGAGGCGGGCCTACCGCCAGCTGAAGCCGGAGCTCATACGCGGTGCCCGCCCACCCCAACCAGGAGTGGCAACCCTCAACTGATAAAGACTTAAGGGGTCAAACAAGTGGCAGCGGAGATCGTCAATCCTCGCAGCGACAGCGTCACGGACAACAATCCCGATGCGGCCTTCGCGCTGCACCGGGGCGGCAAGATGGCCGTTCAGGCCACCGTGCCCGTCCGCGACAAGGACGACCTGTCCCTCGCTTACACGCCCGGCGTGGCAAAGGTGTGCAGTGCCATCGCCGAGCAGCCGGACCTGGTCCACGACTACACGTGGAAGTCCAACGTGGTCGCGGTCGTCACCGACGGCACCGCGGTGCTCGGTCTGGGTGACATCGGTCCGGAAGCCTCCCTCCCCGTGATGGAGGGCAAGGCCATCCTCTTCAAGCAGTTCGGCGGCGTGGACGCGGTTCCGATCGCGCTCGCGACCAAGGACACGGACGAGATCATCGACACGATCGTCCGGCTCGCCCCGTCCTTCGGCGGCGTCAACCTGGAGGACATCTCGGCGCCCCGGTGCTTCGAGATCGAGCGCCGCCTCCAGGAGCGCGTCGACATCCCGATCTTCCACGACGACCAGCACGGCACGGCCATCGTCAGCCTGGCCGCGCTGCGCAACGCCGCGAAGCTCACCGGGCGCACGCTCGGCGACCTCCGCGCGGTGATCTCGGGTGCGGGTGCGGCCGGCATCGCGATCGCCAAGATCCTCGTGGACGCGGGCATCGGCGACGTGTGCGTCACCGACCGCAAGGGCGTGGTCTCCTCCGACCGGACCGACCTGACGGACGTCAAGGCCGAGATCGCGGGCCTGACGAACAAGACCGGCCTGTCCGGCACCCTGGAGCAGGCCCTGGCCGGTGCGGACGTCTTCATCGGCGTCTCCGGCGGCACGGTGCCCGAGGCCGCGGTGGCCTCCATGGCGAAGGACTCCTTCGTCTTCGCCATGGCCAACCCGAACCCGGAGGTCCACCCGGACGTCGCCCACAAGTACGCGGCCGTCGTGGCCACGGGCCGCAGCGACTTCCCGAACCAGATCAACAACGTCCTGGCGTTCCCCGGCATCTTCGCCGGCGCGCTGAAGGTCCGGGCCTCCCGGATCACCGAGGGCATGAAGATCGCCGCCGCCGACGCCATCGCCGGCGTCATCGCGGACGACGAGCTCTCGGCGGACTACGTGATCCCGTCGCCGTTCGACGAGCGCGTCGCGACCGCGGTCACCGCCGCCGTGGCCGCCGCCGCCCGCAGGGACGGCGTGGCCCGCCGCCCGTAGCGGTGCCCGCCGCCAGGCAGGTGACACAGCGGCCCGCCCCCTCGGGGGCGGGCCGCTTCCGTTCCCAGGGCCCCGGACGCCGGGCCCGAACACCGCCCGGGGTGGCCTTGCACGGGCCCAGGACAGCCTGGACGGCCCCTGGGGCGCCAGGGCCCGCGCCCCGCCGGTCAGGCCAGTGCGGCGAGGAATACGGCCGCCACGGAGGGCCTGACGGCGTATGTGGCCCCCAACGAGCCCTGGGGGGCCTTCCACCACTCGAAGGGCAGCCGCCGGTTGTTCCCGTCGTTGGCGTCCGTCACATCGCGGAAGGTCCTCGCGATCCGCTTCGCGGGATTCCTGCCGTTCGCCCCTCCCAGTACCTCCGCCTCCAGCTCCGTGCAGTGCACCATCCGGCCGGGGCGGCGCACCAGGTACGCGAGAAGCTCTCTCCCGCTCGGCGGCATCCGCTCCCAGTACGCAGCGGCGAGCGCGACATCAGCCGGCCCCCACTCGGGTTCGCCCGCCAGGGTGTGGCCCCCCGAGGCCTGTTCCCACCGCGGATCCGCCTCCGTCAGATACGTCACGTTCGCCATGGCCGTCCCCTCCCATTCCTGCTGCTCTGCCGGGAACATTCTCACGACTGTGACGAAGAACAGCCCCGATCCCCGGACCGGGGTCCAGGAAGGCTGGATGCAGCCCCTACCGGGGGGTAGCGTCGCGGCATGTTCGCTGCCTATGCCGCCCGTATCGACCGTGACCAGCCGCTCAGCGGCCTCGAGCTGGGCGAGCGCCCGGCGCCCGAGGCCCGGCCCGGCTGGGTGACCGTGAACGTCAAGGCCGCCTCCCTGAACCACCACGACCTGTGGTCGCTGCGCGGGGTGGGCCTCGGCCAGGACAAGCTGCCCATGATCCTCGGCTGCGACGCGGCCGGCACCGACCAGGACGGCAACGAGGTCGTCCTGCACTCCGTGATCGGCCAGAGCGGCCACGGGGTCGGCCCCGACGAGCCCCGCTCGATCCTCACCGAGCGCTACCAGGGCACTTTCGCCGAGCAGGTCTCCGTCCCCGCCTGGAACGTGCTGCGCAAGCCCGCCGCGCTCTCCTTCGAGGAGGCCGCCTGCCTGCCGACCGCCTGGCTCACCGCGTACCGGATGCTCTTCACCAACGCCGGGGTCCGGCCCGGTGACTCCGTGCTGGTGCAGGGGGCCGGCGGCGGGGTGGCCACCGCGGCGATCGTCCTCGGGAAGGCCGCCGGCCTGCGGGTCTTCGCGACCAGCCGGGACGAGGCCAAGCGCAAGCGGGCCGTGGAGCTCGGCGCCGAGGACGCCTTCGAGCCGGGCGCGCGCCTGCCGTACCGGGTGGACGCGGTGATCGAGACGGTCGGCGCGGCCACCTGGTCGCACTCGGTGAAGTCCCTGCGGCCCGGCGGCACCCTGGTCATCTCCGGCGCGACCAGCGGGGACCGCCCCGCCCACGCCGAGCTCACCCGGATCTTCTTCCTGGAGCTGAAGGTGGTCGGCTCCACCATGGGCTCGAAGGACGAGCTGGAGGACCTGCTGTCCTTCTGCGCGGCCACGGGCGTACGGCCGGTCATCGACGAGGTGCTGCCGCTGGACCGGGCCAGGGAGGGCTTCGCGAAGCTGGAGGCGGGCGACCTCTTCGGCAAGGTGGTCCTCACGGTCTGAGCGGGGGAGGCTGCGGGCGACTCGGTCCCGCTCCCGCTCCCGCTCCCGGCCATGTTGTCAATGAAGGTTGACAGGATGCAAGGCGTCAACCACCATTGACAGCATGACCGAGGCAACCGACCTCGCGGCCGCCGCCGGCGACCGCGACCCGCGGGTGGGACTCCGCGCGGTCGCGGCCCTGCGGCGGCTGCTGGAGCAACTCGAAGCGGTGCAGGTGCGCAGCGCCCGCAACCACGGCTGGTCCTGGCAGGAGATCGCCGCAGAACTGGGCGTCAGCCGGCAGGCCGTGCACAAGAAGCACGGGAGGACCTGATGTTCGAGAAGTTCACGAGCACCGCCCGGAGCGCCGTCGCGGGCGCCGTGGAGCAGGCGGAGCGCACCGGCTCCGACCGCGTCGAGGAGCAGCACCTCCTGCTCTCCCTGCTGGACCTGGGAGCGCTGGCCCCCCTCGGGGTGGACCCGGCGCGCCTCGCCGCCGACATGGCGGCGGCCCGCCGCCGCGGCGGCCTGTCCAAGGCCGACGAGCAGGCCCTGGCCGGGATCGGCATCGACCTCGGGGAGATCGTCTCCCGGGTCGAGGAGACCCACGGCGAGGGCGCCCTCGCGCCGGTACGCGGGCCCCGCCGGCGCCGCTGGAGCGGCCACCGCCCCTTCACCCCGGGCGCGAAGAAGACCCTGGAGCAGTCGCTCCGCATCGCCCTGGGCCGCGGCGACCGGCACATCGGCGCCGGGCACCTGATCCTGGCCCTGCTCTCCCGCCCGGGCCCGGCCGCGGAGGCCCTGACCGACCACGGGATCACGTACGCGGCCGCCGAGTCCACCCTCCCGCCCGCCCGCCGGGCCGCTTAGGCCGTACGGGCAGCCGGGACGGGGATCCCGCACGGTGGTCCGTACGGTCCGGCCCGCGTGTCAGTGCCCCAGGACCGCGTCGAGGTCGGCGAGGGTTTCGGCGAGGCGGGTGCGGGCCGTGCGGACCTGCTCGGCGGTGACGCCCCGGTCCCGGGCCGCGTCGCGGACCTCGTCGCGGAAGCGGTCGAGGAGCCGGTCGAGGTCCCGCGCCGGGTCCCCGCTCGCCGGTACGTCGGCGGCCCAGTCGGGCCGGCCCTGCCGGCGGCCTTCCGCACGGTCCCCGCGGCCGTCCTCCGCGCCGCCCTGCGCCTTGCCGGCGGCCGCCTCGTACTCCTGGCCCAGCCAGGTCCCGGCCTCCCGCGCCAGCCCGCCCAGCTGCGAGGCGAACTCCGAGAAGCCCCCGCGGGCCGCGGACTTCACGAACTGCTCCTGCATCTGGCGGGCGATGCGCTGCACGTCCTCGCGCGCCTTCTCCCGCGCCTCCTGCGCCTGGCGGCGGGCCTGCTGCGCCTCCTCGCGGGCCCGGCGGCTCTCGTCCTTGGCCCGCCGGGTCTGCTCCTTCCACTCCTGCTTCGCCTTGCGCAGCTCCTCCTTGGCCGAGCGCCAGGCCTCGCCGTCCCGGAAGGAGTCGGCGGGCTGCTGGGCGGCCCCGGAGGCGGCGGCCGCGGCAAGCATCTCCCGGCGCAGGTCCCCGGCGGCCCCGCGGACGTCCTCGCGGATCTCCGCGGCCAGTTCGGCCACCGAATCGCGGATCTCCAGCTCCAGGTCGGCGAGTTCGCCGGCCCGGGCGGCCAGTTCGGCGCGGCCCGCGTCCGTGATCGAGTACACCTTGCGGCCGCCTTCGGTCGCATGGGTCACGAGGCCCTCGGCCTCCAGCTTGGCGAGCCGCGGGTAGACCGTTCCGGCCGAGGGCGCGTACAGGCCCTGGAAGCGCTCCTCCAGCATCCGGATGACCTCGTACCCGTGCCGCGGGGCCTCGTCCAGCAGCTTGAGCAGGTACAGGCGCAGGCGGCCGTGGGCGAAGACGGGCGGCATGTCAGAGCACCTTCTTGTCGGAGGAGTTGTGGGGGGCGTCGGGCGCGTCGGGCGCGTCGGGAGCGTCGGCGGTGTCCGCGGGGCCGAGCGCCAGGGGGTCCTGCCCGCCCGCGTCCCCGGCCGGGTCGGCGTCCGGGCGGCGCAGCAGGGCGATCGAGCCCGACACCGTGGCGGCCTTCAGCTTGCCGGTGCCGGCGCCCAGCGTGCCGGTGATCCGCTTGGCGCCGAACTGGCCGGAGACCCGCAGGTCCTCGAAGGCGCTGGCGACCGAACCGCCCGCCGTGTTCGCGTCGACCCGGGCGTCCACCGGGTGCGGCAGCCGGATGGCGACCTTCCCGGAGACGGATACGGCGCTGATGTCCGCGCTGCGGTCGACGGGGTCGAGGTCCAGCACCATGTCCCCGCTGACCGACTCGGCGCGCACGGCGGCCCCGGAGCCGTCGACGACGGTGATCCCGCCGGAGACGGACCGCACGCGCAGGGCGCCCGTGACGGCCTGGGCCTCGATGGAGCCGGTGACCGTGTCGGCGGCGACCTCGCCGGAGAGCCCGACGAGCGTCACGTCCCCGCTCACCGCCCTGACCTCGGCCCGGCCGCCGACCCCGGAGACCACGGTGCCCGCGCCGACGGCGCCGACCTGCACGCGGGTGCCGGCCGGGACCGCCAGGGAGACCACGGCGGTCCGCTTCCAGCTCTGCCGGTCGAGGGCGCTCTTGAAGTCCGACCAGGGCAGGTCCTCGTACCCCACCGACAGGACCCCGTCCCGCAGGGTGACCAGTACGGGCGGGCCGTCGACCTCGGACACCTGCAGCCGGGCCGGGCCCTCGTCCACTCCGACCACGTTCACGGCGCCGTTCACCACGCGCACGGAGAGCTCCGCCACCGGCTCCTCGAACGAGAGCTCCTGCGGCTCGCTGACCGACCACGTCGACTGGCTCATGGGACTGATCCTCCTGGGTCGACTCCGACACAACATATCGCGTCTCTTGTCAAACACGATATATCGCGGCCTGCCGAAGTCAACCCCGCCCGACCCGGACCGGACCCCTACGGACGACCCCGAGTGCCCCGGCAGCCCGGCAGCCCCGGCAGTCGTCACCGCCCCCCAATTGCTCCGAATGCCCCGAATACCCACCTTGCCTTAGCCTGTTCGCCATGCCGATCTCCATGACGACCGCGGGCGGCCTCCTCCTCTGCCGCACCGAACCCCGCGCCGTACGCCCCTCCGCGCACCTCCTGCGCGAGCGCCTCCTCCTCGCCCCCGCCGGGGCCGACTGGAGCCTGCTCACCCCGTACGGCAAGCCCTGGCGCGAGGACGGCCACAGCGCGCACGAGGTCCTGGAGGGCTGGACCACCGCCCTGGCGGTCGGCGCCAACTGGCCCGTGCTGGGCCTGTGGTGGGAGGACGGGCGGACCGGCTTCGCCCTGGCCTCCGGCTTCCGCCGCACCCTCGCGTACGCCTGGGAGGCCGACGGCACCCCCGCGGGCGACCCCGAGGTCATGCGCTCCGTCGCCGCCCGCCTCGGCCTGGACCCCGTACTGGACCTGGAGGACCTGGACCGGCTCACCCGGCCCGACCCCGGGGCGGACGGCCGCGCCCGGCTGCTCGGGCTCGCCGCCCTGCTCACCCGCACCGGCCTCCTCCTGCCCGCCGGCGTCTCCCCCGGCGAGTCCGCCGACCGGCTGCGCGAGGCGGCCCGGGTGGCGCCCGGCGCCGAGACCGTCGAGTGGTCGGGCTGGCGCGACGCAGTGCGGGCCGAACTCGACGTCGTGGACAGCGGCCCGCTCGGCCCCTGGGTCCGCGGCCCCCGCGCCCGGCTGCTCGGCGGGGCCCAACTCGCCCTCGGCGCACCCCTCCTGGCCTGGGGGGTCAGCCGCCGCAGCGGCGGCTGGGCCACGGCCGGCGCGGTCCTCGCCGCACACGGAGCGCTCTCCCTCGTGTACGACCGGGCACGCGAGGTCTCACATCCCGGAACCACCACGGGTTCCCGTACGTCACCTCAGTCATAACCTGACGCACGAGTGGGGGAACGGATGAGGGTCACGCTGGCCGAGGAAGTCATGCTGCTGTCGCTGGACGACGAGTCCGGCACGGCGAAGGAGCGCACGGCCGCGGCCTGGGCCGTGGCGGGCGGCATCCTCCTCGAACTGACCCTGGCGGGACGGCTGTCGGCGGGACCCGACCGGCTCCGCGTCCTCGACACGGCCCCCACCGGCACGCACCTGCTCGACGGCCGGCTGCGCATGGTCCACGACTGGGCCGAGCGCACCCGCCGCCCGAAGACGGCCGACTGGCTGACCCGCGACCAGAACCGCGCCCCGGGGGCCACGGTCGACAGCCTGTGCGCCCGCGGGCTGGTGGTGGAGGAGCGCCACCGGGTGCTCGGGCTCTTCCCGGTCCGCCGGTACCCGGAACGCGACGGCTCGGTCGAGCGCGAGCTGCGCGCCCGCCTCGCGGAGGCCGTACTGGGCGGCGCCGCCCCCGACGAGCGCACGGGTGCGCTGATCGCCCTCCTCCACGGCGCGTCCCTGCATCGGCTGGCCTTCCCGGACCATCCGCGCGCCGCCGTCGAGGAGCGGACGGCCGCACTCTCCGAGGGCCAGTGGGCCGCCCCGGCCCTGCGGACCGCCCTCGCGACCCTGCGAAGCACCGGCATCGCCGCCACCCTCCTGGCGGCGGCGTCCGTCTGAGGGTCAGCCGGTGACCAGCGGACTGCCCGTCCGCTGGAGCCAGTTGCGGTACGCCGCCACGCACAGGGCCGCCTCGCGGTAGGACGCGCGCAGGTCCTCGTACACCTCCCCGTACGCGGACCCCGGCCGCACCGCGAGCAGCAGCCGGACGCCCAGCGGGTCCCCGCGCAGCGGCCTGATGGCCATGTCCTCGCGCGGGCCCGAGGTCGGCTGGCAGGGGGCGACGGCCTCGCCCGTGGCCACCAGGGAGGCGGCCGTGTGGTAGTCGCCGTGCAGGAACACCGGGTCGAAGCCCGCCTCGCCCAGCACCCGCCGCAGCCCGTCCCACTCCCCGTCCACCGAGGGGTCGACCATCCACCGGTCCCCGGCCAGGTCCGCCAGGTCCACCACCGGCCGCGCGGCCGCCGGATGGTCCCGGGCCATCGACACGAACTGCGGCTCGCGGTCCACGAGCACCCACTGCTCCAGGGCCGCGGGGATCCGCAGCGGACAGCCCTCCACCTCGTGGACGAAGGCCACGTCCAGCTGGCCGGAAGCCACCATCCGCAGCAGGGCGTTGGCCGAGACGTCCACCATCAGGGAGGTCTCGGCGGCCGGGTGCCGGCGGCGGAGCCTGCGCAGCCAGCCCGGCAGGGCCCGGCTGGCCGTGGAGCCGATCCGCAGCCGCGGCCCGCCGTCCGCGGCGGCCCGCGCCTCCGCGACCAGCCCCGCCATCCCGTCGAGCAGCGGCCGGGCCCGGCCCAGCACGGTCCGGCCGAAGGGCGTCGGGCGGCAGCCGGTGGGCTCGCGCAGGAACACCTGCCCGCCCAGGGTCCGTTCGATCCGGCGCAGCTGCGTGGTGAGCGCGGGCTGACTCACCCCGAGCTGCCGGGCCGCCTTGTGCAGACTGCCCTCGTCCGCGATGGCGCACAGCGCACGGAGGTGCCTCACCTCTAGCTCCATGCCCCGAGGGTAGGGCGGCCCCCTGAACCGCACCAGCCACTGATGAACCACCGATTTCCGCCATTTTTCGCGGTGTTGACTCATGGCGGACGGCTGCCGATAACCCGGTGTTATCGGCAGCTGACATCATCCGCAGCCGCCTCCGGCTCCCCCACACTCCGGTACCGAACGGTCCGCCCCGTTCATCCCCACACCGAACACCTGGAGCCCCCCATGCGCCGTACCCGTATGTCCGCGCTCGCCTCCATACTCGGCCTCGGCCTCGCCGCGACCCTCGGCGCCGCCCCGGCCCAGGCGGCCTCCGCCGACGCGGCCGCCCCGGCCGGCTCGCCCGCCACCTACGCGGCGTACGAGAAGTCGAAGGAGAACGACGCCGCCACCCGCGCCTTCTTCGAGGCCGTCAAGAAGTCGGTGGCACAGCAGCGGGCCGCGAACCCGGGCGCGCTGGTCGTGACCGTGTACTACAACACCCGCAACGCGCCGAGCTTCCGGACGCAGATCGCCCGGTCCACGCAGATCTGGAACGGGTCGGTGGCGAACGTGAAGCTCCAGGAGGTCAGCTCGGGCGGGAACTTCTCGTACCGGGAGGGCAACGACGCGCGGGGCTCGTACGCGAGCACCGACGGGCGCGGCAACGGCTTCATCTTCCTGGACTACCGCCAGAACCAGCAGTACAACTCGACCCGGGTCACCTCGCACGAGACCGGGCACGTCCTCGGCCTGCGGGACAACTACTCCGGGCCGTGCAGCGAGCTGATGTCCGGCGGCGGCCCGGGTACGTCCTGCACGAACGCCGTCCCGAACTCGGCCGAGCGCCAGCGCGTCGACTACCTCTGGCGCTGACCGCCCACGGGCCGGCCCCGGACCCCGCGCCTCACGCGCCGACGGGGGTCCGGGGCCGGGCCCCCGGCGGGTCAGGGGGCCGGCGGGCGCCACATGGGCCACATCAGCGGCCCGCCGGGCAACCGCACGGCCTCGCCCCGCACCGCGAACCCCAGCCTCTCGTACAGCCCCCGGCTCCGCTCGCTGCTCGCCTCCAGATACGCCGCGACCCCCTCCCGGTCGCACCGCTCCAGCACCGGCCGCATCAGCTCCGTCCCCAGCCCCCGCCCCTGCTGCCCCGGGGCCACGGCGATCATCAGCAGGTACTCGTGCTCCTCGTCCACGGGGTGCACCGCCCCGGTGAGCCGACCCACCAGCTCGCACCGCTCGTTGTCGGGGTCCGCGACGGCCCGCATCAGCGCCGGGACGTCCTCCTCGGGCTCCTCGCCGCCGCCCTTCGGCACCCGCAGCCACAGCGCCGCCGCCGAGCCGTCGGCCGCGTAGTCGATACGGCCCTGGGCGAGCGCCGTGTCGACGAAGACCCCGAGGAAGCGGCCGTGGACCGTACGCCGGTGCTCCGGGTCGGGGAAGACCCAGCTGCTCACGGGGTCGTCGTGGAACGCCTCGTCCAGGAGGGCCGCGACCGCGTCCCGGTCGCCCTGCTGCGCCTGCCGTATCTCCAGCCCCACTGCCCGCCACCCGTCACATGAGTTCCCGTCAACAACTTGACAGGATCTTAGAGTTACGGGATTCCGGCCGGACCGGGCAGCCCGGCCCGTGACCGGAAACGATCCTGCCGGGGTCCGCGCGCCACCGCACGCGCACCCCGGCAGGAGCCCTGATCAGCGGACACCCGGCCGCCGCCCGGCGGCTACCGCGTCCGCCGCGTCACGAACTCCGCCAGCGCCAGCAGCCCGCCCGCCGCCGCCAGGTCCGGCACCGCCCGCGACAGCTGCTGCACGGCCCGGCCCATCCGGTCCGCCGCATGGGCCTGCGCCCAGTCCCGCCCGCCGGCCCGCTCCACCGCGTCCGCGGCGAGGCGTACGTCGTCACCGGTCATCGGGCCCGCGTACAGCCGGGCCAGCTCCGCCCCGGCGGGGGTGCCGGAGGTCAGGGCGGCCACGACCGGCAGTGACTTCTTGCGGGCGATCAGGTCGGCGCCCGCGGGCTTCCCGGTGTGCTCGGGGTCCCCCCAGATGCCGATCAGGTCGTCGATCAGCTGGAAGGCCAGCCCGGCCTCCCGCCCGAAGGCGTCCAGCGCGTCGGCCTCCTCCTCGCCCGCGCCCGCGTACAGCGCGCCGAGCGCGCACGCGCAGCCCAGCAGGGCGCCGGTCTTCGCCGTAGCCATGGCCGTGCACTCGTCGAGCGAGACCTCCGCGCGCTGCTCGAAGGCGCAGTCGGCCTGCTGTCCCGCGCACAGCTCGATGACGCAGGCGGCGAGCCGGGCCGAGGCCCGGCCGGCGGCCGGGTGCGGGTCCTCCGCCATCAGCTTCAGCGCGAGCGAGAACATGGCGTCGCCGGTGATGACCGCGTCCGGTATCCCGAAGACCGTCCAGGCCGTCGGCCGGCCCCGCCGCCGCGCGTCCTCGTCGATGACGTCGTCGTGGAGCAGGGTGAAGTTGTGCGCCAGCTCCACCGCGGCGGCGGCCCGTACGGCGTCCGCCCCCCGGCCGCCCAGGGCCTGCGCGGCGGCGAGCACCAGGGCCGGGCGGATCGCCTTGCCCGCGTTCCCCGCGGCCGGGGTGCCGTCCGCGTGCTCCCAGCCGAAGTGGTACATCGCCACCCGGCGCATCGATCCGGGCAGCCCCTCGACCGCCCTGCGCAGCTCGGGATTGACCGTCTCCCGGGTGGCCTCCAGCAGGTCGGCGGCCTCCTGCCCCTCGGCGGGCGACGCGGCCGGTTCGGTGACCGTCACGGTTGCTCCTCCCCCTCCGGTGTTCAGCTCCAGCGGCCGATCTCGACGTTCTCCAGTACGCCCAGCGCGTCGGGGACGAGCACGGCGGCGGAGAAGTAGGCGGTGACGAGGTACGAGATGATCGCCTGCTCGCTGATGCCCATGAACCGCACCGAGAGGCTGGGCTCCAGCTCGTCGGGGATCCCGGGCTGGTGCAGTCCGATGACGCCCTGCTCGGCCTCGCCGGTGCGCATGCACAGGATCGACGTGGTCAGGGAGTCGGAGACCGGGATCTTGTTGCACGGCAGGATGGGGACCCCGCGCCAGGCCATCACCTGCTGGTCCCCGATCTGGACCGGGTCCGGGTAGATCCCGCGCTTGTTGCACTCGCGGCCGAAGGCGGCGATGGCCTGCGGGTGGGCCAGGAACAGGTCCGAGTTGCGCCGCATGCTGAGCAGCGCGTCGAAGTCGTCGGGGGTGGGCGCGCCGTCGCGCGGCTGGATGCGCTGGTCGTAGTCGGCGTTGTGGAGCAGGCCGAATGCGCGGTTGTTGACCATCTCGAACTCCTGGCGCTCGCGGAGCGCCTCGACGGTCAGCCGCATCTGCTGTTCGGTCTGGTCCATCGGGTGGTTGTAGAGGTCCGCGACGCGGGTGTGCACCCGCAGCACGGTCTGGGCGATGCTCAGCTCGTACTCGCGCGGGGCGGCGTCGTAGTCCACGAAGGTGCCGGGCAGGACCGCTTCGCCGACGTGCCCGGCGGACAGGTCGATCTCGGCCTCGCCGTAGGGGTTGGTGCGCTGCGCGGGCAGGGCGCGGACCTGCTCGACGTGCCGCCCGAGGGACTCGCTGCGGCCGGCGATCTGCTCGAAGTCCTCGCGGGAGAGGACGAGCGCGGTGCCGGCGGTGGCGGCGCGGGCCGTGAACTCCCAGATGGCTCCCGTGCCGGAGAGGGCGTCCTCGCCGAAGTAGGCCCCGTCCGCGAGGGTGCCGAGCACGGCGTCGTCCCCGTAGGGGCCGGGGCCGACCTGCTCGATGCGGCCGTGGGCCAGGAGGTAGACGGCGTCGGCGCGGCTGCCGAAGGAGGTGAGCTCCTGGCCGGCGGCGAAGTCGACCTGGCGGCAGCGCCGGGCGAGCTCGGTGAGGACGTCCAGGTCCTCGTAGTCCCGCAGCAGGGGCAGTTCGCCGAGCTCGGCGGGGATGACCTGGACCTGGTCGCCGGTCTTGACGAAGGTCACGCGGCCGTCCCCGACGGCGTAGCTGAGCCGGCGGTTGACGCGGTACGCACCGCCCTGCACCGAGACCCACGGCAGCTGCCGCAGGAGCCACCTGTCGGTGATCTCCTGCATCTGCGGTACGGACTTGGTGGTGCTCGCCAAGTTCCGTGCGGCCGCGGTGCCGAGGCTGCGCTGCGGTGCCGCGGCCGCGTCCTCGCGGGTTTCGGAACCTGCCTGGACCGACATCTCATTCCCTTTCGATCACACGTATGACCCGAGGGACAGCAGCCTTTCAGCACCGAACGTGTCCGGGACATTACACAAAAGGGTGGGACTACTCGGCGGCGCAGTGGGCATCTTCCTGGGCCGCGTTCCTCCCGCACGGCCGCTTCCGACCGCGCGTTTCCGGCCACTCCTGGTCATCTTTTAATTTGATTCTTGGATGCAAGTTTTCTACGGTCGAGCCATGCGGCTGACGCGGTTCACGGACCTCGCCCTGCGCGTGCTGATGCGCCTGGCGGTCGAGGAGCAGGACCTCCCCACGACCCGGGAGGTGGCAGCGACCATGGAGGTCCCGTACACGCACACGGCCAAGGTCGTCGCGCGCCTCCAGCGGCTCGGGCTGGTCGAGGCCCGGCGCGGCCGCGGCGGCGGCCTGGCCCTGACGCCCGCCGGCCGCACCGCCTCCGTCGGCGGGCTGGTCCGCGAGCTGGAGGGCGCGGACGACGTGGTCGACTGCGAGGGCGCCGCGCCCTGCCCGCTGCGCTCCGCCTGCCTGCTGCGCGGTGCGCTGCGCCGCGCCCAGGAGGCCTTCTTCGCCGCGCTGGACCCGCTGACCCTCGAGGAGCTGGTGGCGGCGCCCACGGGCCCCCTGCTGCTGGGGATCACGGGCCGGAGCGGCCCAGGCCGGGCCCGAAGCCCCTCCCCCTAGGGCCGTTTGGCCGATATCCGGCGGGCAGGGGGCCCGCCTGGGCTGCCGACGGGGCCGGGTCGAACAAGAATCCGACACCCCTGGGGCTTGCCCTCGCTCCGGCATCTCCACGCACCGCCACCCCGCCCGCACCTCAAAATACGACTGTCAGACCGCTTCAGCCGCGGCAACCAGTCCGCCGGGCTCCAGAAGCAGGATCTCGCCGGCTCCATCGCCGCCCTCGCCGGACACCTGCTGGAGCACCCCGGCACCCGCCCCGACGTGATGCTGGGCCGCATCGTCCCCGCCGACGGCTCCCCCGCCCCCGCCCACCTGCCCGGCCCGTACGTCTCCGTACAGGTCGAACTCCCCGACGGCGCCCGCCAGATACGCCAGTACAGCCTGACCACCGGCCCCGGCGCGGGCATCGGCTGCACGCCGGTGGTGTCGATGCTGGAGCACCTCGTGGACACCGGCCACCAGGGCCCCGTCACCGTCGTGCACGCCGACCGCTCCCCGGCCGCCCACTGGCTGCGCGGGGAGCACCGTTCTCCGCCGTCCCGCTCGCCCCCGGCGCGCAGGCCTACCTGTGCGGCCCGCTGCCCTTCATGCGCGCCGTCCGCGGGCAGCTGCTCGACCGCGGGGTGCCCGCCTCGGACATCCACTACGAGGTGTCCGGCCCCGACCTCTGGCTCGCCTCGGCCTGAGGCCGGCCTGCGCCCCGGGCCCGGTTTCCCGGGCGGACACGCCGGGTGACCGGATCGGCTCGCACACCGTACGAAGGGAGTAGCCCCGGAAGGGGCTCCTCCGGTACACCCCGGGTACGGGCGGTCGCGACCGGCGGCCGTCACGTCCGCAAAGGAGGCCCGCGGTGGCCCGACCCATGTCAGCGGGAGAGTTCAAACGAGCCCTGGTCAACGAAGGGCTCACGGTCGTCGAGGTCGGCGACTGGCGCAGCCACAACCGCAACCACAAGGGCCCCTGGGGGCCGGTCCACGGGGTGATGGTCCACCACACCGTCACCCGCGGCGCCGCCGCCACGGTCCGCATCTGCCGCGACGGCCACGACCGGCTGCCCGGCCCGCTGTGCCACGCGGTCATCACCAAGGACGGCCGCGTCCACCTGGTCGGCTACGGCCGGACGAACCACGCCGGACCGGGGGACGCGGACGTCCTCGCCGCCGTGGTCGCCGAGAAGGCCCTGCCGACCGACGACCAGCGCAACCGCGACGGCAACACCCACTTCTACGGCTTCGAGTGCGAGAACATGGGCGACGGCGAGGACCCCTGGCCGGCCGTCCAGCTCGACGCCATCGCCCGGGCCGCGGCGGCGGTCTGCCGCCACCACGGCTGGACCGCCCGCTCGGTCATCGGCCACCTGGAGTGGCAGCCGGGCAAGGTCGACCCGAAGGGCTTCACGATGCGCTCGATGCGCGACCGCGTCCACGAGCGCCTGAAGTAGCCCGCCCGCCCCACCGACCGGCCCGCCCCCGACCCCACCGCCGGGCCGCCTCCCGGCCCGGCACCCCCGGCTCCCCGCCCCGACAATGGTCGGGTGACCCGCCCGCACCCCGCACCCGGCCCCTCCCCCGCGCCCGGCACCGACCCGCTCGCCGCCCTCGGCCCCCGGCTGCCCTCCCCCCTCCAGGAGGTCCGCGAGCCCGCCTTCGAGCGCCGCGGCCTGCGCCTCCTCCTCAAGCGGGACGACCTCGTCCATCCCGAGCTGCCCGGCAACAAGTGGCGCAAGCTCGCGCCGAACCTGCGGGCCGCCGTGGCGGGCGGGCGCCGGGGGCTGGTCACGTTCGGGGGCGCGTACTCCAACCACCTGCGGGCCACCGCCGCGGCCGGGCGGCTGCTCGGGCTGGGGACCACCGGCATCGTGCGCGGCGAGGAGCTGGCGCACCGGCCGCTCAACGACTCCCTGACCCGGTGCGCGGCCGACGGGATGCGGCTGCACTTCACCACCCGCGCGGCCTACCGCACCAAGGGCTCCGCGGCGGGGCTGGCGGCCCTGCTGCGGGAGGCCGGGGCGGAGGGGGCGTACGCGGTCCCGGAGGGCGGCAGCAATGCGGCGGCCGTGCGCGGCTGCGCGGAGCTGGGCCGGGAGCTGGCGGGCTCGGGGGCCGAGGTGGTGGCCCTGGCCTGCGGTACCGGCGGCACGCTGGCGGGGCTCGCGGCGGGGCTGGGGCCGGGGCAGCGGGCGCTGGGGGTGCCGGTGCTGAAGGGCTCGTTCCTGGGGGCGGAGATACGTTCCCTCCAGTCCGCCGCGTTCGGGGGCCCGGCGGGCGACTGGAGCCTGGACGAGCGCTTCCACTTCGGCGGATTCGCGCGGACGCCCCCCGAACTGACCGCTTTCGCGGAGGAGTTCGAGGGGCGCCACGGGGTGCCGGTGGAGCGGGTGTACGTGGCCAAGCTGCTGTACGCGCTGGACGCGCTGGCCGGTGAGGGGGCCTTCCCCGCGGGCACGACGGTGGTGGCGGTGGTCACCGGCCCGCCGCTGGAGCAGGGGCTCGCGTAGGGCCGGCCGCCGTCAGGCCTTCTTGACCAGGAGGGCGGCCCGGTCGTTCGTCGGGTTCGCGTCGAGGACCGGCTTCGTGCCCGGGAAGTCCGGGTCGATCGCCACCTTGGTGCGGCTGATCACGACCGCGCCCTTCGCGCCCGCCGGGAAACTGTCGATCCGCAGCTCGAAGACGAAGCGGATCCTGGCGCCCGGCATGAGGTCGCCCTCGGGCGCCGCGCAGGAGTAGGCCGTGCCGCGGCGCTCCTTGTAGCAGCGCTTCGGGACCCTGGTGACGGTGGTGCCGGCGGGGAAGGCGACCCGGGTGGTCAGCTCGTACTCGTCGTGGGTCTCGCTGCGGCCCGGCCCGAGGGCGTCGAAGCCGACGGCCGCCTCGACCTTCTGTCCGGCGCGGCCCTTGACGGTGCCGCCGACGGCCGCGAACTCCGCGGGGTTGTCGGCGGCGAACTGGTTGTACGCGTGGTTGTCGTCCCCGCTGAGGTCCCAGTAGGGGCTCGGGGGCGTCGGGCGGTGCTTGGGGAGCCCGGGGTCGGGGCGGGCGGCCACCGGCTCCAGCTTCAGCGCGGGGCCGGTGCCGGGCGTCCAGCGGACGCCCTTCGTGAGGAACGCGCGGTTGCCCGGGGTGTCCTCGTACGCCGCGTAGCCGACGCTCTCGCGGGCGGCGTGCGGGAGGACCTGGAACACGGGCGCGTCGGCGATCCGGAGGGAGGTGCCGCGCGCGAAGGTGCCCTTGACGCTGCACAGGGAGGCCCGGGCGCCGTTGGTGGAGGAGGCGTAGGTGCAGTTGGAGTAAGAGCGCGTGTGCTTCACGCCCTCGCTGCCGGAGACCAGGACCAGGAGGTTGCGGGCCGCTTCGGTGCCGTGGTTGGAGAAGACGGCGGGTACGGACAGCTTCTGCCCGGTCCTGACCCGCTCGGGCAGCTTCAGCCTGTGCGCGACCAGGTCCGCCGCGCCCACCTGGACCGGGAAGCTCCACGGGGCGACCGTGCCGCCCTCGACCACTCCGGTGATCCTGACCTCCCCGCGCATCCCGGACACGGCGCCCGCGGCGGGGCGCATGTAGACGCCCGCAACGGCTTCCTTGCCGGCGATGGCCGAGGTCAGGGTGCAGACGGCGGTGTCGCCCGCCCGCTTGCAGCCGGTGTAGGAGACCTTCCACTCGACGGCGCCCCGGAGGCTGCTGAAGTCGAAGGTGACGGTCCGCTCGACGGGGGTGGTGTCGCCCGCGGTCTTGGGGCGGATGTTCGCCGTGAAGCCGTTGAAGTCCTCGCGCCGGCCGTCGGAGCGGAAGGGCAGGGGCAGGACCAGCTGGGGGATGCTGCTCAGCCGGTACTCCTTGGGCGCGGGGGCCGCGGCCGGCGGCGCGGCCTGGACCGCGGGCGCCGCCAGGCCCAGGGCGGCCAGGCCCGCGGCGGCCGGGAGCCAGGCCCGGTGGAGAGTGTGTCGGATCATGCCCGGTGGGATCGCCGGGGGCCGCCCCGGGTTGTACGTTCCAAGATCACGAATGGGTCAAGTCCGCGGAACTCACTCCTCCGATTCCCGGTAGGCCGCCGCCTCCTCCAGGTCCAGCCGCCGCAGCAGGGCCCGCAGCATCTCGTCGTCGATGCGGCGGGCGTCGCGCAGGGCGACGAAGACCTCCCGCTCGGCGGAGATCATCTCCCGGGAGAGCCGCCGGTAGGTGTCGTCCGCGGACTCCCCGGTCTGCGGGTTGACGCCGCCCAGCCGCTCCCACACGGCGTTGCGCCGCCGCTCCAGCACCGTGCGCAGCCGGTCGGCCAGGGGCTGCGGCAGTGCGTTGGCGGGGTCGGCCAGCAGCTCCTCGAGCCGCTCCTCGGCCGCCCGCGAGGCCTCGCTCTGCGCCTGGGCCTCGGCCAGGGTCTCGGCCCGCAGGTCGCGCGGGGGCAGCTTCAGGGCCCGGATCAGCGGGGGCAGGGAGAGCCCCTGGACGACGAGGGTGGCGATGACGGTGGTGAAGGTCAGGAAGAGGATCAGGTTGCGGTACGGGAACTCCCCGCCGCCCGCCGCCCCGTCCACGGTCAGCGGGATCGAGAAGGCGATCGCCAGGGACACCACCCCCCGCATCCCGGCCCAGCCGACGACCACCGGCCCCTTCCAGCTGGTGTCGGGCTCCCGCTCCCGGATCTTCGCGGAGAGCATCCGCGGCAGGAAGGTGGCGGGGAACACCCAGACGAACCGGGCGGCGACCACCGCGAGGAACACCGCGAGCGCGTACCAGGCCGCGTGCAGGCCCTCGTACTCCCCGAGGCCCTCCAGGACCACCGGCAGCTGGAGGCCGATCAGCGCGAAGACCACCGATTCGAGGATGAAGGAGACCATCTTCCAGACGGCCGCCTCCTGGAGCCGGGTCGCGAAGTCCACCTGCCAGGCCCGGTGGCCGATGTAGAGGGCGACGACGACCACGGCGAGCACCCCCGAGGCGTGCACCCGCTCGGCCGCCGCGTAGGCGACGAAGGGGATGAGCAGGGAGAGGGTGTTCTGGAGCAGGGGTTCGCGCAGCCGGGTGCGCAGGTGGTGGATCGGCACCATGAGCAGCAGGCCCACGCCGACCCCGCCGACCGAGGCGAGCAGGAACTCCGCGATGCCGCCCGCCCAGCCCGCGCCCTCGCCGACGACCGCCGCTACCGCCACCTTGTAGGCGGTGATCGCGGTGGCGTCGTTGACGAGGGATTCGCCCTGGAGGATGGTCGTGATCCGCGGGGGCAGGCCGAGGCGGCGGGCGATGGCGGTGGCGGCGACCGCGTCCGGCGGGGCGATCACGGCGCCGAGCACCAGGGCCGCGGTCAGCGGCAGCCCCGGCACGACGAGGTACGCCGCGTAGCCGACGGCGAGGGTCGCGAAGAGCACGTACCCGACGGACAGCAGGGCCACCGGCCGGGCGTTGGCCCGCAGGTCGAGGTACGAGCTGTCCACCGCGGCCGTGTGGAGCAGCGGCGGCAGCAGCAGGGGCAGCACGATGTGCGGGTCGAGCCCGTACTGCGGCACCCCGGGCAGGTACGAGGCGGCCAGTCCGACGGCCACGAGCAGCAGCGGCGCCGGCACGGGTGTCCGGCGGGCCAGGCCCGCCACGGCGGCGCTGCCCGCCACCAGTGCCACCAGCGGCAATACCTCCATCGGTCGGACCCGCCCTCCCTCGTCAGCCGTCGTAACCTGGCCATCATGAGCGAGTGCACGCACGTTCCCGAACTGCCGCGCCCCGAGCCCGCCCCGCGCGGGCTGACCTGTCCGGAGTGCACGGCGCTCGGCAGCCATCCGGTGCAGCTGCGGATGTGTCTGTGGTGCGGGCACGTGGCCTGCTGCGACTCCTCGCCGCACCGGCACGCTACCGCGCACTACCTGGAGACGGGGCACCCCGTCATGCGCAGCCACGAGCCCGGGGAGACCTGGCGGTGGTGCTTCGTGGACGCGTCGCTCGTCTGAGTCTCGGCCCGGACCCGCCCCGCCCCTGTTCCGGGTCCCCTCCGGCACCCCTCAGGGCCCCCTGCGGCCCTCCTCCGCCGCCGCTCCGCCACGGGTGGGGCGGATCGCGATTCGATCGCCCGGGAGGGGGTAGGTCAACCCTCCGCCGGTTCCCGCGAATTGGACCCGCAGACCCCTAGCCACTGTGCGTACCCGTTGGCTTACCATCAGTCACTGTCGCCGGAGGAGGGGTGCCGCGACACGATCCCCCGTATCGCGGTAGCGTCACCGGCGAACAGAGCTCGTACCACCTTGGAGGTGAGGGTGTCCCAGATCTCAGGCGAGCCCGGGACCCAGGACTTCGTCGAAGTCCGGCTGCCGGCCGCGGGTGCCTATCTGTCGGTGCTGCGCACGGCCACGGCCGGGCTGGCGGCGCGCTTGGACTTCACCCTCGACGAGATCGAGGACCTGCGCATCGCGGTGGACGAGGCGTGCGCGATCCTGCTGCAGCAGGCCGTGCCCGGCTCGGTCCTCAGCTGCGTCTTCCGGCTGGTGGACGATTCGCTGGAGGTGACCGTGTCGGCGCCGACCACCGACGGCCGGGCGCCCGAGCGCGATACGTTCGCCTGGACGGTGCTGTCGGCGCTGGCCGGCAAGGTCGAGTCGACGGTGGCCGAGGACAAGACGGTGAGCATCAGCCTCTACAAACAGCGCGGCGCAGGACCAGGCCCGGCGTGAGCGGCGGGGACGCCCCGGTCCGGGACGGGGAACGGCCCCGGGACGCACACGGTTCCGGCAGGGGCATTCCGGAGCAGCAGCAGGCTCGGCCGCACCCTGCGGACGACGGCTTTTTGGACTCGGCGGAGCGACGGGCGGGCCCTATGAGCGAGAACCGGCAAGAACACCACGCGCAGCACGACCCACGCGACCGCAGCGCCGCGCGGGCCCTGTTCCTGGAGCTGCGGGAGCTGCCCGACGGCTCCCCGGAGCGGGCGGAGCTGCGCAACCGGCTCGTGCGGATGCACCTGCCGCTGGTGGAGCACCTGGCGCGGCGGTTCCGCAACCGCGGGGAGCCGCTGGACGACCTGACGCAGGTGGCGACGATCGGCCTGATCAAGTCGGTGGACCGGTTCGACCCGGACCGCGGGGTGGAGTTCTCCACGTACGCGACCCCGACGGTCGTCGGCGAGATCAAGCGGCACTTCCGGGACAAGGGCTGGGCGGTACGGGTGCCCCGCCGCCTCCAGGAGCTGCGGCTCTCCCTGACCACGGCCACGGCCGAGCTGTCCCAGCAGCACGGCCGCTCCCCCACGGTCCACGAGCTCGCGGAGCGGCTCGGGATCTCCGAGGAGGAGGTGCTGGAGGGGCTCGAATCGGCCAACGCCTACAGCACGCTCTCGCTGGACGTGCCGGACACGGACGACGAGTCCCCCGCGGTGGCCGACACCCTCGGCGCGGAGGACGAGGCGCTGGAGGGGGTCGAGTACCGGGAGTCCCTCAAGCCGCTGCTGGAGGGGCTGCCGCCGCGCGAGAAGCGGATCCTGCTGCTGCGGTTCTTCGGGAACATGACCCAGTCGCAGATCGCGCAGGAGGTCGGCATCTCGCAGATGCACGTCTCCCGGCTGCTGGCGCGCACCCTGGCGCAGCTGCGGGAGAAGCTCCTCGTCGAGGAGTAGGGGGAGCAGCCCCCGGGGGCCCGGGGGCGCTACGGACGGGCGCCCTGGCCGCCCCCGGACTCCTGTCCGATGCCCAGGGCCTCGGTGGCGGCCGGGTGCAGCAGGAGGACGAAGACGGCCAGGGCCGCCAGGGCCAGGGCCGCGGCGGCTGCGATCATGGCGCCGCCCGCGTTGTAGAGGGTCCAGGCCACCGGCAGGGCCATCAGCTGGGTGATCAGGGCCGGCCCGCGGCTCCAGCGGCGGCGCAGCCGCAGTCCGCGGGCGGCGATCAGCGGCAGGGCCGCCAGGCCCAGCATGGTCAGACCGCCGGTCTCGGCCTGCTGCGGGGAGTCCGGGTCGCCGAGCAGCCCCATCACCAGCATCGAGATGCCCAGGCCCGCGAGGGCCAGTCCCTCCAGCGCGGTCAGCGCGGCGGCGGCGGTCAGCCGGGCGGGTACCGGCCCGGCGGGCTCGGCGGGGGCGGCGGGAGGCGGGGAGGGCTGCTTCTTGCTCACTCCAGCAGGGTAGTACCGCCCGGGGGGCGGGCAGTATGGGTGACGTAATGACGGGTGGGTAGGCTGCTGCTCATGCGTGCACTCCTCGTGGCTAACCCGGCGGCAACGA
The DNA here is from genome assembly GCF_055600495.1 of Streptomyces sp. NPDC038213. Taxonomy (NCBI): domain Bacteria; kingdom Bacillati; phylum Actinomycetota; class Actinomycetes; order Kitasatosporales; family Streptomycetaceae; genus Streptomyces; species Streptomyces sp. NPDC038213. The sequence continues at coordinate 65,700 of NZ_JBVJYM010000013.1, forward strand.
CCACCAGTGCGCGCACGCGCGACGTCCTGATCCACGCGCTGGCCAGCGAGATGAAGCTGGAGGCCGTCACCACGGAGTACCGCGGGCACGCCCGCGACCTGGGACGGCGGGCGGCGGAGAGCGGCGAGATCGACCTGGTGGTCGCCCTCGGCGGCGACGGCACGGTCAACGAGGTCGTCAACGGCCTGCTGCACGGGGGGCCGGACCCGGACCGGCTGCCCGGTCTCGCGGTGGTCCCCGGCGGCTCCACGAACGTCTTCGCGCGGGCCCTCGGCCTGCCCAACGACGCGGTCGAGGCCACGGGCGCACTGCTGGACGCGCTGCGGGAGCGGCGGGAGCGGACGGTCGGGCTGGGCCTGGCCGCGGGCACCCCCGGGACCGGGGACGAATCGGTGCCGGCGCGGTGGTTCACCTTCTGCGCGGGATTCGGATTCGACGCCGGAGTGGTGGGCCGGGTGGAGCAGCAGCGGGAGCGCGGAAAGCGGTCCACTCACGCTCTGTATGTGCGCCAGTTGCTCTGGCAGTTCCTGGAGGAGCCGAACCGCCGGCACGGGACGGTCACGCTGGAGCGTCCCGGGGCGGATCCCGTACAGGATCTCGTCCTGTCGATAGTGTGCAACACGTCACCGTGGACTTATCTGGGAAACCGGCCGCTGTACGCCTCTCCCGAGGCCTCTTTCGATACGGCGCTTGACGTACTCGGCCTCAGCCGTTTGTCAACTCCGGCCATCGCCCGGTACGCCACACAGCTCCTGACCTCGACTCCTGAGCGCGGTCCGCGGGGCAAGCACGCGGTCAGTCTGCACGATCTGACCGACTTCACCTTGCATTCGAAGGTGCCGCTTCCTTTTCAGATGGACGGCGACCACCTCGGGCTGCGTACGAGCGTGCGGTTCACAGGCGTACGCCGTGCACTGCGTGTGATTGTGTGAGTAGAAGGGCCTATAGTCCTTTCAGTCGAACGTTTTGACGCCGGTCCACCCCATAGAAGTACGGCTGTGACCTAGTCGACACCGACGAATCAAAAAAAACTTTCCGGAAGGGGTTGTATCCCCGTCCGAGGTTTGCGAATCTCTACATGGCGATCGGGACAGCCCGCAGAACCGGCACCCGCGAAGACCGCCAGAACCCCACCACGAATCACGGACCGCTACCGGGCAACTGGGCGTCGGCCCTTCCCTCGCGTAGGGATTCGTGAAAGCGTTCACATTCACAAGCAACCTGCCCGCAATACAAGGAGATGGAGCAGCCATGGACTGGCGTCACAACGCCGTTTGCCGCGAGGAAGACCCCGAGCTCTTCTTCCCCATCGGCAACACCGGTCCTGCGCTGCTGCAGATCGAGGAAGCCAAGGCCGTCTGCCGCCGCTGCCCCGTCATGGAGCAGTGCCTGCAGTGGGCGCTCGAGTCCGGCCAGGACTCCGGCGTCTGGGGCGGTCTCAGCGAGGACGAGCGCCGCGCGATGAAGCGCCGCGCCGCTCGCAACCGGGCGCGCAACGCCAGCGCCTGACATCGACTTTCGAGCCTCGAGCCGCAGCGCGTAGAACCTGAAACAGCGCTCAGCAACGTGCTCTTGAGCCCCGGTCCGGATGTTCGGACCGGGGCTCAGTGCTGTCCCGGGGCCGTCGCCCGCCGTGGTGGCGGACCGGTCCGGTCCCGCGCTGCTACTTCTGGGGGCTGGCCGGTACGTCGAGGAGCACCCGGGTGCCGCGTCCGGCCCCCGGCTGCATGTCGAACGTGCCGCCGAGTTCGCCCTCGACCAGGGTGCGGACGATCTGGAGTCCGAGGTTCCCCGCCCGCTGCGGGTCGAAGCCCTCGGGCAGTCCGCGGCCGTCGTCGGCCACCGTGATCAGCAGTCGCGCATCGTGGATCCGGGTGCCGCTGCGGACCGCGGTCACCTCGACCGTGCCGTGCTCACCGGGGGCGAAGGCGTGCTCCAGGGCGTTCTGGAGCACCTCGGTCAGCACCATCGACAGCGGAGTGGCCACTTCCGCGTCCAGGATCCCGAACCGCCCGGTGCGCCGACAGGCCACCTTGCCCGGGGAGATCTCCGAGACCATCGCGATCACGCGGTCGGCGATCTCGTCGAACTCCACGCGCTCGTCCAGGTTTTGGGACAGCGTCTCATGGACGATGGCGATCGAACCCACCCGGCGGACCGCCTCGTTCAGGGCCTCGCGCCCCTGGTCGGAGTCCATCCGGCGGGACTGGAGCCGCAACAGGGCGGCCACGGTCTGGAGGTTGTTCTTGACCCGGTGGTGGATCTCCCGGATCGTCGCGTCCTTGGTGATCAGTTCGCGTTCGCGACGGCGCAGTTCGGTGACGTCGCGGCAGAGCACGAGCGAACCGATGCGGGTGCCCTTCGGCTTGAGCGGGATCGCGCGCAGCTGGATGACCCCGCCGTTGCCCTCGACCTCGGTCTCGCGGGGAGCCCAGCCGCTGGCCAGTTTGACCAGGGCCTCGTCCACCGGGCCTCGGGAGGGGGCGAGTTCGGCGGTGATGGTGCCCAGGTGCTGCCCGACCAGGTCGGAGGCGAGGCCCAGGCGGTGGTACGCGGACAGGGCGTTCGGGCTCGCGTAGGTGACCACCCCGTCGGCGTCCAGCCGGATCAGGCCGTCCCCGACCCGCGGCGAGGCGTCCATGTCCACCTGCTGGCCGGGGAACGGGAACGTTCCGGCGGCGATCATCTGGGCCAGGTCCGAGGCGGACTGGAGGTACGTGAGCTCCAGCCGGCTCGGGGTGCGGACCGTGAGCAGGTTCGTGTTGCGGGCGATCACGCCGAGGACGCGGCCCTCGCGGCGGACCGGGATGGACTCGACGCGGACGGGTACCTCCTCGCGCCACTCGGGGTCGCCCTCGCGCACGATCCGGCCCTCGTCCAGGGCGGCGTCGAGCAGGGGGCGGCGGCCGCGGGGCACCAGGTGGCCGACCATGTCGTCCTGGTAGGAGGTCGGACCGGTGTTCGGGCGCATCTGGGCGACCGAGACGTAGCGGGTGCCGTCCAGCGTGGGCACCCACAGGACCAGGTCCGCGAAGGACAGGTCGGAGAGCAGCTGCCACTCCGAGACCAGCATGTGGAGCCACTCCAGCTCGGTCTCGCTGAGGGCTGTGTGCTGGCGTACGAGGTCGTTCATGGAGGGCACGGTGCGAGGGTACCCCGGGTACGGACCTTCTCTTTCGCCGTGGGGAATACCCAGGAGGGAGGGGTACCGCGTATGTTGGAGGAAGCGACGGGAAAACCCGTCCCGCCATTGGATGGACAGATCAGATTGGTCTAGTCCACAATGCAGTGGTACAGAGAGCCTCCGCCCTCCCCGCACAGGATGGCGGACGAGGTGGCATCGCGTTCTGCCCTGACCGCGCCTGCCCCTCCCCCGGCCGCCGGGACCGCACACCCGCCGGCCGAAGCACTCCGGGCTGCGGTGCCGGACGGGTTGAGGGTCCCGTCCCGGCACCGTGGCCCAGGGGGTGACCCGCCCGCCGCCGTCAGTGGGGCCAGCCCCGCAGGGCCTGCTCCCCCAGCGCCGCCAGCTCCTCGCGCGTGGCCCCGTCCCGCGCCTGCTGCGACATCCCCTGCACCACCGCGCCCATGCAGCGCGCCAGCGCCGCCGCATCCGTACCGGCCGGCAGCAGCCCCGCGGCGAGGTCCGCCCGGATCCGGCTCTCGAAGAGCGCGATGTACCCGTTGCGCCGCTCCCGCATGGCCCGGGCCACCTCGGGGACGGTGCAGTTCAGGGCCGAGCTGACCACCAGGCAGCCCGCCGGGTGGGCCGGGTCCGTGTAGATCGCCGCCGCCTCGCGCAGCACCCGCTCCATGCCCGCCCGTACGGTCGGCTCCTCGTCCAGAGCCGTCAGGGCGAAGCCCCCGTACGCGGCCGCGTAGGCCTCCACCACCTCGTCGAAGAGGGCCCGCTTGTCGCCGAAGGCGGCGTAGAGGCTGGGGGCGCCGATGCCCATCGCGCGGGTGAGGTCGGCGATCGAGGTCGCCTCGTAGCCGCGTTCCCAGAAGGCCAGCATGGCCTGCCTCAGGGCCGCGTCGCGGTCGAAGGAGCGGGGCCTGCCGCGCTGTCCGGTTGCCATGACCGAATTCTATAGCGACCGCTACGGAATCTGTTACGGTCCTTTCTGTAGCGACCACTAGAGAAATGGGGGGCGCCTCATGGGCGTGCTCAGCGGGAAGACGGCCGTGGTGACGGGCGGCAGCCGGGGCATCGGAGCCGCCGTGGTGCGGCGGCTGGCCCGGGACGGGGCCCTGGTGGCCGTCCACTACGGGGGGAACGGGGCCGCGGCGCAGGAGACGGTCGCCGCCGTCCGGGACGCGGGCGGGCGGGCCTTCGCGATCGGCGCCGAGTTCGGCGCCCCGGGGGACGGGGCCGCGCTCTGGGCGGCGTACGGGGCCCATCCGGAGCACACGGAACAGGTGGACATCCTGGTGAACAACGCCGGCGCGGCCCTCTTCGCGGGGATCGCGGACACCGACGAGGAGGCGTACGACCGGGCGCTCGCGGTCAACGCCCGGGCCCCCTTCTTCGTGATCAAGCACGGGCTGCCGCGGCTGCGCGACGGCGGCCGGATCGTCAACGTGACCGGGACCCCGGACATCGCCCTGCCCGCCATCCTCGCCACGGTGATGGCCAAGGGCGCGGTCAACGCCCTCACCCGCTCGCTGGCGGCGGAGCTCGCGCCGCGCGGGATCACGGTGAACTCGGTCGGCCCGGGCATCACCGAGACCGACCTGAACCGGGCCCTGCTCGCCGACCCGGGGATGCGGGCGCACGCCGCCTCCCGCTCGGTCTTCGGGCGGGTCGGCACCGCGGAGGAGGTCGCGGACGTGGTGGCCTTCCTGGCCTCGGAGGACTCCCGGTGGGTCACCGGACAGCACCTCAACGCCACGGGCGGGCTCCAGATGGCCCTGCTGTAGGGCGCCGGTCCGGCGGGCCCCCGGCAGCCGGCCGGGGGCCCGCCGGGAGGCCGCGGGGAGGCCGTCGGGAGGCCGTCGGGGGCGAATCGGCCGACCATGGGAGGGGGCCGGGCGCGGAAGGCGGTGAAGGCGCCCGCGGAAGGCCTGTGGGCGGGCCGCCGCTCTGCTAGATTGGACCCCAGATTGGTCTATACCACAGATGCCCACCACCTTCTCAGATCGGCAGGCCCAGCGTGGAAGTTGTCATCGTTCCGGACGCCAAGGCGGGCGGCGAGCTCATCGCGGAGGCCATGGCCGCCCTGGTCCGGCGCAAGCCCGACGCCCTGCTCGGCGTGGCCACCGGCTCGACCCCGCTGCCCATCTACGAGGCCCTGGCGGCCAAGGTCCGCGCGGGCGCGGTGGACGTCTCCCGCGCCCGCATCTGCCAGCTCGACGAGTACGTCGGCCTGCCCGCCGGCCACCCGGAGTCCTACCGGTCCGTGGTCCTGCGCGAGGTCGTCGAGCCGCTCGGCCTGTCCGAGGCCTCCTTCATGGGCCCCGACGGCACCGCCGAGGACATCGTCGGCGCCTGCACGGCGTACGACCTGGCGCTCGCCGAGGCGGGCGGGGTGGACCTCCAGCTGCTCGGCATCGGCACGGACGGCCACATCGGCTTCAACGAGCCCTGCTCCTCGCTGGCCTCCCGCACCCGCATCAAGACGCTCACCGAGCAGACCCGGGTCGACAACGCCCGCTTCTTCGACGACGACATCGACCAGGTGCCGCACCACGTCATCACCCAGGGCATCGGCACCATCCTCGACGCCCGCCACCTGGTCCTGCTGGCCACCGGCGAGGGCAAGGCCGAGGCCGTGGCCCAGACCGTCGAGGGCCCCGTCTCCTCGCTGGTCCCGGCCTCCGCCCTGCAGCTGCACCCCCACGCCACCGTGGTCGTGGACGAGGCCGCCGCCTCGAAGCTGAAGCTGGCCGACTACTTCCGCCACACCTTCGCCAACAAGCCGGAGTGGCAGGGCCTGTAGGCCCTGCCTCCCCGGTCCCTGCGGGCCCGCGGCGCCCGCACCCGCGTACGGCAGGCAAGAGGGCCGGGCCCCCCGAGGAAGGGGGGCCCGGCCCTCGTCCGTGCCCGGCCGCGCGGGGCCGCCTGGCGGCCGGCACGGAGCGGGTGCGGCCGGGCACTCCCCCACAGGGGCGCCCGGCCGCACGCTCTCGGGGTCAGAGCCCGGCGACGACCTCCGCCGCGGCCCGGCCGCAGACGCGCGCGGCGCCGTGCGTGGCGATGTGCAGCGCGCCCCGCGGCTCGGCCCGCGGCAGGCCCATCTCGATGACGACCGTGTCCGGGCGGGCCGCGACCAGCGCGTCCAGGGCCGCGGTCATCCACGGGTGGCGGTGGGCGTCCCGTACGACCGCCACGATCCGGCGGTCGCCGGCCGCGGCCAGTACGGCGGCCGGGTCGCTGCCCTCGCCGTAGGTGCCGGACTCGGTGCCCGGGAGCAGGGCGGCGAGTTCGGCGGCGGGGCCCCACGGGGTCTCGTCGCCGACGGCGATGTTCGCCACCGGGGTCAGCACGGCCACGTACGGGGCCTTGACCGGGACCTCCAGGGAGCCGGTCACCCGCAGGGCGCGGCGGGCCGCGACCAGTCCGACGGGGGCCAGCGGCGCGTCCTGGGTGCCGGGTGCGCTCCCCTCCCCCGGCGCACCCGGCCCCGGGTGGATCCGGCTCTGCCGGGTCCAGGCGGCGAGGGACCGGACCCGGGCAGCGGCGTCGGCGAGCCGCTCCTCGGGCAGGCTGCCCTCGCGTACGGCGGCGACCAGCGCATCGCGCAGCCGCAGCACCGTGTCCTCGTCGGCGAGACCGCCGCCGACGCAGATCGCGTCGGCGCCCGCGGCGATGGCGAGGACGGAGCCGCGCTCGATGCCGTAGGTGCCGGCGATGGCGTTCATCTCCATGCCGTCGGTGACGATCAGACCGTCGTAGCCGAGCTCCCCGCGCAGCAGGCCGGTGAGGATCTGCGGGCTGAGGGTGGCCGGGCGGGTCGGGTCGAGCGACGGGAGGAGGATGTGGGCGCTCATGATCGCCTTGGTGCCCGCGGCCATGGCGGCCTTGAAGGGCACGAGCTCGCGCCCGTAGAGCGTGGCGAGGTCGGCGTCGATCCGCGGCAGGGCGTGGTGCGAGTCGACGTTGGTGTCGCCGTGGCCCGGGAAGTGCTTGGTGCAGGCGGCGACGCCGACGGACTGGAGGCCCTCGACGTACGCGGCGGTGTGCCGGGCGGTCAGGTGGGTGTCCGCGCCGAAGGACCGTACTCCGATGACCGGGTTGTCCGGGTTGGAGTTGACGTCGGCGGACGGGGCCCAGTTGAGGTTGACCCCGCACTCGGCGAGGCGGCGGCCGAGCTCGCGGGCGACGGAGCGGGTCAGCTCGGTGTCGTCCACGGCGCCGAGGGCGAGGTTGCCCGGGAAGGAGGACCCGTCGCGGACCTCCAGGCGGGTGACGTCGCCGCCCTCCTCGTCGATGGCGACGAGTACGTCGTCCCGTACCGCGCGCAGCTGGGCGGTGAGGGCGGCGAGCTGGTCCGGGGAGGTGATGTTGCGGCCGAAGAGCCCGACGGCGGTGAGGCCCTCGCCGACCTGGCGCAGCAGCCAGTCGGGGGCGGTGGTGCCGAGGAAGCCGGGCTGGAGGACGGCCAGCGCATCGCGGGTCAGGGTGTCCGTGCGGTGGGCGAGGATCGTCATCGGGAGCGGGTCATCCCTTCACTGCGCCGGCGGTCATACCGCCAACGGCCTTGCGCTGGAGGAAGAGGAACACGATGAGCACCGGCACCGCGAAGAGCGAGGAGGCGGCCATGGTGGCGCCCCAGTCGCTGCCGAACGCGGTCTGGAACTTGGTGAGCCACAGGGGAAGGGTCTGGAACTCCGCTTCCTTGTTGAGGATCAGGACCATCGCGAACTCGTTCCAGGCGGTGATGAAGCCGAACAGCGAGGTCGACATCAGGCCGGGGGCGAGCAGCGGGAAGATCACCTTGCGGAAGGCCTGGCCGCGGGTGCAGCCGTCGATGGCCGCGGCCTCCTCCAGCGTGACCGGGACGGCGGCGATGAAGCCGCGGAGGGTCCACACGGTGAAGGGGAGGACCATCACGAAGTAGATGAGCGTCAGCAGCGGGAGGCTGTTCAGCCAGTCGCCGTCGCGGGCGATCATGTACATCACGATGACCATGACCTCCCAGGGGGCCATCTGCGCCATCATCACGCCGAGGACGAGGCCCTTGCGGCCCTTGAACTTCATGCGGGCGATCGCGAAGCTCGCGCCGAGGGCGACGACCAGGGCGAGGCCGACCGCGGAGACGGTGACGAGGAAGCTGTTCTGGACGAAGGTCCAGAACATGTCGACGCCGGTGGCGGTCTTGAAGTTCTCGAAGGTCGGGGTGAAGACGAAGACCGGGTCCTTGGAGAGGATCTCGCTCTGCGGCTTGAGCGCGGAGGAGAACATCCAGTACACGGGGAAGACGAAGACCACGGCGAGCACGAGGGCCCCGAGGTTCTTGGCGACGGTCCCGGGCCGCAGCGGCTTGCGGGTGCGGATGCGGGGGGCCTTGGTGCTGCTGCTCACTGCTCCTCCTCCTGCTTCAGGATCAGGCGGAAGTAGAAGGACATGACGATCACCAGCATGAGGATCGTCAGTACGGAAATCGCGGCCGCGAGACCGTAGTGGCCCTGGCCGGAGCCCTCGACGAACGCGTAGACCGGGAGGATCTCGGAGGACCGGTCGGGGCCGCCGGCGTTCATGGCGTACACCTGGACGAAGGCCTTGAAGACCCAGATCACCTCGAGGAAGGTGGTGATCAGGAAGAAGGGCTTCAGGTTCGGGAAGACGACCTTCCAGAAGGTCTGCCAGCCGTTCGCGCCGTCCATGCGGGCGGCCTCGTACAGCTCGGCGGGGACCGTGGTCAGGCCGGCGTACATGTTGAGGGCGACGAAGGGGATCGAGCCCCAGACCACGAGGATGGTGACGATCACCATCGTGGAGAAGCCGGTCTCGAACCAGTTGTGCTGCTCGTAGCCCTCGAAGCCGCAGACCCGCATGATCCAGTTGATCACGCCGAACTGCTCGTCGAAGAGCCAGCGGAAGACGGTCACCGAGGCGACCACGGGCATGGCCCAGGCCATCACCAGGGCCAGGGAGAGCACGAGGCGCATCCAGGTGCCGAGGCGGTTGAGCAGGATGCCGATGAGGCTGCCGATCGCCATGATCAGCGCCACGTTGGCGGTGGTGAAGAGGAAGCTGCGGACGACCACGGTCCAGAAGTCCGGGTCGCCGAGGAGCTCGGTGTAGTTCTCGAAACCGATGAACGGGGCTTCGCGCCGGATCAGCTCGGCCCGGTTGACCTGCTGGAACGACAGGATGACGTTGCGGGCCAGCGGGTAGAGCAGGAAGGCGAGCAGGCTCAGGACCGCGGGGGCGACCAGCAGGTACGGGACCCAGCCGGACGGCAGCCGGGGCTTTCTGCCGCGAGGAGGCCGAAGGGTTTCCTTGGCGCCGGTATCCGGCGGCGTCTGCCGGCCGCCGACGGACTTCCGGGGTGCTTCCACCGGGGCGGCCGTCCCCGCCCCCTGGGAGTGCACGGTCATGTCTCTTCCTCGCGGTTGACACCGGGGGCACGACCTGCGGCGTGCGCGGGTCGTACCCCCGGGGTGCGATGACTGCGGATCTACTGCGGTACTACTGCTGTGCTGCGGTAGTGCTGCGGAGTCCGGCGGCGGGCCGCCGGTGGCCGCCGGTTACTGCTTGTTGATGCGCTCGGTGATGTCCTTGTCGGCGGCCTCGCCGGCCTTCTTGGCGTCCTCGCCCTTCAGGACCTTGGTCATGTACTCCTTGACCGGGTTCGGCAGGGTCTCGACGTTGGCCCAGCCCGGGGTGACCGGGGTGATCTTGCCGACGGAGGCGGCGGCGGCCATGGCCTCCGCGAAGGAGCCGGCGGCCGGCTTGAACTGCGCGGCGTCCGTGTTCGGGAGCAGCGCACCCTCGGTGGCGGCGGCGTACTTCGTCATGAAGTCCTTGCCGGCGGCCAGGGCCAGCCACTCCTTGGCGAGGTCCTTGTTCTTGGAGCGCTCGGCGATGGCGAGGTTCGAGCCGCCGAAGAAGGTGGCGCCCGGCTTGTCGGCCGTCTTGCCCGGGACCGGGAAGTAGCCGAAGTCGGCCTCCTTGCCGGCCTTCTTGATCGCGTCGATCGCGCCGCCGGCCTCCCAGCCGAGGCCGATCCAGGACGCCACGCCGCCCTTGGGGACCACGTCGGTGGACTGCTGCGGGGTCGCCTCGTCCTTGTCCTTCGGAGCGGTGGAGTAGCTCTGGAGCTTCTTGTAGAAGTTCATCGCCGCGGCGGCCTGGTCGGTGCCGAGCGCGCCCTTCCACTTGTCGCCGTCCTTGACCGCGAGGTCGCCGCCCTCGTCCCAGATGAGACCGGCGAGGACGTACCAGCTCTGGCCCGGAAGGTAGATCGGCTGGGTCTTGCTGTCGGAGGCCTTCAGCTTCTCCAGGCCGGCGATCCACTCGTCGCGGGTCTTCGGCGGGGTGACACCGGCCTTCGCGAAGGCCTTCTTGTCGTAGATCACGGCGCGGTTGGCCGCGTACCACGGGGCGGAGTACAGCTTGCCGTCGTACTCGGCCGAGGCCAGCATGCCCTTGTTCCAGGCGTCGGCGCCGAGCTTGGCCTTGTCCTCAGTGAGGTCGGCGAGGCCGCCGGTGACCGCGTAGCCCGCGGTCTGGGTGTTGCCGAGCTCCAGGACGTCCGGCGGCGTGGACTCGGAGAGGGCCGTGGTGACCTTCTCCTGGATGCCGTTCCACTGCTGCTTCTCGACCTTGACCTTGACGCCCTTGTGCTTGGCCTCGAACGCCGCGTTGACCTCGGCCATCCAGGCGTCCGGCGCAGAGCCGTCCATGACCCAGACGGTCAGGGTCTGGTTGCCGCCCGCCGCGGGCTTGCCGGTGCCCTTGTCGTCGTTCGAGTCACCACACGCCGCCAGGCCGATAACCATGCCCGCGACACCAACCGCCGCGATGAGCTTGCGCTTCACGCCACCCTCCTCAGGGATGCCTGAACTCCCCCTGCCCGCCGACGGTGACATACGCCAAGTACTGCCCGTGGGGCCGGGATCTGATCCATATTGGTTTAGACCAGTAGCTTGGAGCTTGGCCTAGACCTTTGGGGGTGTCAAGGGTCTAATAAACGAGGTGTCAGTCCGTTATCGGACCGACACCTCAGGGAGGGGCGAGGTCCGTGCTCCGGCCCGTGTCACGATGTGACCGCACACAACGGAGGAGCCGGTGACGGCAACGAGACTGGAGTCGGGAAGGCGGGCGGCGATGGCCAGCGAAGGGGTGCTCACGGAGCCGGAGGGCGGGGCAGCCACTCGTACCGCACGCGTGCCCAAGTACTACCGGCTCAAGCGCCATTTGCTCGATATGACGGAGACGCTCCCGCCCGGCACCCCGGTGCCGCCGGAGCGGACCCTCGCGGCCGAGTTCGACACCTCCCGGACCACCGTCCGGCAGGCGCTGCAGGAGCTCGTGGTCGAGGGGCGGCTGGAGCGGATCCAGGGCAAGGGCACCTTCGTGGCCAAGCCCAAGGTCTCCCAGGCCCTCCAACTGACCTCGTACACCGAGGACATGCGGGCCCAGGGGCTGGAGCCGACCTCGCAGCTGCTCGACATCGGGTACGTGACGGCCGACGACACCCTCGCCGGCCTCCTGAAGATCACCACCGGCGGGCGGGTGCTGCGCATCGAGCGGCTCCGGCTGGCCAGCGGCGAGCCCATGGCCATCGAGACCACGCACCTGTCGGCCAAGCGCTTCCCGGCCCTGCGGCGCTCGCTCGTCAAGTACACCTCGCTGTACACCGCCCTCGCCGAGGTGTACGACGTGCACCTCGCCGAGGCCGAGGAGACCATCGAGACCTCCCTCGCGACCCCCCGCGAGGCCGGGCTGCTCGGCACCGACGTCGGCCTGCCGATGCTGATGCTCTCCCGGCACTCCCTGGACGCGGACGGCGAGCCGGTGGAGTGGGTGCGCTCGGTCTACCGCGGCGACCGGTACAAGTTCGTCGCCCGGCTCAAGCGCCCGGCGGTCTGACCTTCACGGAACCCTCACCGGACCTCCCGTACCGGATTGCGGACGCGGTCTTACGCACAGCGCTCGTCCCCCCGTAGATTCCTGCGCCCGTACAGGTGATCAACGAGGGGACGAGGGTCATGCTGGAACCAGGATCAAACGGGACGGAACAGGACCCCGGGCCCACGCGGTCCCCGAGGCGTATCTCCCCCAGGTCGATCGCCGTCTGGTCCCTCGTGGCCCTGGTCGGGGCGGCCGGCTGGAGCGTACTCGCGCTCTCCCGGGGCGAGGAGGTCTCCGCGGCGTGGATGCTGGCCGCGGCGCTCGGCTCGTACGCCATCGGCTACCGCTTCTACTCCCGCTTCATCGCCCACCGGGTGCTCCGGGTGGACAAGACCCGGGCCACCCCGGCCGAGCGCCTCGACAACGGTGTCGACTTCCACCCGACCGACCGGCGCGTGCTCTTCGGCCACCACTTCGCGGCGGTCGCCGGGGCGGGCCCGCTGGTCGGCCCGGTGCTCGCCGCGCAGATGGGCTACCTGCCGGGGACCATCTGGATCGTGGTCGGCGTGATCTTCGCCGGTGCGGTGCAGGACATGGTCACGCTGTTCTTCTCCACCCGCCGCGACGGCCGCTCCCTGGGGCAGATGGCCCGCGAGGAGATCGGCCCCTTCGGCGGCGCGGCCGCGCTGATCGCCGTATTCGCGATCATGATCATCCTGCTGGCGGTGCTGGCGCTCATCATCGTCAACGCCCTCGCGCACTCGCCCTGGGGCGTCTTCTCCATCGGCATGACCATCCCGATCGCCCTGTTCATGGGCGTCTACCTGCGCATCCTGCGCCCGGGCCGGGTCACCGAGGTCTCCCTCATCGGCGTCGCCCTGCTGCTCCTCGCGATCGTCGCGGGCGGCTGGGTCGCGGAGTCCTCGCTCGCGGACTTCTTCACGCTGGAGAAGGAGACCCTGGTCGTCTGGATGGTCGCGTACGGCTTCCTGGCCTCCGTCCTGCCCGTCTGGCTGCTGCTGGCCCCGCGCGACTACCTGTCCACCTTCATGAAGGTCGGCACCATCGCCCTGCTGGCCCTCGGCGTGGTCATCGCCATGCCCGTGCTGAAGATGCCGGCCGTCACGGAGTTCGCGAGCCGCGGCGACGGGCCGGTCTTCGCCGGCTCGATGTTCCCGTTCGTGTTCATCACCATCGCGTGCGGCGCCCTGTCCGGCTTCCACTCCCTGGTCTCCTCGGGCACCACCCCGAAGATGATCCAGAAGGAGACCCAGGTCCGGATGATCGGGTACGGGGCCATGCTCACGGAGTCCTTCGTGGCCGTCATGGCGATGATCGCGGCCTGCATCATCGAGCCCGGCCTCTTCTTCGCCCTCAACTCCCCGCCCGGGGTGATCGGGGCCACGGTCGAGAGCGCCTCGCAGGCCGTCGGGAACTTCGGGTTCACCCTCTCGCCCGCCGATCTGGCGAAGGCCGCCTCCGACGTGGAGGAGGCCACCCTGCTCTCCCGCACCGGCGGGGCGCCGACCTTCGCACTCGGAATGTCGGAGATCTTCTCGGCGGTGGTCGGCGGGGCCTCGATGAAGGCCTTCTGGTACCACTTCGCGATCATGTTCGAGGCCCTGTTCATCCTCACCACCCTGGACGCGGGCACCCGCGTGGGCCGCTTCATGCTCCAGGACACCCTGGGCAACGTGGCCAAGCCCTTCAAGCAGGTCAGCTGGAAGCCGGGCGTCTGGATCACCAGCGCCCTGGTCGTGGGCGGCTGGGGCTACTTCCTGTGGGTGGGCGTCAAGGACCCGCTGGGCGGGATCAACCAGCTCTTCCCGCTGTTCGGCATCGCGAACCAGCTGCTCGCCGCCGTGGCCCTGGCCGTGTGCACCACCCTGCTGGTCAAGTCCGGCCGCCTGAAGTGGGCCTGGGTGACCGCCGTACCGCTGGCCTGGGACGCGACCGTCACCCTGACCGCCAGCTGGCAGAAGATCTTCTCCGAGGACCCGCGGGTGGGCTTCTTCGCCCAGCGCGACAAGTTCCAGGCCGGCATCGACGCCGACAAGGTCCTGCCGCCCGCCAAGTCCATGGACGAGATGCACACGGTGGTCACCAACGCCACCGTCGACGGGGTCCTCTCCGCCCTCTTCGCCCTGCTCATCGTCGTGGTGCTCGTGGACGCCGCCCGGGTCTGCGTCAAGGCGGTCAGGCGCCCCGGGACCGTGGAGCTCCACGAGGCGCCCTACCAGCGCTCCCGGATCACCGCCCCGGCCGGGCTGATCGCCACCCCGGAGGAGAAGGCGGAACTGGCCGCGGCCGCAGCCGCCGCGGCGGCCGGCTCCGGCGACCCCGACGACGGCCGCGCCAAGGTGCCGGTCGCCTGATGTCCGCGCGCGAGCTCTGGGGCCGGATCCGCTTCTACGTCCGCGAGTTCTCGGGCGAGGCGGCGTACGACCGGTACGTCGCCCACGCCCGCGGCCACGACCCGGACGCCGCGGTCCTCAGCCGGCGCGCCTTCGAGCGCGCCCGCACGGACGCCCGGGAGGCGGACCCCCGCGAGGGCTTCCGCTGCTGCTGAGCGCCCGCACACTGCGGCGTACGGGGCCCCGCCGGCCACCCCCGGCGGGGCCCCTGCCGTACTCCCCGTACGCCCCCGCCCGCGCCCGCACTCCCCCGCCCGCCCTCCGGCGCCCCCGCCCCCGTCCGGCACACTCGACGGCATGGACATCGTCATCAGGGAGGCGCGGCCCGGGGAGTACGCGGACCTCGGGGAGATCACCGCGCAGGCCTACCTCGCCGACGGGCTGCTCGACGCCAACGCCGGCGGGGACTACGCCTCCGTGCTCCGCGACGTGGCCGCCCGCGCCCGGGACTCCGAGGTGCTGGTCGCCGTGCGCGGGGACGGTCCGCTGCTCGGCGGGGTCGCCTTCGCGCCGCCCGGCAGCAGCTACGCCGATATCGCGGGCCCCGGCGAGGCCGAGTTCCGGATGCTCGCCGTGGCCCGGGAGGCCCGCGGCCAGGGCGCCGGAGAGGCCCTCGTACGCGCCTGCATCGACCGGGCCAGGGCCCTGGAAGGGGTCCGCGCGGTGGTGCTCTCCACCCAGCCCGCCATGCGCGGCGCCCACCGGATCTACCACCGGCTGGGCTTCGTCCGGACCCCGGAGCGGGACTGGTCGCCCGTACCGTCCGTACCCCTGATCACCTACGCGCTGGAGCTGAACGCGCTCGATCAGTAGTCGACTCGACACAACATCTAGGGGGTCCCACAGGAAGGGGCCCCCACATGTATGCTCATCCCTGCTGTCGCCGCAGGGGAATCCGGTGCGAATCCGGAACTGTCCCGCAACGGTATGAAGTGCACCCTTCGTGCGCTGCGAGTCCGAGGACCTGCCGACCGCCTGATCCGGCCGACCGGCCGGACGCAGACCACGTCCGGGCCTCGCGATTTGGGCTGGTGGACGCCGTGCGGTGAGTTCGTGTGACCTGCCACGCCCGCACGCGCCCGCCCGCGCCCTCCCGCCAGGCCCCGGAGCCGAGCGAGGGAGAGCCCCCCACCGTGACCATCGCGCCTGCCGCATCGCGCGCCGAGTCCGACCAGCCCGCCGACCCGGCCGAGACCGGGGGGCCCGGGGCCGCGCTGCTGCGCACCCTCACCGAGCTCACCGCCGACCTGCCGGACACCGACCCCGGCCGGGTCGCCGCCGCCGCCCTGCGCGGCCGCAGCGCCGCCGCCGACGAGGCCGAGCTGCGGGGGCTGGCCACCGAGGCGGCCGCGGGGCTCATCTCCGAGGACCCCGCGTACTCGAAGCTCGCCGCGCGCCTGCTGACCCTCGCCATCGCCGACGAGGCCGCCGGCCAGGGCGCGACCTCCTTCTCCGCCTCCGTGGCGACCGGCCACCGCGAGGGCCTGATCGCCGACCGCACCGCCGAGTTCGTCCGTACGCACGCCGCGCGCCTGGACTCCCTGGTCGAGCACTCGCTCGGCGAGGGCGCCGACGACCGCTTCGGCTTCTTCGGCCTGCGCACCCTGCACAGCCGCTACCTGCTGCGCCACCCGATCACCCGGCAGGTCGTCGAGACCCCGCAGCACTTCATGCTGCGCGTGGCCTGCGGACTGGCCGAGGACGACAGCGTCCGCGCGGTCGAGGAGGTGGCCTCCCTGTACCGGCTGATGAGCCGCCTGGACTACCTGCCCTCCTCCCCCACGCTCTTCAACTCGGGCACCCGGCACCCGCAGATGTCCTCCTGCTACCTGCTGGACTCCCCGCTGGACGAGCTGGACTCGATCTACGGCCGCTACCACCAGGTCGCCCGCCTCTCGAAGCACGCCGGCGGCATCGGCCTGTCGTACTCCCGCATCCGCGCCCGCGGTTCGCTGATCCGCGGCACCAACGGGCACTCCAACGGCATCGTGCCGTTCCTGAAGACCCTCGACGCCTCCGTCGCCGCCGTGAACCAGGGCGGCCGCCGCAAGGGCGCCGCCGCCGTCTACCTGGAGACCTGGCACGCGGACATCGAGGAGTTCCTCGAACTGCGCGACAACACCGGCGAGGACGCCCGGCGCACCCACAACCTCAACCTGGCGCACTGGATCCCGGACGAGTTCATGCGCCGCGTGAACGCCGACGCCCCGTGGTCGCTGTTCTCCCCCTCCGACGTGCCCGAGCTCGTCGACCTGTACGGCGAGGAGTTCGACGCGGCGTACCTGAAGGCCGAGGCGGCGGGGCTGGCCCGCAAGACCATGCCCGCCCGCGACCTGTACGGCCGGATGATGCGCACCCTCGCGCAGACCGGCAACGGCTGGATGACCTTCAAGGACGCCTCCAACCGGACCGCGAACCAGACCGCCCTCCCGGGCCGCGTCGTGCACTCCTCGAACCTCTGCACCGAGATCATCGAGGTCACGAACGACGACGAGACCGCGGTGTGCAACCTCGGCTCCGTCAACCTGGGCGCCTTCGTCACCGAGGCGGGAGAGCTGGACTGGGAGCGGCTGGACGAGACCGTCCGCACCGCCGTGACCTTCCTCGACCGCGTCGTGGACATCAACTTCTACCCGACCGAGCAGGCCGGGCGCTCCAACTCGAAGTGGCGTCCCGTGGGCCTGGGCGCCATGGGCCTGCAGGACGTGTTCTTCAAGCTGCGGCTGCCCTTCGACTCCGCCGAGGCGAAGGCGCTGTCCACCCGGATCGCCGAGCGGATCATGCTGGCCGCGTACGAGGCCTCCTGCGACCTCGCCGAGCGCAGCGGCCCGCTGCCGGCCTGGGCCGAGACCCGCACCGCCCAGGGCGTGCTGCACCCCGACCACTACGACGTGGAGCTGAACTGGCCGGAGCGCTGGGCCGCCCTGCGCGCCCGGGTCGCGGCGACCGGCATGCGCAACTCCCTGCTGCTGGCCATCGCCCCGACCGCGACGATCGCCTCGATCGCCGGCGTGTACGAGTGCATCGAGCCGCAGGTCTCCAACCTCTTCAAGCGCGAGACCCTGTCGGGCGAGTTCCTCCAGGTCAACGGCTACCTCGTGGAGGAGCTGAAGAACCTGGGCGTCTGGGACGCGCAGACCCGCGAGGCGCTGCGCGAGTCCTCGGGCTCCGTCCAGGACTTCGGCTGGATCCCGCAGGAGGTGCGGGACCTGTACCGCACGGCCTGGGAGATCCCGCAGCGCGGCCTGATCGACATGGCGGCGGCCCGTACGCCGTTCCTCGACCAGAGCCAGTCGCTGAACCTGTTCCTGGAGACGCCCACCATCGGCAAGCTCAGCTCGATGTACGCGTACGCCTGGAAGCAGGGCCTGAAGACCACGTACTACCTGCGCTCGCGCCCGGCGACGAAGATCGCCCGCGCCGCCTCCGCCGCAGCCGCCGTCCCGGCCCCGGCCGCGCCCCTCCCGCAGGCCGTCGACGCCGACGCGCTGGCCTGCTCCCTTGAGAACCCCGAGTCCTGCGAGGCCTGCCAGTAATGAGCACCACCGAACGGAAGAACCTGCTCGACCCCGGCTTCGAGCTCACCCTCCGCCCGATGCGCTACCCGGACTTCTACGAGCGCTACCGGGACGCCATCAAGAACACGTGGACGGTGGAGGAGGTCGACCTCCACTCCGACGTGGCGGACCTGGCCAAGCTCAGCCCGGCCGAGCAGCACATGATCGGCCGCCTGGTCGCGTTCTTCGCGACGGGCGACTCGATCGTCTCGAACAACCTGGTCCTGACGCTGTACAAGCACATCAACTCCCCGGAGGCGCGCCTGTACCTGTCGCGCCAGCTGTTCGAGGAGGCCGTGCACGTCCAGTTCTACCTGACGCTGCTGGACACCTACCTGCCCGACCCGGAGGACCGCGCGGCGGCCTTCGCGGCGGTCGAGAACATCCCCTCGATCCGCGAGAAGGCGCAGTTCTGCTTCCGGTGGATGGACTCGGTCGAGAAGATCGACCGGCTGGAGACGGCCGCCGACCGCCGCCGCTTCCTGCTGAACCTGATCTGCTTCGCGGCCTGCATCGAGGGCCTGTTCTTCTACGGTGCCTTCGCGTACGTGTACTGGTTCCGCAGCCGCGGCCTGCTGCACGGCCTGGCCACCGGCACGAACTGGGTCTTCCGCGACGAGACCATGCACATGAACTTCGCCTTCGAGGTCGTGGACACGGTCCGCAAGGAGGAGCCCGAGCTCTTCGACGAGGCGCTCCAGCAGCAGGTCACCGACATGCTGAAGGAGGCCGTGGAGGCCGAGCTGCAGTTCGGCCGCGACCTGTGCGGCGACGGCCTGCCGGGCATGAACACGGAGTCCATGCGCGAGTACCTCCAGTGCGTGGCCGACCAGCGCCTGGTCCGCCTGGGCTTCGCCCCGGTGTTCGGCTCGGAGAACCCGTTCTCCTTCATGGAGCTCCAGGGCGTCCAGGAGCTGACGAACTTCTTCGAGCGCCGGCCGTCCGCCTACCAGGTGGCCGTCGAGGGCACCGTGGACCTGGACGAGGACTTCTAGGCCCCGCAGCCCCCGGAAGCCGAGAGGACCGGCCCGCCACTGCACGGAGCAGTGGCGGGCCGGTCCTTGGCGTCGGGGGCCGGTTCGTCCCTCCCGGCCCCCGGGCCGTCAGGCGTTCGGGACGGTCTCGTAGCGCGGGGTGCCCTCGTCCATCTGGCGCAGGGCGTCCTTGCGCTCGCGCTTGGAGAGGCGGTCGATGTACAGCCGCCCGTAGAGGTGGTCCGTCTCGTGCTGGAGGCAGCGGGCGAAGTAGCCGGTGCCGCGCACCTTGATCGGGTTGCCCTCGGTGTCCTGGCCGGTCACCTCGGCGTAGTCCGGGCGGGCCAGCGAGGCGTAGGCGGTCGGGACGGACAGGCAGCCCTCGTTGGAGTCGTCGAGCACGCGGCGGTCGGCCGGCAGGTCCACGATCTTCGGGTTGACGACCACGCCGACGTGCCGGACGCCCTCGTCGTCCGGGCAGTCGTAGACGAAGACCTTGCGGTCCACGCCGATCTGGTTGGCGGCCAGGCCCACGCCCTCCGCGGCCTTCTGGCTGGCGAACATGTCGTCCACGAGCTGCGCCAGCTCCGCGCCGAACTCCGTGACGTCCTGGCACTCGCGGTGCAGTACCGGGTTGCCGAACACGGTGATCGGGCGGGCCTTGCCGCGCTCCCGGTGGGCGAGCTCGCGCGCCTCGCAGTCCTCGGTGTCCACGACGTACCCGTCGTTGGCCTCGCCGATCTGCTGCTCCGTCTCCTGCTGGGCCATGTCCGCCGTACGCCTTCCTGAAGTCACCGTGTGTACCCGTACAGCCTACGGGCAGCGGTCAGCAGACCTCTTCGAGGTCGCGCCATTCGCGGCTGTCCGGGCTGTCGGCCACCCAGCCGTCCAGCAGCCCCCGCACCAGCCCGGCCGGGGCCGCGATCCCGCACTCGCGCTCGGGCACCCACAGGGACCCGGAGCCGGCGGTGCGGTGGCCCAGGGGGCCGGGGTGGCCCGGTTCGCTGTGGTCGTGGGGGTCGAGGTGGTCGCCCTCCCCCTCGCCGCTGGGCATCTCGCTCTCCGAGCAGGTCCGGCACAGCAGCCGTACCGAGGAGGACCAGTCCTCCGCGGCGAACCCGGCGTCCGAGGCCAGCTGCTCCAGGGCGTTGCGGTCCTCCTCGGTGGCCGCCTCCAGGAGGACCACCCAGGTCGGCACGGGCGAGGGCGCCCACAGCTCGATCTCGTCGAAGACGGGGTACGAGGGCCCGGCCGCGGTCACCCGCTCCCCGTGCGGCACCCCGTCGTGCAGGACCACCTCGCCCCAGCGGCGCCCGGACGACGGCAGCGGGATCGAGAGCACCTCCAGCCGGGCCGGGTCCAGCCTGCGGCCCCAGACGACCTCGGCCTCGCCCTCCGGCGACAGCCGGACCGCGGCGCTGCCCAGCTCCATGCCCACCGGCTCCCCGGAGGAGGCCCCGCCGCGGCCCTCGCCGGGCACCTTCAGGCCGTACGCCTGCCAGGCCCGGCGGGCCAGGGGCCAGTCCTGGAGGGCCGTGGCCGCGATGCCCACGTTCCACCAGTCGGGTGCACCCGCCTCCTTGTCGAGGAGGGCGACGGCGCGCAGACCGGCGGCCCGGGCCTGCTCCCAGTCGTGCCGGAACTTGTGCAGCAGCGCCAGGTTGAACCAGGACTCGGACAGCCAGGGCTCCATGTCCGCGGCGCGCGTCAGCAGCGCCCCCGCGTCCTCGTACCGGCCGTCGCCGATCAGCGTGAACGCGCGGTCGGTGGCCTGCCGCCACGAGGCGGAGGGCCGATGCCGTACCTTCCCGAAGATCCTCACGATTCCCGCCTGCCTGGGGGCACCTCCCAGCGGGGGGCCGGGGAGCGGTGCAGCCTTGCGGACACTCTTCTTCGCATCCAACCATGCCCGGTTGGGGACCCGCTCATTACCGGTGGGTTACCCAGGGCCGGACGCGGTCACTCCGGCACGTTCCGCGGGGTCCCCGCCGCCCCTGCGGAGCACCCGCGCCAGGGCCTCCACGACCTCCGGCTGGTAGTCGTGCCCGGTGCCGAGCCGCAGCTGCTCCAGCGCCGCCAGCGAGCCCCCGGGGCGCCGGTCCCCGGCCGCCAGGTCGTCGTACGCGTTCACGGTGCGGACGATCCGGGCGGGCAGCGGCTGCTCGCGGTACGGGTCCGCCTGCCGCTCCACGGCCTCCGCCACCTCCGGGGGCACCCCGGTCCGGCGGGCCACCTCCCCGCCCAGCCCGGCGATCCGGCGGCGCTCGGCGGCGGGCAGGGGGGCGGTGGCCCCGGCGGGCACCGGGTCGACGAGGGACAGCTGCCCGGTGTCGTGCAGGAGCGCCGCGTACTCCAGCACCGTGAGCTCCCGCCCGGACAGCCCCAGGTCGCGGCCGACCGCGCAGCTCAGGGCGGCGACGCGGCGGGCGTGGCCCGGGCGGGTGTACCCGGCGACCTCGGTGGCCCGGGCCAGGGAGGTGATCGTCTGGCGGTACGCGGTGCGGGTGGCGCGGACCCGGCGGAAGGACAGCTGGACCAGTAGCAGGGGGACGCTGACCACGGGCAGCGCCCACAGCCCGGCCCCGGCCACGCCCAGGGCCATGACCACCCCGGTGGCGCAGACGGCCGGGCCGATCCCGGCCAGGGCGCGCAGCTCGTCGCGCAGCAGGGGCCCGTACGGCCATCCGGTGCGGCCCGCGGCCGCCGCGGCGGCGAGCACGGCGTCGCACAGGGCGGTCAGGCCCAGCAGGACGAGGAGGAACAGCACGAGGTACGGGCCCTCGGCGCCCCCGGAGGCGAGCCGGCCGGAGTGGTACAGCGGCTGGAAGCAGACCGCGGCGAAGGCGACGGTCAGTATCCGGCGGGCCGCGGGGTCGAGGGCCGGTCCGCGGCCCGCGGCCAGGTGCGGGACGCTCCCGGCGAGGGCCCCCGCGAAAACCACGGCGACGGTCTGGAGCACTCCGTGGTGGGCCGGGGCGCCGGCGTTCTGCCCGAGGAGGGCGTAGGCGAGGGCGGCGGCGGAGCCGAGGGGCGCGGGGTGCCGGTCCTCCGCGGAGGGCCGGGCGGCGCCGTCGCGCGGCTCGCGGGAGTCGCGGCGGACCAGTGCACCGAGGGCGACGAGGAGGCCGAAGGCGAGGGCGGCTCCCGGCTCGGCGACCCCCTGCCAGAGGGTGTGCCCGAGGGCGGCGGCGGTCAGCAGCCCCGCGGCGCCGCGCACGGCCCAGACGGAGACGGGGGTCAACGGCCGCCCCCCGCACCGGAGACGGCCCCGGGGGACCCGCCGGACGGCCGCCCGCGCCCGCCCCGGCCGCCCGCGGCCTCGCCGCCCTGGGCCGGCAGCCCGGGAAGCCCGGCACCCGGCCCGCCGGACGGACCGGACCGGACGGGCGCGTGGGACCCGGCAGGCCCGGCAGGCCCCTGGGGCCCGGCAGCCCTGTCGGGTACGGCGGGTACGGGAGGCCCGTCGGATACGGGCGGGCTGTCGGGTACGGGAGGCCCGTCGGATGCGGGCGGTGCGGGAGCCCCCTCGGCCCCGGCAGGTACGGGCGCGTCCCCGCCGGCCGCGGCGGCCGGGTGCCAGCCCTCGCGGTCGAGAGCCCGCGTCAGCGCCCCCACCACCGCCGGGTCGAACTGCGCGCCCGCGCACCGCGACAGCTCCGCCACGGCCGCCGCCACCGGGCGGGCCCGGCTGTACGAGCGGGTGGAGGTCATCGCGTCGAAGGCGTCGGCCACGGCCACCACCCGGGCCAGCTCCGGGATCTGGTCGCCCCTCAGCCCGTAGGGGTAGCCGGTGCCGTCGACCCGCTCGTGGTGGTGGAGGATCGCGGCCCGGGCCTCGCCGAGGGAGCCGATGCCGCGGACCACCTCGTGCCCGTACTCGGGGTGCAGTTCGACGGTGCGGCGCTCCTGCGGCGTCAGCGGGCCGTCCTTGCGCAGCAGCCGGGTCGGCACCCCGAGCTTGCCCACGTCGTGCAGGAGCCCGGCGGTCCGGACCACCTCCTGGCGCTCCTGCGGCATCCCGAGCTCGCGGGCGATCATCGCGGAGGCCCGCCCGACCCGCTCGCCGTGCCCGCGGGTGTACGGGTCCTTGATGTCGACGGCCTGCACGAGGGCGCGGACGGCGGCCCGGTGGGCGGCGTCCTCGCGCCGGTACTGGGCGAACGCCCAGCAGGAGGTGTACATCGGCAGCAGCACCAGCAGGGCGGCGGGCACCCCGAAGGGGCTGCGCCACATGACGGCCATCATCAGCCCGGCCAGGCCGTACACGGTGTACGGGGCGAGCGCGCCCGGCAGCGCCCCGCGCCAGGCGGTCCGCAGCGGCACCCGCCCGGCGGCCGCCGCCGCCCCGCCGTCGAGCAGGGCCGCCACCAGCCCGAAGACCCCGGCCGCGGCGGCCGCCGGCAGCAGGGCGTACGGGAGGTCGGGCACCCAGCCGGGCCCCCCGCCCGCGAGTGCGGCCGGTCCGCCCAGCAGGCCGAAGACCTGCCCGGCGGCCCAGGCGGCGAGGGCCTGCTGGGCGGCGTGCCAGATCCGGCGCACCCCGGCGGGCGGCTGCGCGACCCGGCCGGCCGCCGCGCCGGGGGCCGCGGCGAGCGCGGCGGCGGCGGGCGGCAGCAGGAAGACGGCGGCGAGGACGACCGGGAGGAGCGGGCCGACGCCCTCGGGCGGCCGGCCGCCGCCCGCCCGGCGCGCCGCGAGGAGTTCCGGCGCCAGGTACAGCCCGGCGAGGAGGGCGGCGGTCGCCCAGGGGGTGCCGCGGCCGGCCAGGGCGGGGGCGGCGCAGAGGAGCGCGCCCAGTACGGCGCAGAGGATGGAGACGCGCGCCCCCGGCGGAAGCACCCGCATGGCGCCCTCCTCCCCTGTGCCCGGTCAACTCCGGTACCGAACCGGAGCAGTACCGACAGGGGAGAATAGGTGCGGTCCCGGCGCGGGCGGGCGGCAATGTCGCATTGCACCGTCCGGGCGGCCCCGGATTAGCACCTTCGGGTGAACGGAGTTCGTTCGTTCCGGGGGCCGTTCGGAAATGCGCGTCAGGTGGTGGCGGGCCCGGCGGAGATGTCCGTGACCCCGGCGGCTCCGGTGATCTCCGCGATCTCGGTGTGCTCACCGATCACGGTGATCTCCTGGTCCGGGACGAGCTGCCCCGAGCGGATCAGCTCGATCCGCCCCATGACCTTCGAGCGCAGGTCGCTCGGCACGTCGTCGGATCCGCAGCACCGCTTGACCAGCTTCTTCACCGCCTGCTCCAGCCCGTACTTCTCCAGGCAGGGGTTGCATTCGCCGAAGTGCACCTCGAATTTGGTGCAGTCGGTGTCGGGCATCTCGTGGTCGAGGAACTCGTACAGGTGGTCCAGGACCTCAGAGCAGTCCGTCTCGTGCGGCTCTCCGCAGCTCATGAGCCCGAGCCTTTCAGATCGTTCGACTCTCCCGCGCCGGCGGGGACGAGCCCGCGGTCACGGGCGTAGTCCTCCAGCATTCCGCGCAGTTGACGGCGGCCACGGTGCAGTCGCGACATGACCGTACCGATGGGTGTACCCATGATGTCCGCGATCTCCTTGTACGCAAAGCCCTCGACATCGGCCAGGTAGACCGCGATGCGGAACTCTTCCGGAATGGCCTGGAGGGCTTCCTTCACGTCCGAATCGGGCAGGTGGTCGAGCGCCTGGGATTCGGCGGAGCGCAATCCGGTCGACATGTGCGACTCGGCGCGCGCCAGCTGCCAGTCCTCGATCTCCTCGGCCGCGCTGCGCTGCGGCTCGCGCTGCTTCTTGCGGTAGGAGTTGATGAAGGTGTTGGTCAGGATGCGGTACAGCCACGCCTTGAGGTTGGTCCCCTCGCGGAACTGGTGGAAGGACGCGTACGCCTTCGCGTACGTCTCCTGTACCAGGTCCTCCGCGTCGGCCGGATTGCGCGTCATGCGCAGGGCCGCCGAGTACATCTGGTCGAGGTAGCCGAGGGCGTCCCGCTCGAAGCGCCGGTTGCGCTCCTCGGGCGTCTCCTCCGCGCGGACGTCGTCGGTCCCGGAAACAGGACCCACCTCCTCCAACACCGTGGCGGGACCGAAGGCGGACCCGCTCGAATCGGAGAATACGCGACCATCCCGCCCATCCGCCGCCCGAACGGGGGCGGTCCTGGGCGCCGCGAGCACCGTCCACTCCAGGTCAGCGGCCTGCGGACGGTTGGGGCAGATGGTCGAGCCCATGCGGTGCCTCTTCTCCTCTGGCTGTGCTGTACGTACCGACGTCTGGCACAACCACGAACCCCTCCGGCACATTCCCGTGGCGTGCGCCACTTCCACCGCGGCTCAAGGGCGGCGGGTGCCGGGGAGGTCCAGGCGCGCGCCCTACGGCGTGCCCGCCAGGACGCCGTCCAGCCAGTCCGCGACGGCCGCGGTGAGGAGTTCCAGCGCGGCCTCCTGGCCGAGCCCGCCCGGCGGGGTCCGCTTCGGCACGGCGAAGCCGTGGTCCGCACCGGGCACCTCCACGAGCCCGTGGGCGCCCGCGGGGAACTCCTCGGGCCGCCCGAAGGGGTCCCGGCCGCCCTGGACGACCAGCGCGGGCAGGCCCGCCTCCGCGAGCTCCGCGGCCCGCGAGCGCTCGGGGCGGCCCGGCGGGTGCAGCGGGAAGGCCAGGGCGAGCACCGCGGCCGCCCCCAGTTCGCGGCCGGTCCGGCAGGCCACGCGCGCGCCCGCGCTGCGCCCGCCGGCGACCACGGGCAGTCCGGGCTCCGCGAGCGCGGGCCACAGGCCCCGCCAGCCCTCGTCGAGGGTCTTCGGCGCGGGCGCCACCTTCTTGCCGGCCACCCGCCAGGGCTGCTCCACGAGGGCCACGGCGATGCCCCGGGCGGGCAGGGCGGCGGCCAGGGCCTGGAGGTCGCGGGCCTCGATGCCGCCGCCGGCGCCGTGGCCGAGGGCGAGTACGGCCCGCGGCCGCGCCGGGCCGTCCGCGGTCCAGGTGATCCTGGCCCCTCCTGCCGGGGTGTCCACTGTCCGGATACGCGTCATGGCCCCATCCTGCCTGGTCAGAACAGGGTTTCCACTTCCGGCGCGGCCAGCTCGGCGAGCAGTTCGGGGCCGTTGTTGCGCACGTTGCTGACGGCCGTGGAGACCGAGTAGGCGCGCATGAGCCCGCCCGGCGGGGGCTCCAGCAGGGCCCGCAGCTCGTGCGTGGCGGTCCGCGCCGGGTCCAGCCAGGCGTCCCAGCGGTCCGGGGTGAGCACCAGCGGCATCCGCGGGTGGATGTCGGCGAGGCTGCGCGGCCCCTCCGCGGGGGCCACGGCGAGCGGGGCCGTCTCGGCCTCGGCGGTGATCACCGAGCAGGTGGCCCACCAGGCCGCGGGGTGGCCGTCGGGCAGGGCGGGGTCGCGCCAGAACTCGTATATCCCGGCCATGGCGAGGACCGAGCCGTCGGCGGGGAGCACGAAGTACGGCTGCTTGCGCGGCCGCTTGCGGCGGCCCTCGACCTCCAGTGCGCGCTCGTCGGCGCCGGTGACCCACTCGTAGTACCCGTCGGCGGGGACGATGCAGCGGCGCTGCGCGAAGGGGCCGCGGAAGGACGGCTTCTCGTGGAGGGTCTCCGAGCGGGCGTTGATCATCCGGGCGGCGCCCTGGGAGTCCTTGGCCCAGGACGGTACGAGCCCCCAGGTGAGGGAGCGCAGCTGGCGAACCGGACGGCCGTCCCCCGCGTCTTTCAGGGGGCGGTCGAGGACCACGTGGACCTTCTTCGTGGGGGCCACGTTCCAGTCGGGGGCCAGCACCTCCTCCGGCTCCCACCTCTCGATCCCGAAGGCCTCCGCCAGGTCCTCCGGTCCACGACTCGCTGCATACCGTCCGCACATGGCTGCCACACTGCCATGGCATCCGACCCCCACCGCAAGGAGCAGGCCACCTGATGGACAGCACCTCCGTGGCCGGCCTCTGGGACCGGCTCACCGGCATACAGCCCGCCCCCGAGCAGTGGCTCGTGGCCGTGACGGCCCTCGCCGCCCTGGCCGTGGTCGTCCCGCGCCCCCTGTGGCTGGTCTCGCGCAACGCCGTCACCATCGCGCACGAGGGGGGCCACGCGCTGGCCGCCGTACTGACCCGGCGGCGGCTGACCGCGATCCGGCTGCACTCCGACACCAGCGGGCTGACCGTCAGCCGCGGGCGGCCCACCGGGCCCGGGATGATCCTGACGGCCGCGGCCGGGTACACCGCCCCCTCGCTGCTGGGCCTGGGCGGGGCCTGGCTGCTGTCGGCGCACCGGGTCACGCTGCTGCTGTGGCTGGCGACGGCCCTGCTGCTGGCGGTCCTGGTGATGGTCCGCAACGCCTACGGGGTCCTGACCGTGCTCCTGACCGGCGGGACCTTCGTCCTGGTGTCCTGGCTCGCGCCGGCGGGGATCCAGTCGGCGTTCGCGTACGCCGTGGTGTGGTTCCTGCTCCTGGGCGGGGTCCGGCCGCCCTTCGAGCTCCAGGCCAAGCGGCGCGGCGGCGGGGCCCCCGACTCCGACGCCGACCAGCTGGGCCGGCTCACGCACACGCCCCCCGGGGTGTGGCTCGCCTTCTTCCACGTGGTCACGCTGACCTCCCTGACCGGCGGCGGGCGCTGGCTGCTGGGGCTGTGACCCCGGGCGCCCGGAGTCCGGGCCGCCCAGACTCCGAGACGGGCGGACGATCAAGATCCGGGCCCGGCGCAGGGCACTAAAATGAGGGTCATGACCGACACCCCGGCGCCCACCGCGCCCCACGACCTCTGGCCCGCCCCCCTCGCGGAGGCGCCGGTACGCGCCACCGTCACCGTCCCGGGCTCCAAGTCGGTCACCAACCGCGCCCTGGTCCTCGCCGCCCTCGCGGCCGAGCCGGGCTGGGTGCGCCGCCCGCTGCGCTCGCGGGACTCCCAGCTGATGTCGGACGCGCTGCGCGCCCTGGGCGTGGGCATCGAGGAGACGGTGTCCTCCAGCTCCGCGGGCGAGGGTGCGACGGGCGAGGCCTGGCGGGTCATCCCGGCGGCCCTGCGCGGCCCGGCGACCGTGGACGTCGGCAATGCGGGCACGGTCATGCGCTTCCTGCCGCCGGTGGCCGCCCTCGCCGACGGCCCGGTCCGCTTCGACGGGGACCCCCGGTCGTACGAGCGCCCCCTCGGCCAGGTCATCTCCGCGCTGCGCGCCCTCGGCGCCCGGATCGACGACGACGGCCGCGGCGCCCTGCCGATGACCGTGCACGGCGGCGGGGCCCTGGACGGCGGGGTGGTCGAGATCGACGCCTCGAACTCCTCGCAGTTCGTCTCCGCGCTGCTGCTGTCGGCCCCGCGGTTCAACCAGGGCGTGGAGGTCCGGCACACCGGCCGCACCCTGCCCTCGATGCCCCACATCCGGATGACGGTGGAGATGCTGCGCGCGGCGGGCGCACAGGTCGACACCCCCGAGTCCGGCGGCGGGCCGAACGTGTGGCGGGTGGCCCCCGGCGCCCTGCGGGGCCGCGACCTGGTCGTGGAGCCGGACCTGTCGAACGCCCAGCCGTTCCTGGCCGCCGCGATGATCACGGGCGGCACGGTCACCGTCCCGGACTGGCCGCACCGCACCACGCAGCCCGGCGACGCGCTGCGGACGATCTTCACCGAGATGGGCGGCTCCTGCGAGCTGACCGACGAGGGCCTGGTCTTCTCCGGCACCGGCAAGATCCACGGCATCGACGTGGACCTGAGCGAGGTCGGCGAGCTGACCCCGGGCATCGCGGCCGTGGCCGCGCTCGCCGATTCGGAGTCGGTGCTGCGCGGGGTCGCGCACCTGCGCCTGCACGAGACCGACCGGCTGGCGGCCCTGACCCGGGAGATCAACGGCCTCGGCGGCGACGTGACCGAGACCGCGGACGGCCTGCGGATCCGCCCCCGCCCCCTGCACGGCGGGGTCTTCCACACCTACGACGACCACCGGATGGCGACCGCGGGTGCAGTGATCGGCCTGGCCGTGGACGGGGTGCGGGTGGAGAACGTGGCCACGACCGCGAAGACCCTCCCCGACTTCCCGCGCATGTGGTCGGACATGCTCGCGGGAGCGGGAGCGTAGTCCGATGCGCCGGTACGGGAAGCACACCGACGAGGACGACATCCGGGCCCGCCCCAACCGCAAGGGCAACCGGCCCCGGACGAGCATCCGGCCCAAGCACGAGGACGCCTCCGAGGGCTTCGTCCTCACCGTCGACCGGGGCAGGCTGACCTGCCTGGTCGAGGACCGCACGGTCACCGCGATGAAGGCCCGCGAGCTGGGCCGCAAGGCGGCGGTGGTCGGCGACCGGGTCTGGATCGTCGGCGACCTGTCCGGGAAGAAGGACACCCTGGCGCGGATCGTGCGCATCGAGGAGCGCAGGTCGGTGCTGCGGCGCACCGCCGACGACGACGACCCGTACGAGCGCGTGGTGGTGGCCAATGCCGACCAGCTCGCGATCGTGACGGCGCTGGCCGACCCGGAGCCGCGGCCCCGGATGATCGACCGCTGCCTGGTGGCCGCGTACGACGCGGGCCTCGAACCGCTGCTGGTACTCACCAAGTCCGACCTGGCCTCGGCGGACAAGCTGCTGGAGACGTACGCGACGCTCGGCGTGGACTACGTGGTCACCAACCGCGAGGAGCTCGCGGCCGGGGAGGCGGCGGACCGGGTGCGCGAGCGCCTGGCCGGCCGGATCACCGCCTTCGTGGGCCACTCGGGCGTCGGCAAGACCACCCTGGTGAACTCCCTGGTCGCGGCCGACCGGCAGCGGGCCACGGGCCACGTCAACGCCGTCACCGGCCGGGGCCGGCACACCACCACCTCGGCGCTGGCGCTGCCGCTGCCCGGGGTGGAGGGCTGGGTCATCGACACCCCCGGCGTGCGCTCGTTCGGCCTGCACCACATCGAGCCCTCCCGGGTCATCCTCGCCTTCCCGGACCTGGAGCCGGGTACGGAGGGCTGTCCGCGGGCGTGCAGCCACGACGAGCCGGACTGCGCACTGGACCAGTGGGTGGCCGACGGGCACGCCGATCCGGCGCGGCTGTACTCGCTGCGGCGGCTGCTGGCGACCCGTGAGCGGCGCGAGGGCGACTGATCCTGGTTTGCCGGGCGGCATGTCTGGTCAATGCATAATCGCACCACGTGGCGCGCTGCCGTGTCACCGGGGAGTCACCGGAAAGCTGTCACCGGACGCGGGAGGCGTGGCCCATGGCATGGCTGCTGGTTGTCGTCGCAGGGCTGCTGGAGACGGGTTTCGCGGTCTGCCTCAAGCTGTCGCACGGGTTCACCCGGCTGTGGCCGACGATCGCCTTCGCCGCCTTCGCCCTGGGCAGCTTCGGACTGCTCACCCTGGCCCTGAAGAAGCTCGACGTGGGGCCGGCGTACGCGGTCTGGACGGGCATCGGCGCCGCGGGCACGGCGATCTACGGGATGATCTTCCTGGGGGACGTGGTGTCCGTGCTGAAGATCGTCTCGATCTCGCTGGTCATCGCCGGGGTGATCGGCCTCCAGCTGTCCGGCTCCGCCCACTGACCGGCCCCCGGCCGTCCGGCCCGTACCGCGGACCGGCCGGTCCGCGGTACGGCAGCCACCGCCCCCGGGCGGCCGGCCGGTCCGGCGGCGCTCATCCCCGTACGGGGTCCGCCAGCGCCAGCAGGGCCCGGATCGGCGCCCCCGCCGCCTCCTCGCCCGGTGCGATCACGTACGACAGGGCCAGCCGCACGGCCAGCTCGCAGCGGCGCGCGGTCTCCTCGCCGCCGTCCAGCGCGGCCGCCGCCCGCTCCCGCACGGCCCGCGCCAGCTCCGCGGGGCCCGGCACCGCGCCCGGCCCGCGCCGCTGGGCGGGCAGCCCGCCGGGCTGCCCCGGCGGTCCGGGCGCCGGCAGGGCACCGTCCCAGGACCCGGTCAGCAGGGCCCGTAAGAGCGGCCGGACCCGCGCGGCGGACACCGTCCACTCGGCCACGGCCGCCAGCCGCTCCCCCGGCCCGGCGGGTGCGCCGAGGGCGCGGTCCACCCCGGCGAGGTACCAGTCGGCCTCGCGCCGCACGAGCGCCCGCGCGAGGCCGTCCTTCCCCCCGAACTCGTTGTAGAGGGTCT
Source organism: Streptomyces sp. NPDC038213 (assembly GCF_055600495.1). NCBI lineage: Bacteria > Bacillati > Actinomycetota > Actinomycetes > Kitasatosporales > Streptomycetaceae > Streptomyces > Streptomyces sp. NPDC038213. The sequence goes on from NZ_JBVJYM010000013.1 coordinate 96,726, forward strand.
GCCGGGACACCCCGGCGGCCGCGGCCACGTCGACCATGCGCACGGCGGGCCAGGGCCTGCCTGCCAGCGCCGTCTGCGCCGCTTCGAGCAAGGAATCCCGCGCTGTCGGCATCATCGCCTCCCTCCCCCGGGGCCGCCCGGGGGAACTGCCATACCGGCCAGCGTTGACGGGCCGCGACACGGTGTCAAGGGCGCCTGCCCGGCGGAGCGCCGGGCCGTGTGGTCGGCCCGGACGGGTGCCGATACTGTTCGGCCATGCCCGAGTATGACGATGATCTGCGCCTCGCCCACGCCCTCGCCGACGCCGCCGACGCGGTCACGACGGCCCGCTTCCGGGCCCTCGACCTGAAGGTGGAGACGAAGCCGGACATGACCCCGGTGAGCGAGGCGGACACGGCCACGGAGGCCGTCGTGCGCCGGCTGATCGAGGAGGCCCGGCCCGCGGACGCCATCCTGGGCGAGGAGTACGGGCTGGTCGGATCGGGCCCGCGGCGCTGGGTCGTGGACCCCATCGACGGGACGAAGAACTACGTGCGCGGGGTGCCGGTCTGGGCCACCCTGATCTCGCTCATGGAGGCGGACGCGGACGGCCGGTTCCGGCCGGTGGTCGGGGTGGTCTCGGCCCCCGCCCTGGGCCGCCGCTGGTGGGCCGCCGAGGGCTCCGGCGCCTTCACGGGCGGCAGCCTGGCCGAGGAGGCCCGCATCGGGGTCTCGAAGGTGGGCTCGCTCTCCGACGCCTCGTTCGCCTACTCCTCGCTGAGCGGCTGGGAGGAGCAGGGCCGGCTGCCGGGCTTCCTGGACCTGACCCGCGCCTGCTGGCGGACCCGCGGGTACGGGGACTTCTGGCCGTACATGATGGTCGCCGAGGGCTCCCTCGACCTGTGCGCGGAGCCGGAGCTGAACCTGTGGGACATGGCGGCCATCGCCGTCGTGGTGCAGGAGGCGGGCGGCCGGTTCACCAGCGTCGACGGCGTGGACGGGGTGGACGGCGGCAACGCGGCCGCCTCGAACGGCCTGCTGCACGACGAGATGCTCGGGTTCCTGCGCGCCCGCGGCTGAGCCCCCGCGCCCCCGCTCGCCGAGCGTGCCCCCTTGATGACGCAGAGGGGTCGTGGGAATCTGAGAATCCTCCGCTTGTGCGCTTGTGAATCCGTTCTCGAAGCCGGTGTCCGCATCCGGCGGCGCGGTACGGGCGATCCGGCGCTCCGCCGAAGCGGGGGTCTCTCCTAGGAGGTGGCTCTCTTCATGCTCGTCCGCGACGCCATGAGCACACTGATCCTGACCCTCGGCCCCGCCCACACCCTCCGGCAGGCCGCCTGCCTGATGTCCGGCCGCAGGGTCGGGGCGGCGGTCGTCCTCGACCCCGACACCAGCGGCATCGGCATCCTGACCGAGCGCGACATCCTCAACTCCCTGGGCGCGGGGCACGACCCCGACCGCGAGACCGTCGCCGCCCACACCACCAACAACGTGGTGTTCTGCACCCCGGACGCCACCCTCCAGGAGGCCGCCGAGGCCATGGTCCACGGCGGCTTCCGGCACCTGATCGTGCTGGAGGGCGGCGGCGCGGTGGGCATCGTGTCCGTCCGCGACGTGATCCGCTGCTGGGTGCCCGCCCGGCGCACGGTGGCCGCGTAGGAGCCCCCGCCGGGGCCGGACGCGGCGGCGGGCCGCACCCCCTCGGGGGTGCGGCCCGCCGTTTCGCTGCGGCAGGCGCCCGTCAGCCGCGCAGGGCCTGGACGGCGGCGTCGAGCCGCTTGCCGAAGTCCTCGTCCGCCGCCCGGAAGTTGCCGACGGCGCGCTCGACGATGTCCTCGCGGGACACCTTGGCGAGGAACCCGGCCAGGTTCGCCACCAGGCGGCCCTGCTCGTCCTCGGACATCAGCCGGTACAGGTTGCCCGCCTGCACGAAGTCGTCGTCCTCCGCGTGCACCGGGGCGGCGTGGTTGCCGGTGGCGCCGGCCAGCGGGACCGGCTCCCACAGCGGGCGGCCGGTCTGCTGCGGACCGCCGAAGGAGTTCGGCTCGTAGTTCTTCGCGCCCTTGTGGCGGCCGTCGTACAGGAACCCGTCGCGGGAGTGGGTGCGCGCCTCGGTGGCGTGCGGGCGGTTCACCGGCAGGTGGTCGGCGTTGATGCCGACGCGGTAGCGGTGCGCGTCGCCGTACGCGAAGAGGCGGCCCTGGAGCATCTTGTCCGGGGACGGGCCGATGCCGGGCACGAAGTGCGCCGGGCTGAAGACCGACTGCTCGACCTCGGCGAAGATGTTCTCCGGGTTCCGGTTGAGCTCCAGGCGGCCGATCTCGACCGGCGGGTAGTCCTCGTGCGGCCACACCTTGGTGAGGTCGAACGGGTTGAAGCGGTACTCCGCCGCGTCGGCCGCCGGCATGATCTGCACCTGCACGGTCCAGCTCGGGAACTCCCCGCGCTCGATGGACTCGCGCAGGTCGCGCTGGTGGCTGTCCGGGTCGGCGCCGGCCAGCGCGTCGGCCTCGGCCTGCGTGAGGTTCGCGATGCCCTGGTCGGTCTTGAAGTGGTACTTGACCCAGAAGACCTCGCCGGCCTCGTTGTTCCACTGGAAGGTGTGCGAGCCGTAGCCGTTCATGTGGCGGTACGAGGCGGGGATGCCGCGGTCGCCGAAGAGCCAGGTCACCTGGTGCGTGGACTCGGGCGACAGGCTCCAGAAGTCCCAGACGTTGTCCGCCTCGGTGGAGCCGGTGTACGGGTCGCGCTTCTGGGTGTGGATGAAGTCCGGGAACTTGATCGCGTCCCTGATGAAGAACACGGGGGTGTTGTTGCCGACGAGGTCGTAGTTGCCCTCCTCGGTGTAGAACTTCAGCGCCCAGCCGCGGGGGTCGCGCACGGCGTCGGCCGCGCCCAGGTTGCCCGCCACGGTGGAGAACCGCAGGAAGGTCTCGGTCTGCTTGCCGACCTCGGAGAGGAACGCGGCGCGGGTGTACGCGGTGACGTCGGCGGTGACGGTGAAGGTGCCGTACGCGCCGGCGCCGCGGGCGTGCACCACGCGCTCCGGGATCCGCTCGCGGTTGAAGTGGGCGAGCTTCTCCAGCAGGAGCTGGTCCTGGACCAGCACGGGGCCGCCGACTCCGGCCGTCTCGCTGTTCTGGTTGTCGGCGACCGGGGCTCCGGCCTCGGTGGTGAGCGGTCCCTGCGTCACGTGCGCCTCCTGGGTCATCTCGGGCACGTCCTGTCCCTCGGCTGTTTCCGGATCCGACCCTACAATAGACATTGTCTAAGTCAAGTAAGCATCCAATCCCATGGTCCATCCAAGTCCACACCCGTTCGGGATCTACACCGGATCCCCTCACTGTTAGGCTGGCGTCCATGAGTGACCTGCTGGATCGACTTCGCGGACGCGGCTGGCGCATGACCGCACAGCGGCGCGTCGTGGCCGAGGTGCTCGACGGCGACCACGTGCACCTGACGGCCGACGAGGTCCACGCGCGCGCCGTGGCGAAACTGCCCGAGATCTCGCGGGCGACGGTCTACAACACCCTGGGCGAGCTGGTGACCCTCGGCGAGGTCCTGGAGGTCTCCACGGACCGCCGCGCCAAGCGGTACGACCCCAACGCCCACCGCCCCCACCAGCACCTGGTGTGCGCGCAGTGCGGGGCGATCCGGGACGTGCACCCGGCCGGAGACCCGCTGGTGGACCTGCCCGACTCGGAGCGCTTCGGCTTCACCGTGTCGGCCGTCGAGGTCACGTACCGCGGCATCTGCCCGAACTGCGCGAAGGCCTGAACGGCACGGACGGGACGTGACGGAGCCCCCCGGTCCGCCGGGGGGCTCCTCCGTACCCGGCTCCCGTACTGGCCTTCCGGCCTTCCGGATACGACGAAGGCCCGGATCCAGTTCCCTGGATCCGGGCCTCGCCTTCAGTAGCGGGGACAGGATTTGAACCTGCGACCTCTGGGTTATGAGCCCAGCGAGCTACCGAGCTGCTCCACCCCGCGTCGGTGAACCTCACGTTACGCGAAGCCCCCGACCAGCGCAAATCGGTGGTGCGCCGGCCGGCGCGGCCCTGGTGCCGGGCCGCGCCCTCAGGCCGTGAGTTCCTCGTCCAGGGCCTCGCGCAGCCGCGCCGCCCGCCCGGCCACCTCGGCCGGTCCCAGCTCCACGGCCCGCGCGCACCACTTGCGGGCCTCGTTCAGGTCCCCGTGCCGGGCGGCGAGCAGCCCGAGGCGCAGGGCCGCGCGGCCGTGCCCGGCCACCGCGGCGCGGGTCCACCACAGGGCGGCCTCCGGCTCGGCGCCCTCGCGGGCCAGCAGCAGGCCGAGGTTGAAGGCGCCGTTGCGGCTGCCCGCCTGGGCCGCCTCCCGGTACCAGCGGGCGGCGGCGCCCAGCTCGCCCCGGCCTGCGGCGAGCATCCCGACGCGGACCTGGGCCCGGCGGTGGCCCTGCTCGGCGGCGCGCTCGTACCACTCCTCGCTCTCGGTCTTCGCGGCCGCGGGCTCGCCCAGGGCCGGGGCCTCGGGCGGCGGGGACAGCGATTCCAGCAGGGCGGCCAGCCGGAAGGCGGCCTCGGCGCTGCCGCCGCCCGCGGCGCACCGCAGGTGCCGCTCCGCGGCGCGCTCCTCGCCGTCGCGGACCAGGGCGATGCCGACCTGGAGGGCGGCGTCGGTGTGTCCGGCGGAGGCGGCGCGCTCGTACCACTTGAGGGCGGTGCGGTCGTCGTCGCGGCCGGCGAAGAGGATGCCCAGGTTGAAGGCGGCGTCCACGCTGCCCGCTTCGGCGGCCTTGGAGAACCAGGGCTCGGCCCCCGTCGGGTCCCCCGCCTGGAGGAGGAGGATCGCGAGGGCGTTGGCGGCCTCGCGGTGCCCGGCGTAGGCGGCGCGCCGGTACCACTGCTCGGCCTGCGGGATCCGGTCCTGCGCGGCGCACAGCAGGCCGAGGTTGTAGGCGCCGTTGTGGTCCCCGGCGTCCATGGCGGCGCGGTACCACTTCTCGGCGGTCTGGGTCTCGCCGCGGGCGGCGTGCAGGGCGCCGAGGGCGTTGGCGGCGTTGCCGTTGCCGTCCTCGGCGGCGCGCAGCCACCAGGAGGCGGCCCCGTCCTCGTCGCCCCGGTCGCGCAGCAGGAAGCCGAGGGCGCAGGCGGCGCGGGCCTCGCCCTGCTTGGCGGAGGTCAGGTACCAGCGGCCGGCCTCGTCGAGCTCGCCGCGGGCCTCCAGGAGGGTGCCCAGGTGCAGGGCGGCGCGGCGGTGCCCGCGGGCGGCGGCCTGCCGGTACCACTGCTCGGCCTCGGCGGGGCGGCCGCCGCGCAGCAGCCGGGCGAGGCGGTACGCGGCCTCGCGGTGGCCCTGCTCGGCGGCGGCGCGCAGCCAGCGCTCGGTGCCGGCCGGGTCGTCGCCGCGGTGCTCCAGGAGGTCGGCGAGGGCGTAGGCGCCCAGCATGTGGCCGGATTCGGCGGACTGGCGCAGCCAGTACTCGGCGGCGGGCTCGTCGCCGCGCTCGCGGTAGTGCCGGCCCAGGGCGTGGCCCGCGGCGGCGGAGCCGGCGACGGCGGCGATCCGCCACCAGCCCGCGGCTTCCTCGGGGTAGCCGCGCTGGTGGAGGAGGACGCCGAGGTTGTTGGCGGCGGCCCGGTCGCCGGTGGCGGTGGCGCCGCGCAGGTACGGCTCGGCGGCGTCCAGGTCCCCGCGGCGCAGCAGGGAGGCGCCGAGCACGCTCATGGAGGCGGTGTCGCCCGCGTCGGCGGCCGCACGGTGCCGGGCCTCCAGCTCGACGTCGGCCACCGCTTCGGTCAGCGCGGTGTCAACGGCCTCGGCGAGCAGTGCCTCGGCACCCGTGGTCGTGTTCTCGTCGGATTCCGCCCGCACAAACCGCCCTGTCTCCAGCAGAGTTGACCTGTCCCCCATAAATCCCATCGTCGCATCACCTGCAACCCGCGTACACCTGGTATGTCGCAGCCAGTGAGGTCACTACAGCGTTTTGTCGACATGCCCACAGAGAGACAAGTCAAACACGCTCCCGGGTCAAAGCCCCCTCCCGGGTGACGCTGGGGAAAACCGGCATATGACGAAGGCCCGGATCCAGTGGATCCGGGCCTCGTCTTCAGTAGCGGGGACAGGATTTGAACCTGCGACCTCTGGGTTATGAGCCCAGCGAGCTACCGAGCTGCTCCACCCCGCGTCGGTGAAACCACCGTACCACGCTGCGGGGTGAAGCCTTCAATCGTTAAGATCCGCCTCCGGCCGAGGGGGTCGCCTTCGGTGTCGGCGTGGACTGCGGCGCGGGCTTGGCCGGGGGCGTCGCGCCCGCGCCCGGCTTGGGCTGTGCGGCCTTCGCCTCGGCGTCCTGGGCCCGCTGGAGCGCGGCCTCCAGGGCGTCCTGGGCCCGGCCGTAGGCGGCCCAGTCCCCGGCCTTCATGGCCTTGTCGGCCTCCGCGAGGGCCTTCGCCGCATCGGCGAGGGCCTGCTTGACCGTCGGGTCGCCCGGGGTCGTGACGGGCGGCTGGGTGCCGTCGCCCGGCGGGGTCGTGCTCGGCGCCTCGGCCCCGAAGACCACGTTGAGCGCCTTCTCCAGGGTGTCCTCGAAGGCGGTGTTGCCCCCGTAGGTCACCAGGACCTTGCGCAGCAGCGGGTACTTCAGGCCGCCGCCGCGGACGTACACGGGCTCCACGTACAGCATTCCGCCGTCGAGGGGCACCGAGAGCAGGTTGCCGTACTCGACCTCGGAGTCGCCGCCGCGCAGCAGCCTGATCGACTCGGCGATCTTCTGCTCCGAGTTGAACTGGCTCTGTACCTGCTTGGGCCCGTCGACCGTCCTGCTGGTCGGCAGCTTCAGGATCCTGATCTTGCCGTAGTCGCTCGTGGCGGGGTCGGCGTTGACCGCCATGAAGGCGCTCAGGTTGTCGCGGCCGTTCGGCGTGAACGTCGTCGTCAGCGAGAAGACCTGGCCCGGCTGGGGCTGGCCCGGCATCTTCATGGACAGGTAGTACGGCGGGACGGCGTTGTCGGCCTTGGTGGTCGGGTCGTTGGGGACCGCCCAGACCTCCGAGCCGCTGAGGAAGGTCTGCGGGTCGGTGACGTGGTAGCGGGTCAGCAGCTCGCGCTGGACCTTGAAGAGGTCCTGCGGGTAGCGCATGTGCTCCATGAGCGGCTTGGAGATCTCGCTCTTGGCCTTGACCGTGCCGGGGAAGGCCTTCATCCAGGTCTTGAGGACCGGGTCCTTGGTGTCCCACTGGTACAGCCGGACCGTGCCGTCGTACGCGTCGACGGTGGCCTTGACGGAGTTGCGGATGTAGTTGACCCGGTTCTCCTGGGCGACGACCGCGCGCTGCTGGTTGGTCAGCGAGTCGGCCGTGGTGTCGCCGAGCGTGGTGCGCGAGGCGTACGGGTAGCCGTTGGTCGTCGTGTAGGCGTCGACGATCCACTGCACGCGGCCCTCGATGACGGCCGGGTAGGCGGCGCCGTCGATGGTCAGCCAGGGGGCGACGGACTCGACGCGCTCCTTCGGCGTGCGGTTGTACAGGATGCGCGAGCCCTCGCCGATGGCCCCGGAGTAGAGGATCTGCGGCTCGCTGAACGCCAGGGCGTACGCGGCGCGGTTGACCGGGTTGTCGAGGCTGACGCCGCTCTTGCCCCGGTAGCTCGTCTCCTTCTCGCCGCTGTCGTCGGAGTAGTCGAGCTCCTTCTGCGGGCCGCCGACGATCGAGTACTGCTTCGTCATCTCGCCGTAGTAGATGCGCTGCTCGAAGTCGGTGCCGAACTCGCCCTTGGAGGGCAGGTCGGACTGGGTGAAGACGGGGCGGCCCTCGCGGTCCGCCTCGGTGCCCTTGGCCGCGACCACGCCGTAACCGTGCGTGTACTTGAAGTGGTCGTTGATCCAGTTGTTCTTCGGGATGCCGGCCAGGTTCAGCTCGCGCAGGCCGATGACCGTGTCCTGGCCCTTGTACCGGTCCACGGCCAGCGTGGACGGGAAGCCGTAGTAGCCCTTGATCTGCTGGAGCTGCTGGAAGGTCGGGGAGACGATGTTCGGGTCGAGGAGGCGGATGCTCGCCGTGGTGTCGGCGTCCTTGCGGAGCTTCGTCTTGTCCTCGGTCGTGCTGACGCCGGGGTACTCCTTGACCTCGGAGTCCACGATCCCGTAGGCCTCGCGGGTCGCCTTGATGTTCTTCTCGACGTACGCCGCTTCCTTGGCCTGCTCGTTCGGCTGGACCTGGAACTTCTGGACGATGGCCGGGTACAGGCCGCCGATCAGGATCGCCGAGAGCACCATCAGGCCGAAGCCGATCACCGGGAGCTGCCAGGTGCGCCGCCACAGGGTGGCGAAGAACAGCACGGCGCAGATCGCGGCGATGCAGAAGAGGATGGTCTTGGCGGGCAGGTAGGCGTTGGCGTCGACGTACCGCAGGCCGGTCCAGTTGTCGGCGGCCTTGAAGTCGCTGGACTTGACGGCCAGGCCGTACCGGTCGAGCCAGTACGCGACGGCCTTGAGCGCGACGAAGAGGCCGAGCAGCACCGACAGGTGCCCGGTGGCGGCGGAGGTCGCGCGGGCGCCCGGGCTCGTGATCCGCAGTCCGCCGTACAGGTAGTGCACGACGGCGGCGGCGATCAGCGACAGGACGACGGCGGCGAAGCCGAAGCCGAGCAGGAAGCGGTACCAGGGCAGCTCGAAGGCGTAGAAGGACACGTCCAGCTGGAACTGGGGGTCCTTCGTGCCGAACGGCACGCCGTTCACGTACATCAGCCAGGTGCGCCACTGGCCGGCGGCCGAGGCTCCGGCGATCAGGCCGACCAGCGCCGCGATCGCGATGAGCAGCCACTTCTTGAAGGGGGCGATGCCCATCCGGTAGCGGTCGAGGCTCTGCTGCTCCAGCGACATCGCGCTGAGCGGCGGCCGCAGCCGGTGGGCCAGCCAGATGTTGAACCCGACGGCCCCGGCCATGAGCAGTCCGAAGACCGCGAACAGCCCGACCTTGGTCCACAGGGTGGTGGTGAAGACGGACGAATACTGTACGGACCGGTACCAGAGCCAGTCGGTCCAGAATCCCGCGAACATGATGAACGCCATGGCCAGTACGGCCAGGACGCCCAGGGTCATGAGCAGGGTCCGGGCACGCCGGGACGGGCGGCCGACTCTGATCCGTGGCCCGGAGGGGCCTCCGCCGCGGTCCGGCATCTGGAAAGCCAAGGTGCGCACCTCGAAAGTCGCAGTGTCTTTGTTGAGCGGGCCCCCGATCGTAGAGCCCACTCCTGCAACTTACTGAGGCTTTAGTCAGTTCCCGGTATCGCACCGAAAGGAGGCAGGATGTTGTCCATGTCCAACGTTTCCCCCTCCGGTACGCCGATGGCCGCGAGCCCGCTCACCCGTGCCGTCCTCGAAATCGACGATTACGCCTCCGGTCTCGGCTGGGACCAGCCGGCCCGGGTCTTCGCTCTCGTCGACACCGAGCGGCTGCGGGCCCAGGCCCAGGGCCCGCGGCTCTCCCGCAAGCTCGCCCCCGCCGATCCGCTGTCCGGCGCCCCGGCGGCCTCCCTGACCCCCGTGGAGCTCCAGGAGGTGCCCGCCGGGGCCGAGCTCGACAAGTTCCTCGGCACGATCGTGTGGCCCGAGATGGCCGCGGGCTGCGCCGTGACCGTCGAGCGGCTGATGCTGCCGCCGTCGGCGGAGGCGTCCGTGCCCAACGACGTCAGCGAGAAGGAGCTGGCGCAGTGGGTGGCGACGCACCCGGACCGCGAGGAGGTGCGGCTGACGGTGGCCGTGCTGCGCGACGGCGCCCGCGAGTCGGCCGTACGGCTGCGCGGCAAGGACTCGGCGGGCGAGGTGCTGACCGGGGCGGACCTGGTGCCCGGGCTGGCCGACGCGCTGGCGGCGACCTTCGACGCGTAGCCCGCGCGGCCTGCTGAGGCCTGCTGCGGGGGCCGGCGGGGGCGTCAGGCCGCCTTGCACTGCGGCAGGCCGGCCGCGTCCCCCTTCGCGATCTTCTCCAGGGAGTCCACGGCGTCGGCGATGGTGTCCACCTTCACCAGGGTCAGGCCGTCGGGCACGTCCTTGGCCGCGGACCCGCAGTTGTCCGCCGGGGTGAGGAAGTAGCGGGCGCCCGCGTTGCGCGCCCCGATGGTCTTCATCTGGATGCCGCCGATCGGGCCCACCCTGCCCTGCTCGTCGATGGTGCCGGTACCCGCGACGAACTTCCCGCCGGTCAGGTCGCCGGGCGTGAGCTTGTCGACGATGCCGAGCGCGAACATCAGGCCGGCGCTGGGGCCGCCGACGTCGGCGAGCTTGATGTCGATGGTGAACGGGAAGGTGTGGTCGGTGCTGGCCCGGATGCCGACGATGGCGTGCCCGTCCTCGCCGGCCGCCTTCGTCGTGACGGTGACCTTCTCGGTGGTGGTGGGCGCGCGGTGGGCCTTCTCGGCAGCCGCGGCCTCCTTGGCCGGGACGATCGTGAAGACGACCTTCTCACCGGGCTTGTGCTTCGTGACGAGCTCGGCCACGTCCTCGGGGGCCTTGACCGCGACCCCGTCCACGGCCCTGATCACGTCGCCCGCGTGGAGCCTGCCCTCGGAGGGGCTGTCCTTGACGACCGAGCCGACGACGACGCGGGTGGCGACCGGGATGCCCAGTTCGCGCAGTGCGGCGACCTTGGCGGTCTCCTGGGACTGGGAGAACTCCTCGGCGTTCTCCTGCGTGGACTGCTCCTCCGTCTTGCCGTCCGGATAGAGGTTCTCGTGCGGCACGACGGTGTTGTCGTGGGCGAGCCAGCCGAAGACGGCTTCGAGGAGGTTCATGTTGTAGTCGGCGCCCGTGACGCGGACCGTGGTCATGTTCAGGTGCCCGCCCGCCGGGTACGTCTTGCGCCCGGTGATCTGCAGGACCGCCTCGCCGTCGGCCTCGCCGAGCGTGTTCACCGTGGGCCCGGGGCTCATCTCGGAGTACGGGACCTTGATCATGACCCCGGCGATGAGCAAGCCGAAGAGCATCAGGACGGAGGCGAGCATCGTCGCGGTGCGGCGTGGCATGGAACGACAGTACGGGAAGCTTCAGAGGGCGTCGGACCCGGAGTGTTCCCGGCCCATGGCTTCCCGGAACCTCGCGTATCCGGCCAGTTCCGATATGTCGCCGGAGGTGCGGTCGCGGGCGGCCCAGCCGGCCCATATCGCGGCTCCGACAGCGGCGAACAGCGGAATCAACAGCCACGCGAGAGATGCCACGGGCCTGCCTCCCTACCCCGGGTACGACCGCAGAACGACCACTGCGGAGCGATGTTGCTCCTAACGCTCGTGCCCGGAGCGGGGTTACGCAAATCGGGTTGCCTCGGCCGGGTGGCCGGGGGCTCAGCAGGCGCCGACCCACTCCTCCGTACCGTCGGAGAACCGCTGGTGCTTCCAGATCGGCACCTCGTGCTTGAGGTCGTCGATCAGCATCCGGGAGGCCTCGAAGGCCTCGCCGCGGTGCGGGCAGGAGACCGCCACGATGACGGCGATGTCGCCGACCGCCAGGTCGCCCACACGGTGGACGGCGGCCAGGGCGCGGACGGGGTACTTCGCGGCCACCCGCTCGGCCACGCGGCGCATCTCCGCCTCGGCCGTCGGGTGGCAGGAGTAGCCGAGGGAGTCCACGTCGGCGCCGCCGTCGTGGTTGCGGACCGTGCCCACGAAGAGGGTGGTGCCGCCCGTCTCGTCGTCGCCGACGGCCCGGAAGACCTCGTCGAGCGAGAGCGGGGCCTCCCGGATCTCCAGCAGCCGGATGGGGTCCGCTGCCGCCTGCTCGCCGGGGTGGTCGAAGGTCGCTGCTTCCATGCCGTCCATCGTGCCCTACGGCCCTGACGACGGGGAATAGCCGATTCGACCGGCGGTGGCCGGTCGCGGTATGGAGCCTTCTACAGGACCCTCAGGCCGGACCGCGCCCCGGGCGCGCCGCCGGACCGTCCGGCGGGCGCGCGCGGCGCGTGCCGCGGCGGGGCCGGGCGGGCCGGTGCGGGGTCCCCGCCGGTCAGATCCCGCGGCGCCGGCGGGCCCGGCGCACCACGGCCGCCGCGCCGAGCAGGGCCACGGTCGCACCGGCGGCGCCCGCGGCGGTGGCGTCCTTGCGGCCGAGCCGGCGGCCGGCGACGGTGTGCCGTCCGGACACCTCCTGGAGCAGTTCCGCGAGGACCTCCTCGTTGGTCCACCGGGGGCGCCAGCCCGCCGCGTGCAGCCGGCTGACGCTGACCACCCACGGGTGCATCGTGAAGGCGAGGTCCCCGGCCGGGGAGGGGGTCAGGCCGATGCGGTGCAGCCGGGCGGCGGCGCCCAGGGCCACCGCGGAGGGCAGCTCCATCCGGCGGATCCCGCTGAGCTCCTCGACCTCCTCCTGCTCCAGCCAGCCCTCGCAGCCCACGGCCAGCTCGCCCTCGACCTTCTCCAGCGCCGCGTACTCCAGGGCGCTGACCAGGTCCTCCACGTGGCAGAACTGCCAGGTGGGCCGGGAGCCGGCCACGACCAGCAGCCGCGGGGACTCGAAGTAGCGGGTCAGGGCGGTGTCCGTACCGCCGACCAGCACGGCGGGGCGGACGACGGTCACGTTCAGGCCCGGGTGCGCGCGGGGGGCGCGGCGGCCGAGGCGCTCGATCTCCAGCAGGTCGCCGACGCCGGTGGCCTCGGCGGTGGCCCGCAGCTCGGCGTCCTCCGAGAGGGGGATGTCGTTGTCGGGGAGCGCGCCGTAGACCATCGCGGAGGTGCAGAGCACGACGCGGCGCACCCCGGCGGCGGCCGCGGCGGTGAGCACGGTCTGCGTGCCGCGCACGTTGTACGCCGTACGGGCCGCGGGGTCGGACTCCAGGTCGAGGTCGAGGGCCAGGTGGACGACCACGTCGGCGCCGCGGAGCTTCTCGGCGATGGCGGGGTCGCGGACGTCGAGGACGTGCCACTGGGCCGCTGCGCACTCCCCGCGCCGCTCGTCGATGGCGACGACCTGTCTGACCTCGTCGGACTCGGCCAGACGCTGGACGAGGGCGGCTCCGACACCCGAGGCGGCACCGGTCACGGCGATCACGGGGCCGCGCACTCCGCCGTTTCGCCCAGCGCGAATTTCGGGGTCGTGCACTGCTCGAACCTGAGGATCAGGGGAACTCACCGGGCGTCTCCAGCGGTTGTCTTCAGTAGGTGCACGTCCTGACGCGTACCTACCAGGTGTTGTCCATCCTGCCGCAGCCCAGCAGTCGGCGGAGCACCGAGCCCGGAACCGGGCGCGGTGTCTACGCTGGGTGTGTAGTCGGACCTTCGCCGCCGGTACCGTGCCGGCGGCCCTACGAGCCGAGGAAACCCGTGAGTGACACCCCATTCGGATTCGGCCTTCCGCCGGAGGAGCCGGAGAGCGGCGACGAGGGCAGGAAGAAGGGCAGCCAGGGCGGCCAGGGCGGCCCCGCGAATCCGTTCGGGTTCGGCGGGCCGGGCCTGCCCGGCGGGGCGGACAACCCGTTCGCCGCGATGTTCGGTGCGATGAACCCGGGCGACCTGGGCGCCGCCTTCCAGCAGCTCGGCCAGATGCTGAGCTACGAGGGCGGTCCCGTGAACTGGGACATGGCCAAGGACATCGCCCGCCAGACCGTGGCGCAGGGCACGGCGGACGGGGTCAAGGACGCCAGTGTCGGGATCGCCGAGCGCTCCGCGGTCGAGGAGGCCGTGCGCCTGGCCGACCTGTGGCTCGACGGGGTGACCTCGCTGCCCTCCGGGGCGGGCATCGCCGTGGCCTGGAGCCGCGCCGAGTGGGTCGAGGCGACGCTCCCGGTGTGGAAGGAGCTCGTCGACCCGGTCGCCGAGCGGGTGGGCGCGGCGATGGGCAGCGTGCTGCCCGAGGAGATGCAGGCCATGGCGGGCCCGCTGCTCGGCATGATGCGCTCCATGGGCGGCGCCATGTTCGGCCAGCAGATCGGGCAGGCCGTGGGCGCCCTCGCGGGCGAGGTCGTGGGCTCCACGGACGTGGGCCTGCCGCTGGGCCCGGCGGGCAGGGCCGCCCTGCTGCCGCTGAACATCGAGGCCTTCGGCAAGGACCTCGGCGTGCCGTCGGACGAGGTGCGCCTGTACCTCGCCCTGCGCGAGGCCGCCCACCAGCGCCTCTTCGCGCACGTGCCGTGGCTGCGCTCGCACCTGTTCGGCGCGGTCGAGGGCTACGCCCGGGGCATCAAGGTGGACACCTCCAAGCTGGAGGACGTGGTCGGCCAGCTCGACCCGTCGAATCCGGAGCAGCTGCAGGAGGCCCTGCAGGGCGGCATGTTCCAGCCGCAGGACACCCCGGAGCAGAAGGCGGCCCTGGCCCGGCTGGAGACGGCGCTCGCGCTGGTCGAGGGCTGGGTGGACGCGGTGGTGCACGAGGCCGCCAAGCCCCGGCTGACCTCGGCCGACGCCCTGCGCGAGACCCTGCGCCGGCGGCGCGCCTCGGGCGGCCCGGCGGAGCAGACGTTCGCGACGCTGATCGGCCTGGAGCTGCGGCCCCGGCGGCTGCGGGACGCCTCGCGCCTGTGGGCCTCGCTCACGGACGCGCGCGGCGTGGACGGCCGCGACGGCCTGTGGGAGCACCCGGACATGCTGCCGACGGCCTCGGACCTCGACGACCCGGACGGTTTCGTCCACCGCGAGCACCTGGACTTCTCCGAGATCGACAAGATGCTCGGCGAGGCCGCCGAGCGCCGCGACGAGGGCGGCGCCGAGGGTTCCGGAGAGCAGAAGTGAGCGGGTACGACCTGTACGACGACGCGGTCCGCGTACTGAAGGAGTACGCGGACCAGGCCGAACTGCGCGAGGTCTACCTGGAGCACCTGGCCGCGCACCCGGACGGGATGTACAAGCCGTGCACGGCGGGGCACCTGACGGGCAGCGCCCTGGTGGTGGACCCGGAGCAGGAGCGGGTGCTGCTGACGCTGCACAAGAAGCTCGGCATGTGGCTCCAGATGGGCGGGCACTGCGAGCCGGGCGACGCGACGCTGGAGGACGCGGCGATGCGCGAGGCCGTGGAGGAGTCGGGGATCGCGTCGGGCCTGCGGCTGCTGCCGGGCGGCCCGGTGCGCCTGGACCGGCATGCGATCCCGGGCCCCTGCTCCTGGCACCTCGACGTGCAGTACGCGGTGCTGGCCCCGCCGGAGGCCGTCGCGGAGATCAGCGACGAGTCGCTGGACCTGCGCTGGTTCGGGTACGGCGAGGTGGCGCAGGTCGCGGACGCGTCCGTGGTGCGGCTGCTGGAGGCGACGCGCGCGCGGCTGTGACCGGCGGCCGGGGACGCCGTACGCACGGCATCCGGCCATGACGCCCGTACGGCATGACGCCTGCACGGCGTGAGGTGCACGGCAGGGGGGCGGTACCGCAGTCGCGGTGCCGCCCCCTGCCGTGGGGGTCAGGCCCGGCTGCCGCCGAGCGAGTTGCCGCGCATGTTGAGGCCAAGGACCCCGCCGCGCAGGTGCGTGGGCGGCAGCAGCTCGCTGGGCTGGACCAGGACGTGGCCCTCGCCCTGGAACTGCATCTCCCAGCCCTCGCCCGTGTTGCCGCGGCGGCGCCAGACGGCGGAGGTGGAGGTGGGGGCCTGGAGCTGCGTGCGCAGCGAGGTCGACCAGGCGATGACCGCGTCGGCGTCCACGCAGATGTTGCGGCCGGGTCCGACCTCCAGGACGAGCGGCTCGCCGGAGGTCAGCAGGGCCACCTGGCCGGTGCCGGTGAGCTCCAGGTTGTACGCGCCCGCCGAGGCGATCTCGACGGCGCTGTCCACGGCGACGATGCCGACACCGAGGGTGCTGTCGAAGGCGAGGACGTACTTGCTGTCGACCGTGATGCCCCGGCCGGCGTCCATGACGTGGATGTGCTGGGCGAAGTTGGCGAGGTAGACCTGGCCGCTGCCCTTGCACTTCATCAGTTCGAGGCTTTCGCCGGCCATCCGCTGGACGCCGCGCCAGCTGTTGTTGCGGTACTGGCTCTGGAACTCGACGTGGCCCTCGAAGGCGACCATCGCACCCTGGCGGGCGAGGACGGATCCGGACCCCTGGGTGAGGTCGGCCTTGAGCAGCTGGGGGTTCTGGAGGGTGTAGCGGCCGGTGGTGGGTACCGGGACGTGCGCGAAGAGTGTGCTGTGCATGGTGGCTCGGTGCTCCTCTCAGCCCCGGATCTTGAATCGGTCGCCGGTGTCCTCGCTGGGCTGGACGACGACGAACCCCCGGCCCTTGAAGCCGATCTGGAGGGCTTCGCCGCTGCCGCGGCCGATCAGGGCGCTCGCCTTGACCGTGCGGCGCGCCTTGAGGTCGAGGCCGGTGGTCCAGCCGATCAGCGCGTCGGGGTCGACGTACGTCTCGCGCTCGGAGCAGTCGAGGACGGTGGGGATGCCGCGGCTGACCAGGGCGACCCAGCCGGTGCCGCGGACGACGAGGTTCGTCAGGCCGGAGCCGGAGAGCTTGGCGAGGCCCTTGACCGGCTCGATGGCGAGCTGGAGGCTCGCGTCGCAGGCCAGGAGGGTGGCGCCGTTGACGGACAGGGCCTCGTCGGCGAGGTGCAGGACGAGGACGTCCGCGCCGTAGTCCGCGAGGTAGAGGTCGCCGTCGCCGCGGCAGAGCATGAGCCTGCCGCCCTCGCCGGTGACCATCTCCTCGGCGGTGCGCCGCAGGTTCGCGGGGGCGCCGTCGAACTGCACGTACCCGTCGTACGCGATCATCGACCCGGCCTTGGCGATCAGGTCGTGGCCGCTGACCATCTTGACCTTGAGGGTCTTGGAGCTGTGCACGGCCATCCGGGCGCCGGTGTCGGCGGCGCGGTGCGCGCTGAGTGTCTGCGTGTCCATGCCTGCCTCACGCCTCGAAGGGCTGTACGACGACGAAGTTGCCGGGGGCGCCGCGGAACTGGAGGTTCACGGCCTCGCCGGAGCGGCTGGCGTAGCCGGAGCGGCGCAGCCTCAGCGCGGTGGTCGTGACGGCCTGGGCGCCGGCCGACCAGGCGATGACGGCGTTGCCGTCCACGTAGGTCGCCGGTCCGACGGGCAGGACCACGGGGGTGCCGCGGGTTTTGACGACCACGGCCCCGGTGCCGGAGAACAGCATCGAGAAGAGGCCTCCGCCCGGCAGTCCGGCGCCCTCGATACGGCGCACCTCCGTGGTGAGGCCTTCGTCGAAGGCGAGGACGGCGGCGGCGCTGGTGTAGAGCTGGTCGGCGCCCTCGAGGCGGATCACGAACAGGCGGCTGGCCTCGTCGGCGAGGAAGACCTCGCCGTCGCCGGCGCAGCGCATCAGGGACATGCCCTGGCCGGTGAGCTGGCCGGTCAGCTTGCCGAGCAGCCCGGAGCCCTTGTGGGCGAAGTCGATGTCGCCCTGGTAGGCGACCATGCTGCCCTGCTTGGCCAGGATGGCCTGGTTCTTGGACAGCGTGACCCGGACCTGCTGGGCGTTCTGCTCGGTCCACCGGTCGCCGACGGGCGCCTCGGCGTACTTGGTGAGGACGGCGCGCAGTCCGGCCTCGGGGGGCGCGGGCGGCAGGGCCTGCACGGCGCCGAACGGCGGGGCGCCGGGCGCACCGGGCGGGCCCGGGGCGAAGGGCGCGGGTACGGCTCCGGGCGGGGCCACCGCGCCGGGCGGGGGGACGGCACCCGGCGGCGGCACGGCGCCGAACGGCGGGGCCGCGGGGGCGGGCACGGGGGCCGGGGCGAAGGGCTGCGGGGCCGGGGCGGCCGGGGCGGGTGCCGGGGCCGCGGGGGCGGCGAAGGGGGCCGCCGGGCCGCCGAAGGCCGCGGTCTGCGGCGCCGGCGCCGAGAAGCCGGGGGCGGCCGCGGGGGCCGGGACAGGGGCGGCGGGCGCCTGCGGGGCCGCGGGGGCGGGCGGCGGGGCGAAGCCCGGGACCGGCTGCGGGGGCGGGGCGGCGGCCGGTGCGGCCGGGGCCGGTGCGGCGGGCTGCTCCTCGGCGACCTCGCCGCCGAAGTTCTTCAGGAGGGCGTCGAGCCCGCCGTCGAAGCCCTGGCCGACCGCGGCGAACCGCCAGACGTCCTTGAGGTAGAAGTCGCCGAGCATCACGGCCCGCTCGGTGCTGAACTCCGCGCCCGTGAACGCGTACCGGGCGACCTCCTCGCCGCCGGCGACGATCCGGATGTACCCGGGACCGGCCTGCGACATCTGGCCGGCGCCGTCGATGGTGGCGGTGAAGGCCAGCTTGTGGATGGCGGCCGGGATGCGGTCGAGCGTGACCCTGAAGGACTCGGTGTCCCCGGACTGCGCGCCCAGCTGCTGGACGGACTCCTCCGGCGACTTCGGCTGGTTGTAGAAGATGAAGTACCGGTCGTCCGAAAGCCGTTCGTCGGCGTCGAGGCCGAAGCAGCTGATGTCGAACGACATCCCCGGCCCGGAAATCTGCACCCCTACGTACAGGTCCGTACCCGGCGTGAGATCACTGATCTTGGCCTTGTGGCCGCGTTGGAATTCCCTGGCCATGCGCTACGACCGTCCCCCATCCCGAATGTGAAATGCGTTCCGCCAGGCTAACGGCAATCCGCGAGTTCCGGCCAAGCCGGTACGGACCCGCTACATTTCGCGGTCGGCGGCCGCGCGGGAGGTCATTGCGCGGGTGCGGCGGGCTGCTTCGGGAGGCGGTCGGCGGCGACCACGCCCTCCAGGTAGCCGCGGGCCCGCTCGGTGCGCGGGTAGGCCTCCAGCAGCTGCCAGAAGTCGGGGCCGTGCCCGGGGACGAGCAGGTGGGCCAGCTCGTGCAGCAGGACGTAGTCGAGGACGTACTCGGGCATCCCCTGGAGCCGGTGCGACAGGCGGATGCTGCCCTCGGCGGGGGTGCAGGAGCCCCAGCGGGTGTTCTGGTTCGTGACCCAGCGCACGGAGGCGGGGCGCGCGCGGCCCCCGAAGTACTGGCCGGACAGGTGTGCTGCCCGCTCGGCGAGCGCGGAGTCCCCGATGATCCGCTTGCTCTCCTGGGCCGCGAGCTTGTCCAGCATCACCCCCACCCAGCGCTGCTCCTCCGCCTCGGACATGCGGGCGGGGATGAGGACGACGGTGCGGTCGCCCTCCCGGTAGGCGGACACGGTCCTGCGGCGGCGCGCGCTCCGGCGGACTTCGACGGCGCGGGGCAGTGGTTCGGCGGACACGCCACGACGGTACCCGGTGCATTCGGCGAAGTCGTGTCCCCGCCGCCCTCCCTTCATGATCAATCCGGCGGGGGGCCGTATGTGATCGGTTGATAGGCCGATACACCGCGCCTGTGGACAACGCTCCGCAGAGATCCCCGGAGCCGGGCATTGTGGCGTCGTGGACGCGGATTCGGACGGAACCGGCCGCGGCGGACGACGGGGGAAGACGTGTATCCGAAGGTGAAGCCCGCATTGGCGCGGGCCTGGCGCGATCTCCAGACGGTGCAATTCGGGGTGACGCCCGCCCATGCGGTGGTGCTGGGTCCGGTGGACCCGTCGACGGGGAGCTTCCTCGGGCTGCTCGACGGGACGCGCGGGATGCCCCTGCTGCGGCAGGAGGCGCGGGCGCTGGGGCTGCGCGAGGGCCAGGCGGACCGGCTGGTGGCCCGGCTGGCGGAGGTGGGGCTGATCGACGACAGCACGGCGGGCGGGCCGGCGGCCCAGGCGATGCGGGAGCGGACGCAGACCGTGGAGCGGCTGGCGCCGGACCTGGGCTCGCTGTCCCTGGTCCGGCCCGAGCCGGGCGGGGCGATGCGGGGGCTGGCGGCGCGGCGGGCCATGCGGGTCCAGGTGCGCGGGGGCGGGAGGGTGGGGGCGGCGGTCGCCGCGGTGCTGTCGGGTGCGGGGGTGGGCCGGGTCGACGTGATGGAGGGCGGTGTGACCGAGCCGGGGGACGTGTCCCCGGGCGGGCTGGCGCCGCACTCCGTGGGCCGGCGCCGGGCGGCGGCTGCCCAGGAGGCGGTGGCGGCGGCCGCTCCCGGGCCCGTGCCACGCGGCGGCGGTGGGGGTACGGGGCCGCCCGGCCGGGAGCCGGGGCTGTCGCTGGTGGTGGTCGCGCCGCGGGACGGGCTGGCGGCGTACGCGCCGGACCCGGCCGTCGCCCAGGACTGGGTGGCGACGGGGACCCCGCACCTGTACGCGGGGGTCCTGGAGGCGACGGGGGTGGTGGGTCCGCTGGTGCTGCCCGGGGAGACGGCGTGCGCGGGGTGCATGGAGCGGGAGCGGGTGGACCGGGACCGGGCCTGGCCGCGGATGCTGACCCAGTGGCGGGCCCTGCACCGGCGCGGTGCGCAGTCCTGCGATCTGGGGCTGGCCTCGGCGGTGGCGGGCCTGGCCGCGGCCCATGCGCTGGCGTTCCTCGACGGTCAGGTGCCCGGCTCGGCGGGCGCCCGCTGGGAGGCCGCACTGCCGGGGCTCAGCTGGCAGCCGGTACCGGTCGCCCCGCATCCGGACTGCCCGTGCGGAGCCGCCGCACCCAGGGAGGAGCGGGACGGAGAAGGGGAGGCGGGGGCGGGAGGGGAGGGCCCCGAGGGGGCCGGGCTGCGGCAGGACACAATGGCCGGGTAACCGCCGTCCGCGGTACGGCTGTCTGGGAACTGGAGGGGCACGCATGTCTGATCTTCCCCGGAAAGCGGTGACCCGCACCGCCAAGCTGGCCGCGCTGCCGCTGGGCATGGCGGGCCGGGCCACGTGGGGGCTGGGAAAGCGGATCGGGGGCCGGTCGGCGGAGATCGTGGCCCGCGAACTGCAGCAGCGCACCGCCGAGCAGCTGTTCCGCGTCCTCGGTGAGCTGAAGGGCGGGGCCATGAAGCTGGGCCAGGCCCTGTCCGTATTCGAATCGGCGCTCCCGGAGGACGTGGCCGGACCGTACCGGGCGGCGCTGACGAAGCTCCAGGAGGCGGCTCCCCCGCTGCCGGCGGAGCGGGTGCACGCGGTGCTGGCGGAGCGGATCGGCGCGCACTGGCGGGAGCTGTTCCGGGAGTTCGACGACATACCCGCGGCGGCAGCCTCGATCGGGCAGGTGCACCGCGCGGTGTGGCACGACGGCCGGGAGGTCGCCGTGAAGGTGCAGTACCCGGGCGCGGGGGAGGCCCTGCTCTCGGACCTGCGGCAGCTGGGCCGGTTCGCGGGGCTGCTGGGCCCGCTGGTGCCGGGCATGGACGTCAAGCCGCTGATCAAGGAGCTGCGCGAGCGCGTGGCGGAGGAGCTCGACTACGCGCTGGAGGCGGAGTCCCAGCGGGCGCACGCGGAGGTGTTCGCGCAGGACCCCGACGTGGTGGTGCCCGGGGTGGTCCACCAGGGCGACCAGGTGCTGGTCACGGAGTGGCTGGAGGGGGTGCCCCTGTCACAGGTGATATCCGACGGCACCCAGGAGCAGCGGGACGCCGCCGGGCAGCTGCTGGCCCGGTTCCTGTTCTCCGGCCCGGCCCGTACGGGCCTGCTGCACGCGGACCCGCACCCGGGCAACTTCCGGCTGGTGACCGGCCCCGGCGGACGGCCGCAGCTGGGGGTGCTCGACTTCGGGACGGTCGACCGGCTGCCCGGCGGACTCCCCCGCACCATCGGGACCTCCCTGCGCCGGACCCTGGAAGGGGACGCGGAGGCCGTCTACCGGCACCTGTGCGAGGAGGGCTTCGTCAAGGAGTCCGTCGCACTCGACCCGGTCGAGGTGCTGGAGTACCTGCGGCCCATCATCGAGCCGGCGGCCGTGGACGAGTTCACCTTCACCCGGGCCTGGCTGCGGGGGCAGGCGGCCCGGATAGCCGATCCGCGCTCCCCCGCCCACCAGTTGGGCAAGCAGCTCAACCTGCCGCCCTCGTACCTGCTGATCCACCGGGTCACCCTGAGCACCATCGGGGTCCTGTGCCAGCTGGGCGCGCGGGTCCGCCTCCGCGACGAACTGTCCTCCTGGCTCCCAGGGTTCGACGGGAAGGCCTGACCGCACAACCGTGCCGGCGCACGCGTGGTTGACGCGCACCGCCACGCGGGGCGGGCGCGGGGCACCGGAGGGCAGCGACGCGCGCACAGAAAACGGGGGGCGGGGAGGGGCAGGGGGAGGGGGCGGGGGGGAGGCCCCCTCCCGGGGTCACCACCAGGAGGAGTCGAGTCTGCCCTCGATGGCGCGGATGTTGGCCCGGGCGCAGTCGTGGCAGAAGTACTGTCTCCTGCCGTTCTCCACGGAGCAGGTCCAGGTGACGGGGGCTCCCTCGGGGCTGGTCGTACCGCAGCGCGCGCACACGACCGTCCCGCCTTCGGGGCCCGCGGGTGCGGGGTGGGGGGTCGGCTGGTCCACCTCCAGACGATATCGCCGTACGGGGTGGACGGGGGGCTGCAACGCACCGAGGGGACCGGTCCGTTCGGACCGGTCCCCTCGGCGGGTGCTTCGGCGTCAGTGCATGACGGCCATGGCCAGGGCGCGGCGGGCGCGCATCGAGACGCGCTCGGCCCTCCGCTGCATCCGGCGGGCGGCGACCAGGCGGACGGCCCGGCGCTCCGAGTCGATTTCGTGCATGCGCTCGTGCATATGGACACGGGCCATGGCTTCTGGAATGAGTTGCATTTCGCGGGTCCTGTTCTGACGCGCCGTGATGGCGCCGGCGGTGGTGAAGTCTGCGGTGGCGGAGGCGGCCTCGGCTGCTGCCTGCTCGCTCGTCGGGTGGATGGTCATCGGGGCCTGCTTCAGGGGGTCGTGCGTGAGGGGGCGGTCGATCGTTCCGGTGGCGTTCATGCCGCGACCGGGTTCTTGCGCGGACGGCCACGCGGCCGCTTGCGGGCTACGACCACACCCTGGACGAACAGCTCGCCGCCCCAGACGCCCCAGGGCTCGCGCCGCTCCTGGGCACCGGCGAGGCAGGCCTCGACGAGCGGGCAGGTGCGGCACAGGGACTTGGCGTACTCGACGTCGGCCGGGGACTCGGCGAAGAAGACCTCGGGGTCGAAGGTGCGGCACGGGACGGGTACGCCGAGGTTCTCGATGGCGTCGTCGAGCGCGGTGAGGGCGGTGAGCGGAGTCAAGGTGGAGTCCTCCGGGACTGCGGGCGGGGAGATCGTCTGGGTCTGCGGTACGGACGGGGCGTGCGCTTCGAGTTGCACGGTGTCTTCTTCCTCGTCTGGTGCGTAGTCGTTCCGGCCTGGTCGGCCGGGGGCGGCTGGTACCTGGTCTTGCCAGTCCCGAGGCCCCTTCGCTCCGTCGTCCCCGGTCGGGGACAAACAGAAGGGCCGCGGATCCCGGGTGGGGTTCCGCGGCCCTGAAGGCGCCGGCCTGATCATGAGATCAGGCTGGATCACTCCAGGGTTCGAGCCCGCGGAAGGCCCACATCGTCTGGTGCTGCGTCGTCTGCTTCGGGAATCCGGCACCGGCTGCCGCAAAGGCATAGGCATGTGCCTGCGCCGCTGCTACTGCCGCCGGTGCCTGGGTCGGTCGCTCGCTGCCAACGGTGCCGTTGGCCTCGGTACCGGCGCCCTCGATGCCGTTGCCCTCGACGCGCTCCCGGAAGGAGAGGGTCGGAAGGATGGCGGGGTTGCCCAGGGAGATGGCGGACAGACCGGTGCCCATGACCGAGGGCAGCTGGGGGGCGACGGCGGAGAAGCCGAGCAGGCAGGAAGCGGCGACCGGGCGATCGGTCATTTTGGTGGTGGTCATCATGCTGGTCACTGGTCTCGCCTCCTCTCGGCGTCTCGGGGACGGGGCCCGGGGGCCTGTCCCATGCGTATGGGGTTAAGTACAGCACGGAGGCAGGGCTTCAGCGAAGCTCCTGTTTCCGTGGTTAAGAACCTATGGGGCCGTGCGGGGCATGTGCAAACTATTTTTCCGACGAGTTTCTACACGTCACCCTCCGCTTCCCCTCCAAGCTCCTGACCTGCACAAATAGCGAGTACCTCGGCGCCGAACCGCTCAAGTTTCCGTCCACCCACGCCGGAGATCATCGCCAGCTCGCCCGGCTCGGACGGGGCGGCCTCGGCGATCGCCATGAGGGTCTTGTCCGTGAAGACGCAGAAGGCGGGCTGTCCCAGGTCCTTCGCCTGCACCGCGCGCCACTCGCGCAGCCGCTCGTAGAGGCCCTCGTCCATGTCGGAGGGGCAGTCCTCGCAGCGGAGCAGCTTCATCTCGCCGGCGTCCGTGAGGGTCCGGCCGCAGACGCGGCAGCGGGCGGGGCCGCGGCGGCCGCGCCTGCGGGCCGCGGGGTCGGCTGCGGGGCCTGCTGCGGCGCCGGATCCGGCGGCGCGGGCGGCGCCCGGGGAGCCGGGGCGCAGGCCGTTGAGGAAGCGGCTGGGGCGGCGGGCGGCGCGGCCGCCCGGGGAGCGTGCCAGGGCCCAGGAGAGGGTCAGGTGGAGCCGGGCGCGGGTGACGCCCACGTAGAGGAGGCGGCGCTCCTCCTCGACCTGGTCGTCGGTCTTGGCGTATGTGATCGGCACCATGCCGTCCGTGAGGCCGACCAGGAAGACGGCGTCCCATTCAAGGCCCTTCGCCGCGTGCAGCGAGGCGAGGGTGACGCCCTGGACGGTGGGGGCGTGCTGGGCGGCGGCGCGCTCGTCCAGTTCGACCGCGAGGTCGGCGAGGGTGGCGCCGCGGCGGCTGCGGGCGAAGTCCTCGGCGAGGCGGACGAGGGCGGCGAGGGACTCCCACTGGTCGCGGACGGCGCCCGAGCCGGCGGGGGGCTCGGGGGTCCAGCCGTGGGAGCTGAGGACGGCGCGGACCTGGGCGGGGAGCTCGACCACGTCGTCGAGGAGGGGGTCGTTGGCCCCGAAGCGGGCGGCACTGCGGAGGTTCGCGACGGCCTGGCGGACCTCGGTGCGCTCGAAGAAGCGCTCGGCTCCGCGGAGCTGGTAGGGCACGCCGGCGTCGGCGAGGGCCTGCTCGTAGACCTCCGACTGGGCGTTGATCCGGTAGAGGACGGCGATCTCGCCGGCGGGGACCCCGGCGGCGATGAGGTCGCGGATGCGGCGGGCGACGCCTTCGGCTTCGGCGGGCTCGTCGGCGTATTCGGCGTAGACGGGGTCGGGGCCCGGTTCGCGCTGGGAGACCAGTTCGAGGCGGTGCTCGGCGGCCTTGCCGCGGGCCTGGGTGAGCAGCCCGTTGGCCAGGTGGACGACCTGGGGGGTGGAGCGGTAGTCGCGGACGAGCTTGACGACCTTGGCCTGGGGGAAGCGGTTGCGGAACTGGAGCAGGTGGTCGGGGGTGGCGCCGGTGAAGGAGTAGATGGTCTGGCTGGCGTCGCCGACCACGCAGAGGCTGTCGCGGTCGCCGAGCCACAGCTCCAGGAGGCGCTGCTGGAGGGGGCTGACGTCCTGGTACTCGTCGACGACGAAGTGCTGGTACTGGGCGCGGATCTGCTCGGCGATATCGCGGCGGTCGTGGAGGATGCCGACGGTGAGGAGCAGGACGTCCTCGAAGTCGATCATCATGCGGTCGCGCTTGAGCTGCTCGTACGTGCCGTAGATCTGGGCGATCTCGGCGGCGTCCCGGGGGACCTCGCGGCCGGCTTTGGCCGCGGCGGCGGCGTAGTCGGCGGGGACGGTCTGGGTGACCTTGGACCATTCGATCTCGCCGGTCACGTCGCGCAGCTCGTTGCGGTCGAGGCGGACGCGGCAGCGGGCGGCGGCCTCGGCGACGAGCTGGATCTTGCGCTCGAGGAGGCGGGGCATGTCGCCGCCGACGGCGCGGGGCCAGAAGTACTGGAGCTGGCGCAGGGCGGCTGAGTGGAACGTGCGCGCCTGGACTCCGCCGGCGCCGAGTCCGCGCAGGCGGCCGCGCATCTCGCCCGCGGCGCGGTTCGTGAACGTGACGGCGAGGACGCTGGCGGGCTGGAGGATGCCGGCGCGGACCCCGTAGGCGATGCGGTGGGTGATGGCGCGGGTCTTGCCCGTGCCGGCTCCGGCCAGTACGCACACCGGTCCGCGCAGGGTCGTCGCGACCTCGCGCTGCTCCGGGTCGAGGCCCAGGAGCACCGCGTCGGCCGATTCTGCGACGGGCGGGAAGGATGGGGGGTGCGTTGCTGCTGTCACCCCGCCATGCTGCCAGGTCCGCGGCGGGGGGCGGGAAAGTTGTCCACAGGGTGGGGCGGAGGTCATACGAATCACGTCCGGTGCCGTACGGGGCGTGGTGGGGAATGACCGCGGCCCGTCGTACGTTCGACTTGCTGGAAAGACCCCGTCCCCAGAGGAGCGCACCCACCATGCAGGGTTCCGTGACGATGTACAGCACGACCTGGTGCGGCTACTGCCGTCGGCTGAAGTCGCAGATGGACCGGGAAGGCATCGCCTACACCGAGATCAACATCGAGCTGGACCCGGAGTCGGCCGCGTACGTGGAGAAGGCGAACGGCGGCAACCAGACGGTTCCGACGGTGCGCATCGTGTCGGCGGGCGGTTCCGAGTCGGTCATGACGAACCCGAGCCTGGCGCAGGTGCAGCAGGCCCTGGCGGTCTGAGGCCGCGCCCTGCGGGGCGGGCGGCGTGTGTACGGGGCCGGCGGCCCGCTCCCTTGTCGGGGGCGGGCCGCCGGCCTCTGCCGTGCGGGGCCGGGGCCGTGGTGGGGCTCAGGCGGTGGCGGGGCGGGGCTTCGGGAGGGGCTTGCCGTACCAGAGCTCGACGAGGCGGGCGGCGATGGAGATGCCCGCGGGGGGCAGGACGGTGCCGGTCTCGATGGCCTCGCGGAGGTCCTCGCGGGAGAACCAGCGGGCCTCCTGGATCTCCTCGCCGTCCACGGAGATCGCGGCGGAGGTGGCGCGGGCCATGAAGCCGAGCATGAGGCTGGAGGGGAAGGGCCAGGGCTGGCTGGCGACGTACTCGACCTCGCCGACGGTGACCCCGGCCTCCTCCCAGACCTCGCGGATCACCGACTGCTCGATGGACTCGCCGGGCTCGACGAAGCCGGCGAGGGTCGAGAAGCGGCCTTCGGGCCAGTGGACCTGGCGGCCGAGGAGGGCGCGGTCCTGGTCGTCCGTGACGAGCATGATCACGGCGGGGTCGGTGCGGGGGTAGTGCTCGGCTCCGCAGGCGGGGCAGCGGCGGACGTGTCCGGCGGCGGCGACGGCGGTGCGCTCGCCGCAGCGGGAGCAGAAGCGGTGGAGCCGCTGCCAGTTCTCCAGGGCCACGGCGTGGGCCATGAGGCCGGCGTCGCGCGGGGAGAGCAGGAGGCCGGCCTCGCGCAGGCCGGCGGCGCGCGCGGACTGGTCGAGGCGGCCGGGCAGGCTGTCCTTCTGGAGGGCGAAGTAGCGGACGCCGTCCTCGTCGGTGCCGAGGAAGTAGCGGTGGGTCTCGGTCGGCGGGGCGTCGAAGGCCGGGGTCATGACCAGTTCGGTGCCGCCGTCGGGGGTGTCGTCGATCAGGGCCTGGCCGCCGGAGACCACGAAGACCCGTGTGGTGGGGTGGCTCCAGGCCGCCGCCAGCCAGGCCTCGTCGAGGCGGTGGTGGGCGGCGCGGTCGATGCCGCTCGGGGCGGTGAGCGACAGGGGGCCGTCCGCGGGGCCCCCGCGGTCGCCGCGGTTCCCGGTCCGGCCGAGGTGCTCGGTCGAGGTGCTCACTGGTGCTTCCAACTCCCCCTGTGGTGGTGGCGGTGGTGGGTGGTGCGGGTGGTGCGGGTGGTGGTGGCGGGCGGGGTTTCCCGGGAGCTCCTCGGCGGCCCGCCCGCCGGGGGCGGCGTCAGCGCGTCCAGTGGGCGGACAGGTCGCCCCACAGGTACGCCGTGGCCTCCACGCCCTTGAGGAGGAGGTCGATCTCCACCTTCTCGTTGGGGGCGTGCCAGCCGTCGGAGGGGACGGAGATGCCGAGGAACAGTACGGGCGCGCCGAGGACGTCCTGGAGGTCGGCGGCGGGGCCGGAGCCGCCCTCGCGGGTGTAGCGGACCTTCTCTCCGAAGGCGCGGCCCATGGAGCGGACCACGGACTGGAGGGCGGGGTGGTCCAGCGGGGTCAGGCAGGGGCGGGTGGGGGCGCCGAAGGTGATCTCGTGCCGGATCCCGGCGGGGATGCGGGCGGCCACCCAGTCCTTGACGGCGGCCTCGATGACGTACGGGTCCTGTCCGGAGACCAGCCGGAAGGAGATCTTCAGCTGGGCGCCGCGCGGGATGATCGTCTTGCCGCCGGGGCCCTGGTAGCCGCCGCCGATGCCGTTGAGTTCGGCGGTGGGGCGGGCCCAGACGCGCTCGAGGGTGGAGTACCCGGCCTCGCCGAGGGTGCCGTACGACTTGGCGGTGCGCAGCCACTCGGCCTCGTCGAAGGGGAGCTCGGCGATGAGCTCGCGCTCGGCGGGGGTCAGCTCGGCGATGCCGTCGTAGAAGCCGGGGATGGTGACGCGCTCGTCCTCGTCGTGGAGGGCGGCGACGAGGCGGGCGGCGACGGTGGCGGGGTTGGGCACGGCGCCGCCGAAGGAGCCGGAGTGGATGTCCTGGTCGGGGCCGTACAGCTCGATCTCGCAGTCGGCGACGCCGCGCATGCCGGTGCAGACGGTGGGGGTGGTCTCGGACCACATGCCGGTGTCGGAGACGATCACGACGTCGGCGGCGAGGCGGTCGGCGCGGGACTCGACGAGGGCGCGGAAGTTCGGGGAGCCGGACTCCTCCTCGCCCTCGATGAGGAGCTTCAGGTTCACGGCGGGGGCGGTGCGGCCGGTGGCGGCGAGGTGGGCGCGGACGCCGAGGGTGTGGAAGAACACCTGGCCCTTGTCGTCGGCGGCGCCGCGCGCGTACATGCGGCGGCCGTCGTCGGTGACGGTGGGCTCGAAGGGGTCGGTGTGCCAGCCGTCCTCGCGGGCGGCGGGCTGCACGTCGTGGTGCCCGTAGACGAGGACGGTGGGGGCGGCGGGGTCGCCGCTGGGCCATTCGGCGAACACGGCCGGAGCGCCGGGGGTGTCCCAGACCTCGGCGACGGGGAACCCGGTCCCGGCCAGCTTGTCGCGCAGCCAGTCGGCGCTGCGCCGCACGTCGGGGGCGTGCTCGGGCTGCGCGGAGACGGACGGGATGCGGAGCCACTCGGCGAGGTCGGCGAGGAAGGCGGTGCGGTGGTCGTCGATGTACGTGCGGACGGCGCTGTCCGGGGTGTCGCTCATGACGGTGAGCCTAGTCCTCGTCTCGGGGGTGGTTTCGCGTGCCCGATGTGCCTTGGAGGATCCGCTCAAGATCGGCTCTGCCGGGCAGGTGGCGGGGGCGGACGACGCGGCCGCTGCGGACGTGCAGGAAGGCTGCGCCGACGCGGTCGGGGTCGATGCCGTGGGATTCGGCCCAGGCCAGGCGGTAGACGGCGAGCTGGAGGGGGTCTGCCTGGGCGCTGTGGCCGGTCTTCCAGTCGACGATCTCGTACGTGTAGTCGTCGCGGCCGGGGTCGGCTGGGGCGGCGGGGTTGCGGTAGACGGCGTC
Source organism: Streptomyces sp. NPDC038213 (assembly GCF_055600495.1). Taxonomy (NCBI): domain Bacteria; kingdom Bacillati; phylum Actinomycetota; class Actinomycetes; order Kitasatosporales; family Streptomycetaceae; genus Streptomyces; species Streptomyces sp. NPDC038213. The sequence continues at coordinate 125,953 of NZ_JBVJYM010000013.1, forward strand.
GATGCGGCCGCGGACCACGCGGCCGGCCAGGGTGATCTGTACGGGCACCTCCATGCGGTACGGGGTGCGGGCCGCGTAGGGGGTGCGCTCGAAGGCGGCCTTGAGGAGTTCGAGGTCGCGCTCGTCGGCGATCTCGGCCCCGGCGGCGCCGGGGAGGTCATCGGGGTCGGTGAACGGCAGCTCCAGCTCCTCGAACCGGGACTCCACCCAGGCGTGGAAGCGGGTGCCCCGGCGGGCGGCGGGCTGCGGGGGTTTGGGCATGGGGCGGGCCAGCTCGCGGACGAACGCCTGCTCGTCGGCGGCGAGGCGCAGGAGCGCGCTCGCGGAGAGGGAGGCGGGCAGGGGTACGTCGCGCACGGCGGTCCGGGAGCGGCGCAGCTCTCCGGCGAGCGCGTCGAGGTCCCGGTCCCAGGACTCGGCGAGTCGGGCCTCTTCGGGGGTCAGACCGGAGGCCGATGCGGCCGGCCGGGGGGCGGCGGGGGGACGGCGGTCCGGCCGACGGGGTCCACGGGGGGTGCCGGGGGCACGGCCGGCGTCGGGCGCACGGCTGTGGCCGGGTGCGGTAGTGAACCCGTCCGCGCGGCTGTGCTCGGGCGCGGGGCCGGACCCGTCCGCACGGCTGTGGTCGGGGCCGGACCCGTCCGCGGCGGGCGCGGGCGGGCGCGGGACGGGGCCGGTCCGCGGTACGGAACCGCCCCGCGGGGCGGGGGCCGGGCCCTCTCCCCCGGCCCCCACGTCGAACGGGTCCCCGGCCCACGGGTCGGTGTCGAACGGGTCGGTGTCCCACGGGTCCGTACCCCAGGGGTCGGTACCGAAGAGGTCGGAGCCGAGGGGGTCGGAGCCGGAGGGGTCGCTCTCCCACGGGTGCGCGGCCGGGCCGCCCGCAGCGGGCGGCCCCCCGGCCGGTCCCGCCGGGGCGGACGACGGTCCGGCCGCGCCGCGCGGGGTATCGGAGGTGGCGGCGGAACCGTCCACCCCGGGGCCGGGGCGGGCCTCGTCCCGGACGTGGCCGTGCTCAGGGGCAACAGCGTCAGACCCGGGAGCCGGACGGGCACCGTCCCAGGCAGGGTCGTGCCCCGAGTCGACGGCGTCGGACCAGGGGCCCGGACGGGACTCGCCCCAGACGTCGCCGTACTCGGGGCCGACGGCCGCGGACCCGGCAGCCGGACGGGCCTCGTCCCAGGCGACTTCGGGGATCGAGCCGACTGCATCCGCCCCGGCGCCGGAGCGGGCCGCGTCCCAGACGTCGCCGTACTCGGGGTCGGCAGCCTCGGACCCGGGAGCCGGACGGGCACCGTCCCGGGCAGGGTCGTGCCCCGGGCCGACGGTGTCGGGCCGGGGGCCCGGGCGGGCCGTGTCCCACAGGGTGTCGGGGGTGGTGGGCCAGGGGGCGGCGGGGGGTGGTTCCTCGGGGTAGGCAGGGTCTTCGCAGTCCGGGGGCCACAGGTACGGGTCCGCGGGGGGTGCGGGCGGGGTGTCGAGGAGGGCCAGGACGCGGTCGGCGGCCTGGCGGCGGCGGGTGAAGGAGGCCGGGTCCAAGGGGAGGGGCCAGGCGGCGTCCGCGGTGGCGGTGGCGGCGAGGGCCGGGTTCTCGTCGCCCGGTGCGGGGGCGTCGGCCCAGGCCTCGATCTCCCCGTACCCGGCCGCGCAGTGCGCGTACAAGGCTTCGAGGAAGGCGGAGGGGCCGCGCGGCTTCTTCTGGCTGGGGCCCCACCAGTGGCCGGAGGCCAGGAGGAGGGAGCGCGGGCGGGTGAAGGTCACGTATCCGAGGCGGAGCTCCTCGGTGGCCTGGTGGTCCTTCTGCTCGGTCTTGAAGGCCTTGAGGGCGGCCGCGGTCCAGCCGGAGACCTCGGGGAGGGTGGCCGCGTCCCCGCGCAGGGGGTGCGGGAGGACCTGCGGCTGCGCGGTCCAGGCCTCGCGGGGCTGGGTGCTGGGGAAGGAGCCCGCGACCAGCCCGGGGACGGCGACGACGTCCCATTCGAGGCCCTTGGACTTGTGGGCCGTGAGGACCTTGACGGTGTTCCCGCCGCCGGGGAGGGAGTTGTCGAGGCCCTTCTCGTACTGGGCGGCCGTCCGCAGGAAGGCGAGGAAGGCGAGGAGGGAGGCCTCGCCGTCGAGGGCGGCGAACCCGGCGGCGACGTCGAGGAAGTTCGACAGGGTCTCGCGGCGGCGGGCGGCCAGCGCGTGCGGGGACGCCGACAGCTCCACGTCGAGGCCGGTGGCGCCGAGGACGCGGTGGAGTACGTCCATGAGCGGGTCGGCGAGGCCGCGGCGCAGGTCGCGGAGCTCGGCGGCGAGGCGGGAGAAGCGGACGCGGGCGTCGGCGGAGAACGGCAGCCCGTCCTGCGCGGAGCCCTCGTCGAGGAAGGTGTCGAGGGCGTCGGCGAGGGAGACCACCTCGGCGGGGTCCACCCCCTCGACGGCCGCGGCGAGCCGGGCCTGCGGGTCCTCGGAGCCTTCGTCCCCTTCGCCGCGGGTGACCAGGAGACGGGCGCGGCGGCCGAGGAGGGCGAGGTCGCGGGCGCCGATGCGCCAGCGCGGGCCGATGAGCAGGCGGACCAGGGCCGCGTTGGCCCCCGGGTCCTGGAGGACCTCGCAGACCGCGACCAGGTCGGCGACCTCCGGCAGGTGCAGCAGCCCGGACAGGCCGACCACCTCGACGGGCACGTCGCGGGCGACCAGGGCGGCCTGGATGGCGGCGAAGTCGGTGGCCGAGCGGCACAGGACGGCCATCTCGGACGGCTCCCTACCCGTGCGCACCAGGTGGGCGAGGGAGTCGGCGAGCCAGTCCAGCTCCTCGGCGTGGGTGGGCAGCAGGGCGCAGCGGACGGATCCGTCGCGCTCGGCGCCGGGGGCGGGGCGCAGGGCTTCGACGCCCTCGTGGAGGGCGCGCAGGGGCTCGGCGAGGCCGTTGGCGAGGTCGAGGAGGCGGCCGCCGCTGCGGCGGTTCTCGCTGAGGGAGTAGCGGGTGGCGGGGGTGCCGTCGGCGTGGGGGAAGTGCTCGGGGAAGTCGTCGAGGTTGGCCACGGAGGCGCCGCGCCAGCCGTAGATGGCCTGGCAGGGGTCGCCGACGGCGGTGACGGCGTGTCCCGTGCCGGTGCCGAAGAGGCCCGACAGGAGGAGCCGCTGGGCCACGGAGGTGTCCTGGTACTCGTCGAGCAGGACGATGCGGAACTCCTCGCGCAGGAGGGCGCCGACCTCGGGGCGGGTGGTGGCGAGCTGGGCGGAGAGGGCTATCTGGTCGCTGAAGTCGAGGAGGTCGCGGGAGCGCTTCGCCGTGCGGTAGCGGGTGGTCAGCTCGAGGAGTTCGAGGCGGGCCCGGGCGGCTTCGGGGACCTTGCGGAGCTCGTCGTTGGTGAGCCTGGTCCCGGCGAGGGTGTCGAGGAGGGCCGTGTCGTGGGCGCGGAGGGCGGCCGGGTCCACGAGGTGCTCGGAGAGCTCGGCGTCGAGGGCGAGGAGGTCGCCGACCAGGTCGGGGACGGAGCGGGTGAGCGCCGGGTACGGGCCGGGGGCCTCGCGCAGGACGCGGGCGGCGAGCTGGAAGCGGGTGGCGTCGGCGAGGAGGCGGGAGCTGGGCTCGAGGCCGATGCGCAGGCCGTGGTCGGTGAGGAGCTGTCCGGCGAAGGCGTGGTACGTGGAGATGCGGGGCTCGCCGGCGGGCTCGTCGGCGGGGGACGGGTCGGGGTCCGTGACCCCGGCGCGGACGAGGGCCGTGCGGACGCGCTCCGCGAGCTCGCCCGCGGCCTTGTTCGTGAACGTGAGCCCGAGGACCTGCTCGGGGGCGACCTGTCCGGTGCCGACGAGCCAGACGACGCGGGCGGCCATCACCGTGGTCTTCCCGGAGCCGGCTCCGGCCACGATGACCTGCGGGGCGGGCGGTGCCGTGATGCAGGCCGTCTGCTCCGGGGTGAAGGGGATGCCGAGGAGCTCCTTGAGCTGCTCGGGGTCGCTGATGCGCGGTGTCACACCAAAAGGCTAGCGGGCTGCGCCGACAGGGTCGGCTGCCTGTGGACGGCGGGCCGGGGGTGCGGCGGCCGGCTTCGGGGCTCCGCCCCGGACCCCGCGCCTCAAGCGCCGGCGGGGCTGGATTCCGCCCGGCCGTCGGCACGCACACGCAGGCGCGCAGGCGCGCAGGCAGTCGGCACGCAGGCGGACAGGCGGACCGACGGACCGAGGGACCGGAGGGCAGGCAGACCGGCGGGAAGGCGGGCCGCTGGGCAGACGGACCGGTGGGCAGACGGACCGGCGGACCGGCGGACAGGCAGACCCGTGGCCAGGCGGACCTGTGGACAGGCAGACCCGTGGCCAGGCGGACCTGTGGGCAGGCGGGCCGGTGGGCGGCCTCAGTCGATGATGTGGCGGCCCTCCGGGCGGGCGCTGCACGCGCTGCGGAAGGAGCAGTGGGTGCAGTGGCGGCCCGTGGACGGGGTGAAGCGCTCGTCGAGGATGCGCCCGGCGGCGGTCGCGAGCAGGTCGGCGACCCACTCCCCCGCCGGGCCGTCCGCGAGGGCCTCCTGCGCCTGGACCTTCGGGAGGGCGTCGCCGCCCTCCTTCTTCGCCGCGCCCTGCCGGAGCTGGACGAGTTCGGCGCCGCCCGCGGCCGGGCGGACGCCCGCGAAGGCCTCGTCCACGGCGCCCTCGCGCACGGCGAGCTGGTAGACGGCGAGCTGCGGGTGGCGGGCGACCTCGTCCCTGGTCGGGGCGGCCTTGCCGGTCTTGAAGTCGACGACGTACGCGCGCCCCTGCGGGTCGGATTCGACGCGGTCCATGGATCCGCGGATCCGGACCTCGTACGGGTCGTCCGGCGTACCGGCTTCGAGGGTGACGTCGAACTCGTGCTCCGTGGCGACGGTGGTGCGCCCGGCGCGGTCGGAGACGTGCCAGTGCAGGAAGCGCTCCAGGGCGGCGCGGGCGTTCTCCTTCTCCTGCCGGGACTTCCAGGGGGCGTCGAAGGCGAGGGAGCCCCAGACGGAGTCGAGGCGTTCCATGAGCACGGCCAGGTCGGCGGGGGTGCGGCCGGAGGCGACCTCGTCGGCGAGTACGTGGACGACGTTGCCGAAGCCCTGGGCGGCGGTGGCGGGGGTGTCGGCCTTGACCTCGCGGCCCAGGAACCACTGGAGGGAGCAGGTGTTCGCCAGCTGGTCGAGGGCGCTGCCGGAGAGGGCGACGGGCCGGTCGCGGTCGCGCAGCGGGGCGCTGCTGCGGGTGGGCTCGTACAGGCCCCACCAGCGCTGCGGGTGTGCGGCGGGTACGAGCTGCTGGCCGTCGTCGTCGGTGAGCGAGGCCAGCTTGGCCAGGCGTACGGCGGCGGCCTCGCGCAGGGCGGGCGAGGCCTCCGGGTCGACGGTGGTGGCGCGGAGCTCTGCGACCAGGGCGGCGACGGCCAGGGGGCGGCGGGGGCGGCCGGTGACGCCCTTGGGGGTGACGCCGAGTTCGGTGAGGAAGCGGGAGGGCTGGTCGCCGTCGTCGGCGGGGGCCTTGACGGCGGTGGCGACCAGGCGGTCGCGGGCGCGGGTGGCGGCGACGTAGAAGAGGCGGCGCTCCTCGGCGAGGAGGGCGCCGGGGGTGAGGGGTTCGGCGAGGCCGTCGCGGCCGATGCGGTCGGCTTCGAGGAGGGAGCCGCGGCGGCGCAGGTCGGGCCAGACGCCCTCCTGGACCCCGGCGACGACCACGAGGCTCCATTCGAGGCCCTTGGAGCGGTGCGCGGTCATCAGCCGGACCGCTTCGGGCGCGGCGACGCGCTTGCTGAGGGTGTCGGCGGCGATGTCCTCGGCGTCGAGCTGTTCGAGGAAGTTGAGAGCGCCGCGGCCGCCGGTGCGCTCCTCGGCGCGGGCGGCGGTGTCGAAGAGGGCGCAGACGGCGTCGAGGTCGCGGTCGGCGTTGCGGCCGGCGGGGCCGCCGCGGCGGGCGGAGCGTTCGAGGCGGCGGGGCCAGTCGGTGCCGTCCCACAGGGACCAGAGGGCCTCTTCGGCGGTGCCGCCGCCTTCGAGGAGCTCGCGGGTCTTGCGCAGCAGCAGGCCGAGGTTCTGGGCGCCGCGGGCGTAGGCGGGGTCGTGGGCGACGAGCCGTTCGGGCTCGGCGAGGGCGCGGGCGATGAGGACGTCGGAGGGAGCGGGCAGCCGATTGCCGGCGGCGCGCTCCTCGTCGCGCAGGGCGCGCCCGAGCCGCCGCAGGTCGGCGGCGTCCATCCCGCCGAGCGGCGAGGTGAGCAGCGCGATGGCGGTCTCGGTACCGATCCACCCGGCGGCGGGGTCGGCCACCGGCTCCGGCCCGGCGACCGGACCCGGCCGGTCCGGGCCGGGTGCGTCCGCGGGTACGGATGCGCCGGCCGCGGGGTCGGCGAGGCGGGCCGTGTCGCCTTCGGTGCCCGCGGGCACGCGGGAGGCATGCAGGGGGGCGGGGGCCGCCTGTGGGGTCGGGGGCGCGACGGTCTCCGGGTGCGCGGAGGGAGACGGCGAACCCGCCGGGTGCGAGGCGCTTCCAGCGCCAGGGCCGGTGCCTGCCGCCAACCGGACCTCGTGCTCGGAGGAACGCCCAGCCACCGGGGCCCCGGAGCCCACGGTTCCGGCCTCGGTCTCGCGCCCGGGCGCGGCGCCCGTCCGCGCAGCCGGACCGGGTACCGCACCCGCAGGCGCGGACGGCGCTGCGGCCGGCTCCGCAGCCGGGTCCGCCTCCAAGGCAGCGCTCGGGAGCGGCTCCGGAACGCAACCCGGGTCCGGAGCCGTGTCCGGGACGGTGTCCCCGGCCGGGATCCTGCCCGCGCCCGAGCCCGCTCGGGCATCCGGATCCGGGACCGCGGCCACGCCCGGGTTCGGACCCGCCTCGGCGTCCGGGGCCGTGCTCGTACCCGCAGCGGTCCCCAGGTCCGGGCCCGTCTCCGCATCGGCATCCGCGCCCGTACGCGCATCCGCACCCGCGTCGGCATTCAGGCCCGTGCCCTCGTCAGCGCCCTCGCCCGCCTCCGCATCGGCATCCACGCCCGTACGCGCATCCGCACCCGCGTCGGCGCCCGGCCCCCCGCCCCCCTCCGGGGCCGGCAGCGGGTGGCCGGTGGCGGCGTGGGCGGTGGTGCGGAGGGCGGTGAGGAGGGGGGAGACGGCCGGTTCGTGGCGCAGGGGGATGTCGGCGCCGTCCGTGGCGACGGGGACGCCCGCGGAGATCAGGGCGCGGCGGACCGCGGGCAGGGTGCGGCCGCCGGCGCGGACCAGGACGGCCATCTCCTGCCAGGGCACGCCCTCCTCCAGGTGGGCGCGGCGCAGGAGGTCGGCGATGTTGTCGAGTTCGGCCCCGGCCGTCGGGTAGGTGTACGCCTCGACGCGGCCGCCGGGGCGGGTGGGGGTGAGTTCGCGGTGGGCGCGGACGGCGGCGGCGGGCAGCCGCGGGACCGGCATGCGGGTGGTGAGGAGGCGGGTGGCGGCGAGGACGGCGGCGGCGGAGCGGCGGGAGGTGCCGAGGACGCGGACGGCTGCGCCGGGGAAGGCGTCGGGGAAGCCCAGGATGCCGCCCACGTCGGCGCCGCGGAAGGCGTAGATCGACTGGTCGGGGTCGCCGAAGGCGATGGTGTCGCGGCAGCCGAGGGCCTTGAGGAGCCGGACCTGTGCGGCGTCGGTGTCCTGGTACTCGTCGACGAAGACGGCGTCGTAGCGGGACCACAGGCGGGTCCCGGGCCGTTCGGCGAGCAGGACGGCCCGGTGGACCAGCTCGGCGTAGTCGAGCGTGCCGGAGAGGTCGAGCACGTCGAGGTACTCGGCGAGGAAGGCGGCGGCGGCCCCCCAGTCGGGCCGCCCGGTGCGCGCCGCGAACTCGCCGAGGGCCTGCGGGGACAGGCCGAGCTCCCGGCTGCGGGCGAGTACGGCCCGCACCTCGTCGGCGAATCCGCGGGTGGTCAGGCAGGCGCGCAGGTCGTCGGGCCAGCGGATGCCGCCGAGCTCGCGCTGCCCGTCGAGGAGCTCGCGGACGGTGACGTCCTGCTCGGGTCCGGACAGCAGCCGCAGCGGTTCGGTGAACAGGTCGGCGTCCTGGTGGGCGCGGACGAGGGCGTAGCAGAAGGAGTGGAAGGTGGTGGCCTGCGGGGCGCGGGCGCCGCCGAGCCGCAGGGCGGTGCGGTCGCGCAGTTCCACGGCGGCCTTGCGGCCGAAGGTGAGGACGAGGATCCGGTCGGGGTCGGTGCCGGCCTCGACGCGGGCGGCGACGGCCTCGACGAGCGTGGTGGTCTTGCCGGTGCCGGGTCCGGCGAGGACGAGCATCGGTGCGCCGGTGTGGTCAACCACCGCCTGCTGGGCTGCGTCCAGTACAGGAGGATCCACCTGCCCCGGCCCGGTACGCACCAGTCGGTACGCGTCACGGGTCCGCGTTCGACGGCCGGAAGGGGAGGAGCTCACGTGGATCGCCGGTCCCTGCTGGTGGATGTGCTGGCTGCGCTGGCGGTGCCGCTCGCGGGAGCGGCGCCGGGGGGAAGTGAAGACGCTACGCCAAAACGGCGGCGCCGCGCAGCGCTCCCCGGCTTCTGCGCGCGTCCCCCGTACGGGCGTACGAGCCCCCGTACCGCTCCGGCATGGCCGAAGCTGTCAGGTGTGAGGTCAGGTGTGAGGTTCGTCAAACCCGGGGCGCGGGTCCGGCCGCCCCTGCTGCGCGTACGGGTCCCGGCCGGGCGCGCCCTCTGCGCCGGATCCGCCGGACCGGCCGTCCCAGCGCGCCCGCCCCATGTCGAGTTTCGGCAGGGTCCGGGTGGAGCCGGGGGTCCGCGGTGCCTCGCGCAGCGGGGTGGCCTCGGCGCGGTAGTGCTCCAGGGCCCGCGGCTCGCTGCCGGGCAGCAGCACCCCGTCGGACCGCACCACCCGCCACCAGGGCACCGCGCCGCCGTAGAGGGCCATGACCCGTCCGACCTGGCGGGGGCCGCCCTCGCCGAGCCATTCGGCGACGTCCCCGTACGTCATCACCCGGCCGGGCGGAATCCGCTCGGCCACCTCCAGTACCCGCTCCGCGTACGCGGGGAGCTCGGGCAGCGGCTGCTCGCTCATCCGGCCCATGCTGCCCTACGGCACCGACACCGCACCCTGATGGCAGCCCGCGGGGCCGGTCCGTGCCACCATCTTCCGGGCGGTGACTGGTGATACGAGATCAAGAAGCGAAGGCTACGGAGAAGGAGCAGGGTGTGAGCCCTCCGGACAGCGCGGACGGCGCCGGGGCGCCTGACGCGCAGGCCGGTCCGGGCGGACCCGGCGACGGGCCCGGGCCCGCCGTGCCCGCGGCCACACCCGCGCGCGCGCCCGCGCCCGTACCCGTACCCGCCGAAGCCTCCGGGGACGGCCTCGCCGAGCCCGTCGAGGTCGACGAACCGCTGCTCGCCGCCCGCGTGCACCGCCCCTCCGACCTGGTCCGCGTCCTCGCCGGCATCCTCGGCATCGCGGTGCTCCTCGGGATCGCCGCCTTCGCCCACAGCACCACCGCGGGCCTGGAGAAGGACATCACGGAGGGCACCGGGCAGGCCCCCGACCTGCTGGTCCGCATCGCGGGCCTGGTCTCCAGCATCGCCGTGCTGCTGGTCCCGGTCGCCTTCGCGATCGAACGGCTGATCAAGCGCGACGGGCTGCGGATCGCGGACGGCGTGCTCGCCGCGGTCCTCGCCCACGGGGTGACCCTCGCCACCGACCTGTGGGTGGCGCGCGGCGCCCCGGACACCATCGCGGACGCCCTGACCCGCCCGCAGGGCATCGGCGAGGCCCTGACGGACCCCGTCCACGGCTACCTCGCGCCGGTCATCGCGTACATGACCGCGGTGGGGATGACGAGACGGCCGCGCTGGCGGGTCGCCCTGTGGGTGGTGCTGCTGCTCGACGCGCTGGCGATGCTGGTGGGCGGCTACACGACCCCGTTCTCGATCATCCTGACCGTGCTGATCGGCTGGACCGTCGCGTACGCGACCCTGTACGCCGTCGGCTCCCCGAACGTCCGGCCCACCGGCCAGAACCTCCTCGCCGGACTGCGCCGCGTCGGCTTCCAGCCGGTGTCCGCGATGCGCGCCGAGGAGGGCCCGGAGTACTCCGAGCACAGCGACCGCGGCCGCCGCTACCTCGTCACCCTGGAGGAGGGCCCGCCGCTCGACGTGACGGTCGTCGACCGCGAGCAGCAGGCCCAGGGCTTCTTCTACCGGGTGTGGCGGCGGCTGACCCTGCGCGGGATCACCACCCGCCGCAGCCTCCAGTCGCTGCGCCAGGCCCTGGAGCAGGAGGCCCTCCTCGCGTACGCGGCCATCGCGGCCGGGGCCAACGCCCCCAAGCTGATCGCGACCTCCGAGCTCGGCCCGGACGCCGTCATGCTCGTGTACGAGCACCTGGGCGGCCGGACCCTGGACGCGCTGCCGGACGAGGAGATCACCGACGAGCTGGCCCGGGGCGCGTGGCGGCAGGTCAAGGCCCTGCAGTCGCGGCGGATCGCGCACCGCAGGCTCACCGGGGACGCGTTGGTGGTGGATCGTTCCGGCAAGGTGATCCTGACCGACCTGCGCGGCGGTGAGATCGCCGCGGGCGACCTCGTCCTGCGGATGGACATCGCGCAGCTGCTGACCACCCTCGGGCTGCGGGTGGGCGCCGAGCGCTCCGTGGCCGCGGCGGTGGCGGTGCTCGGCGGGGACGCGGTCGCGGACTGCCTGCCGATGCTCCAGCCGATCGCGCTGAGCCGCTCGACCCGGGCCACCCTGCGCCGGCTGGCGCGGGAGCGCTCGCAGCGGGAGCGGGACGCCGTGCTCGCGGCCTCGGCCGCGGCCAAGGAGGCCCGCGAGGCCGCCGAGGCCGCGGGGGCGGGGGCCGGGGCGGCGGCCGGGGCCCAGCCGGCCGTGGCGGGCAAGGCCTCCGGGAAGACGGAGAAGGCCGAGCGCAAGGCGGAGAAGCGGGCCCTCGACGTGGCCCTGGACGAGGCCCGCGAGGAGGACCTGCTCAGCCAGATCCGCAAGCAGGTGCTGCTGATCCGCCCGCAGGCGCCGGTGGAGCCGGCCCGCCTGGAGCGGATCCGGCCGCGGACCCTCGTCAGCATCATCGCCGGGGCCTTCGCCGCGTACTTCCTGCTCTCGCAGTTCACCCACATCGACTTCGCCAAGGTCATCGGCGAGGCGCAGTGGGGCTGGGTGGCGGCCGCGATGGCGTTCTCGGCGCTCAGCTACTTCGCCGCGGCGATGAGCCTGCTGGGCTTCGTACCGGAGCGGGTGCCGTTCCTGCGGACGGTGGTGGCGCAGGTCGCCGGGTCGTTCGTGAAGCTGGTGGCGCCGGCGGCGATCGGCGGCGTGGCGCTGAACACGCGCTTCCTGCAGAAGGCGGGGGTGCGGCCGGGGCTGGCGGTGGCCAGCGTGGGCGCCTCGCAGCTGTTCGGGCTGGCCAGCCACGTGCTGCTGCTGCTGGCCTTCGGCTATCTGACGGGGACGGAGAAGACCGCCGAGATGACCCCGTCCCGGACGGTCATCGCCGGTCTGCTCACGGTGGCCGTGCTGGTGCTGGTGGTCACGGCGGTGCCGTTCCTGCGGAAGTTCGTCTCCACGCGCGTACGGGCGCTGTTCGCGGGCGTGGTGCCGCGCATGCTGGACGTGCTCCAGCGGCCCCGCAAGCTGCTCACCGGCATCGGCGGGATGCTGCTGCTGACGGGCTGCTTCGTGATGTGCCTGGACGCCTCGATCCGGGCCTTCGGCGGCGGCAGCGACATCAGCTACGCGAGCATCGCGGTGGTCTTCCTCGCGGGCAACGCCCTGGGTTCGGCCGCGCCGACCCCCGGCGGCATCGGCGCCGTGGAGACCACGCTGACGGCCGGTCTGGTGCTGGTCGGGCTGGACAAGGAGATCGCGCTGTCGGCGGTCCTGCTGTTCCGGCTGATGACCTTCTGGCTGCCGGTGCTGCCCGGCTGGCTGTCCTTCAACCACCTGACCCGCAAGGAAGCCCTGTAGGGGTACGGGGCCGCCGGGCCGCGGGGAGGGCACCCCGCGGTCCGGTCCCGCCCGCTCAGAACACCGCGAGCAGCGTGGCGAGCAGGGCCGCCGAGCCCGCGAGCTCCACGGCGCCGACCACGGCGACCTTCACCCCCCGGCCCGGCAGCAGCACCGCCCGCGCGAGGTAGCCGGCGAAGGGCAGGGCGAGCCACGGGTTCAGCGAGGCGGCCGCGGCCAGGGCGAGGGCGTGGTAGCCGGCGGAGGCGCGGCGGTACGCGTGCGAGTTCCGCTCCCGGATCATCGTCTTCACGTACGGGACCGTGCCCGCGAAGTACAGCAGGCAGGCCAGTGCCGGGCGCCAGGACCCGGCTGCGGTGCCGCCGCCGAGCAGGCAGGCCACCACGAGCATCCCGCAGGCGGGCACCACCGCGACGAGCCCGTTGACGAGGTCCCGCTCCCGGTTGAGCCGGGCGTGGTACGTGTTCACGGCGACGAAGGGGGCCGCGGCCAGCGCGGCGGCCGGGAGCAGCGGCTCCGCCAGGGCGAGCGGCAGCGCGAGGGCGGTGAAGGCGGCGCCGGAGGCGAGCCCGGGGCGCACGTGCCGGCCGGCGGCGCGGGGGTTGCGCGAGGCCCGGCGCAGCCGCAGCCACTGCTGGCCGTGGTAGACGGCGACGTACCCGCAGATCCAGGCCGCGAACAGGGGGACGTCGAGCCACCGCGGGGTGGCGAGGAGGACGCCCGCGAGGAAGGGCACCGCGAGCATCGCCCACGCGCCGTGCTGGTCGGGCAGCCACCCGGTCTTCCTGCCCATGTACGGGCTCCTTCCCGGATCCGGAATTCCCCGGACCGCCGTACAGGATTTCCCGGGCCGCGCATTCCCGGGACCGCGGGACCAGTGAATTCCCCGGACCGCCAAATAGGCATTCAGGCGCGGTATTTGCCGACCGCGGCCGGTTGCGGCCGCCTTCCAGGGTGTCATCCGCAGGGCCCCCGAAACTCCGGCAGTTGGTCACCCCGCATCGGGACCTTTGTCACCGGACCGGCGAATTCCGGCGGCGTACGGTCGATGTGGGTTTCTTTTCTGGAGGATGCTGTGCAGGAGAACCAGGCCGTCGCGGGAGCCGCGGATTCCCTTCTGAGGGCGGGGAGTTTCTTCACCCGCGCCGAGGTGTCCGGCGATCTGCGCGAGGTGCACCGCACCGGGGGGCGGGCCGCGGAGGCCTTCTACCGGGACCGCTGGAGCCACGACAAGGTCGTCCACTCGACGCACGGGGTCAACTGCACCGGCTCCTGCCGCTGGAAGGTCTTCGTCAAGGACGGGGTGATCACCTGGGAGACCCAGGCGACCGACTACCCTTCCGTGGGACCCGACCGCCCCGAGTACGAGCCCCGCGGCTGCCCGCGGGGCGCCTCCTTCTCCTGGTACAGCTACTCCCCCACGCGTGTGCGCTACCCGTACGTGCGCGGCGCGCTGCTGGAGGTGTACCGGGAGGCGAAGGCGCGGCTCGGGGACCCGGTGGCGGCCTGGGCGGACATCCAGCAGGACCCGGAGCGCCGCCGCCGCTACCAGCGGGCCCGCGGCAAGGGCGGGCTGGTGCGGGCGGACTGGGCGGAGGCCGTGGAGATCGTCGCCGCGGCGCACGTGCACACGATCCGCGAGCACGGCCCCGACCGGGTGGCGGGCTTCTCCCCGATCCCCGCGATGTCGATGGCCTCGCACGCGGCGGGGGCCCGCTTCCACTCCCTCATCGGCGCGCCGATGCTGAGCTTCTACGACTGGTACGCGGACCTGCCGGTGGCCTCGCCGCAGGTGTTCGGCGACCAGACCGACGTACCCGAGTCCGGGGACTGGTGGGATGCGGCGTACCTGGTGATGTGGGGCTCCAACGTCCCCGTCACCCGCACCCCGGACGCCCACTGGATGGCCGAGGCCCGCTACCGCGGCCAGAAGGTCGTCGCCGTCTCCCCCGACTACGCCGACAACACCAAGTTCGCCGACGAGTGGATGCACCCGCACCCCGGTACGGACGGGGCGCTGGCCCTGGCGATGGGGCACGTGATCCTGCGGGAGTTCTTCGTGGAGCGGGAGACCCCCTTCTTCGCGGACTACGTGCGCAAGTACACCGACCTGCCGTTCCTGGTGTCGCTGACGGAGACCGGACAGGGCCTGGTCCCGGGCAAGTTCGTGACCGCCGCCGATCTCGGGCAGGACACCGAGAACGCGCAGTGGAAGACGGTCCTCGTGGACGACGCCACGGGGGAGCCCGTGGTCCCGAACGGCACCCTCGGGCACCGCTGGGGCAGCTCCGGGACCCCCGACTGGAACCTCGACCTGGGCTCCACGGTCCCCCGCCTGACGCTGCTCGGCGAGGAGGGCGGCGAGAGCGCGGAGATCGTGCTGCCGCGCTTCGAAGAAGCCGGAGCGGGCGGAGCGGGCGAAGGCGCCGGCCGGGACACGGTCCGCCGCGGGGTGCCGGTGCGGCGGCTCGGCGGCCGGCTGGTCACCACGGTGTTCGACCTGATGCTGGCCCAGTACGGGGTGGGCCGGCCGGGCCTGCCGGGCGAGTGGCCCTCCTCGTACGAGGACGCGGACTGTCCCGGCACCCCGGCCTGGCAGGAGTCCCTGACCTCGGTGCCCGCGGCCCAGGCGGCGCGGGTGGCACGGGAGTTCGCGGACACCGCGGAGAAGTCGCAGGGCCGCTGCATGATCCTGATGGGCGCCGGTACGAACCACTGGTTCCACTCGGAGACCATCTACCGGTCCTTCCTGGCCCTGCTGACCCTGACCGGCTGCCAGGGCCGCAACGGCGGCGGCTGGGGCCACTACGTCGGCCAGGAGAAGTGCCGCCCGGTCACCGGCTGGGCCACCCTGGCCGCGGCCTCCGACTGGTCGCGCCCGCCCCGGCAGATGATCGGCGCGGCCTGGTTCTACCTGCACACCGACCAGTGGCGCTACGACACGCTGCCCGCGCAGGCGCTGGCCTCCCCGCTGGGCGCGGGCGCGTTCGACGGGATGTCCGGCGCGGACTGCCTGGCGGCCTCGGCGCGGATGGGCTGGATGCCCTCGTACCCGACCTTCGACCGCAACCCGCTGGAGCTGGGGGAGGCCGGGGACCCGGTGGCGGAGGCCGTGCGGCAGCTCAAGAGCGGGGAGCTGGGCTTCGCGGGCGAGGACCCGGACGCGCCGGGGAACTGGCCGCGGGTGCTGAACGTGTGGCGCGCGAACCTGCTCGGCTCCAGCTCCAAGGGCAACGAGTACTTCCTCAAGCACCTCCTGGGCACGCACTCCAGCCTCCCGGAGGACGGGCCGCGCTGCTCCCCGAGGGACGTGGCCTGGCGGGAGGAGGACGTGGAGGGCAAGCTCGACCTGCTGATGAGCATGGACTTCCGGATGACGTCCACGACCCTGCTGTCGGACGTGGTCCTGCCGGCGGCCACCTGGTACGAGAAGCACGACCTGTCGTCCACGGACATGCACCCCTTCCTGCACGCCTTCACCCCGGCGGTGGACCCGCCCTGGCAGGCCCGCTCCGACTACGACGCCTTCCTCGCCATCGCCCGCCGCTTCGGCGAGCTGGCGCAGGAGCACCTGGGCGTCCGCAGGGACCTGGTGGCGACCGCGCTCCAGCACGACACCGCGGGCGGGGAGATGGCGCAGCCCGGCGGGGTGGCGCTGGACTGGTCGAAGGGCGAGTGCGAGCCCGTGCCGGGCCGGACCATGTACAACCTGACCGTGGTCGAGCGGGACTACGGGGCGGTGGGCGAGAAGTTCGCCGCGCTGGGCCCGCTGGTGGACCGGCTCGGCGTGACGACCAAGGCGGTCACGTACGACGTGGCCGAGGAGGTCGCGTACCTGGCGGCGAAGAACGGCACGGTGCGCGGCGGGCCCGCCGACGGGCGGCCGCGCCTGGACACCGCGCAGCGGGCCTGCGAGGCGATCCTGTCGCTGTCGGGCACCAGCAACGGCCGGCTGGCCGTGCAGGGGTTCGAGACCCTGGAGAAGCAGGTGGGCACGCACATGGCCCATCTGGCGGCCGAGGCCGAGGGCAAGCGGATCACGTTCGCGGACACGCAGGCCCGCCCGGTGCCGGTGATCACCTCGCCGGAGTGGTCGGGTTCGGAGGCGGGCGGCCGCCGGTACACGGCCTTCACGGTCAACACCGAGCACCTGAAGCCCTGGCACACCCTCACCGGCCGCCAGCACTTCTTCCTCGACCACGACTGGCTGCACGAGGTGGGCGAGTCCCTGCCGGTGTACAAGCCGCCGCTGGACATGCACCGGCTGTACGGGGAGCCGGAGTTGGGCCGCGTCGACGAGAAGACGGTGGCGGTGCGGTACCTGACCCCGCACAACAAGTGGGCCATCCACAGCCAGTACCAGGACAACCTGTACATGATGACGCTCGGCCGGGGCGGCCAGACGGTGTGGATGTCCCCGCAGGACGCCGCGGCGATCGGCGTCGCGGACAACGACTGGATCGAGGCGGTCAACCGCAACGGCGTGGTCACCGCCCGCGCGATCGTCTCCCACAAGATGCCGCCCGGCACGGTCTACATGAACCACGCGCAGGAGCGCACGGTCGGCGTCCCGAAGACGGAGAAGACGGGCCGCCGCGGCGGCATCCACAACTCCCTGACCCGCGTGATGCTCAAGCCCACGCACCTCGTGGGCGGTTACGCCCAGCTGACCTGGGCCTTCAACTACCTCGGCCCGACCGGCAACCAGCGCGACGAGGTGACGGTCATCCGCCGCCGCTCGCAGAAGGTGGAGTTCTGATCCGATGCGCGTCATGGCACAGATCGCGATGGTCATGAACCTCGACAAGTGCATCGGCTGCCACACCTGTTCGGTCACCTGCAAGCAGGCGTGGACCAACCGGCGGGGCACCGAGTACGTCTGGTTCAACAACGTGGAGACCCTCCCGGGCCAGGGCTACCCCCGCCGCTGGGAGGACCAGGAGAGGTGGAGGGGCGGCTGGGAGCGGACCCGCTCCGGGCGGCTGCGCCTGAAGGCGGGCGGCCGGCTCGCCAGGCTCGGGAAGATCTTCGCCAATCCGGACCTGCCGGAGATCGCGGACTACTACCAGCCCTGGACGTACGAGTACAAGAACCTGACCGAGGCCCCGGCGGGCGAGGACCTGCCCACGGCCCGGCCGGTCTCCCAGGTCACCGGCGAGCCGGTCGACAGGATCGAGTGGGGCCCGAACTGGGACGACAACCTCGGCGGGGCCCCCGAGCACGCGGTCAAGGACCCGGTGGTCGAGAAGATCCGCGACGAGGTGGGCGAGCGGATCCGCTTCGAGTTCGAGCAGAGCTTCATGTTCTACCTGCCGCGGATCTGCGAGCACTGCCTCAACCCGGCGTGCGTCTCCTCCTGCCCCTCCGGGGCCATGTACAAGCGGGAGGAGGACGGGATCGTCCTGGTCGACCAGGACGCCTGCCGCGGCTGGCGGATGTGCGTGACGGGCTGCCCGTACAAGAAGGTCTACTTCAACCACGCCACCGGCAAGGCCGAGAAGTGCACGTTCTGCTTCCCGCGGATCGAGGTCGGGATGCCGACGGTCTGCTCGGAGACCTGCGTGGGCCGGATGCGGTACCTGGGCGTGATGCTCTACGACGCCGACCGGGTCGCCGGGGCGGCGGCCGTGGCGGACGAGCACGACCTGTACCCCGCCCAGCTGGAGTGCTTCCTCGACCCGCAGGACCCGGCGGTGGCCGCCGCGGCCCGCGCCTCGGGGATCAGCGAGGAGTGGCTGGAGGCGGCCCGGCGCTCCCCGGTGTACGACCTGATCGCCACGTACCAGGTGGCGCTGCCCCTGCACCCGGAGTACCGGACCATGCCGATGGTCTGGTACGTGCCCCCGCTCTCCCCGGTGGTCGAGGCGGTCGCCGCCACGGGCAGCGACGGGGAGGACGCCGGGAACCTCTTCGGGGCGGTGGAGGCCCTGCGGATCCCGGTCGAGTACCTCGCGCAGGTGCTGACCGCGGGCGACACCTACCCGGTGGAGGCCGTGCTGCGGCGGATGGCGGCGATGCGCGCCTACATGCGGCGGGTGAACCTCGGCGAGGAGCGCGAGGAGGGCATCGCGCGGGCGGTGGGGCTGACGGGCGCCGAACTGGAGGACATGTTCCGGCTGCTGGCCGTCGCCAAGCTCGAGGACCGGTTCGTGGTGCCGAGCGCGGCCCGCGCCGACGCGGACGCCCTCGCGCAGTCCCATCCGCTGGAAGCGGCAGGCGGCGGCCCGGACACGGCCTGCCCGGTCGCGGGGCCCGCGACGGCCGGGGAACCGGGGTCGCGCGTACTGCTCAACCTGAGCCCGACGAGGAGGAGCGCGTGAGCGCCGGAGAACAGATGAGCCCCGATGCCCTGGTCCGCCTGGTCGCCGGCTGCGTGCTCCAGTACCCGGGCGAGCGCTTCCACGACGAGCTCCCCCGGCTCCGTGCGGCCCTCGCCGGGGCGCCCGCCGAACCGGCCGCACTGCTCGGCCCCTTCCTCGACGGGGCCGAGGGCGAGAGCCCGCTGGCGCTGTGCGAGCGGTACACCGAGACCTTCGACACCCGCAACCGCCGCTGCCTGTACCTGACCTGGTGGACCGACGGGGACACCCGCCGGCGCGGCCTGTCGCTGGTGCGCATCAAGCGGATCTACCGGGACTTCGGGCTGGAGTACGCGGGCGAGGAGCTGCCCGACTTCCTGCCCGCGGCCCTGGAGTTCGCCGCCCTGCGCGAGGAGGCCGGCACCGAGCTGCTCCAGGAGCACCGGGCCGGGCTGGAGCTGCTGCGCCTCGCGCTGGCCGAGGCGGGCAGCCCGTACGCCGGCGTGCTGCGGGCGGTGTGCACCACCCTGCCCGGGGCCTCGCCCGGGACGAAGGCGGAGGCGAGGGCGCTGGCCCGCAGCGGGCCCCCGCAGGAGCTGGTGGGCGCGGGCTCGCCGCTGGAGCCCTTCGGGCCGGGCATCGAGCCGCCGGCCGACTTCCCGGGCGCGGGCGGCCCGCCGGCCGCCCGGCCGCCGCTGACCGCCGACCTGCCCTGGCCGGCCGTTCCCGAAAGGGCGTCTGCCTGATGGACCTCCTCCTGTGGGGCGTGCTGCCGTACGTCTCCGTCGTGCTGCTGGTCGCCGGGACCTGCTGGCGGGCCCGCTACGACCGGTTCGGCTGGACCACGCACTCGTCGCAGGTGCACGAGTCGCGGCTGCTGCGGATCGGCTCGCCGCTCTTCCACTTCGGGATGCTCTTCGTGGTCCTGGGGCACGTGGTGGGCCTGCTGGTGCCGAGGGGGTGGACGGACGCGGTGGGGCTCAGCGACCACGCGTACCACCTGATGGCGGTCTCGACGGGCGCGGTGGCCGGGGTGGCGGCGGCCGCGGGCATCGGGGTGCTGGTGTACCGGCGCTTCTCCGTGCCCGCCGTGCGCCGGGCGACCCTGCGCAGCGACCACCTGATGTACACCTTCCTGCTCGGCGCACTCGTGCTCGGGCTGACGGCCACCGTCCTCAACTCCACCGGGGCGACGGGCGGGTACAACTACCGCGAGGGCATCTCCCCGTGGTTCCGGAGCCTGTTCACGCTCCAGCCCGACTACCACCTGATGGCCGGGGCGCCCCTCGCCTTCAAGCTGCACGTCCTCTTCGGGTTCACGCTCTTCGCACTGGTCCCGTACTCGCGGCTGGTGCACGCGTTCTCGGCCCCGCTCGGCTACCTGTTCCGCCCGTACGTGGTCTACCGGCGGCGCGACCCCTCCCAGCAGGCCGCCCGGCCGCAGCGCCGGGGCTGGGAGAAGGCCTCGTGAGCCGGGTGCGGCCCGCGGCAGTGGTGCGGCGGCCGCGGCACGACACCGCGGAGCGGCCGTTCCTGGTGATCTGGGAGGCCACCCGGGCCTGTCCGCTGGCCTGCCTGCACTGCCGGGCCGAGGCGCAGACCGCCCGGCACCCCGGGGAGCTGGACGGGGCGGCGGCCCGGCGGGTGATGGACCAGGTGGCGGCCTTCGGGCGGCCGGGCCCGCTGTTCGTGATCACCGGCGGCGACCCCTTCCAGCGGCCCGACCTGGCCGAACTGATCGCGTACGGGACGGGGCTGGGCCTGCGGATCGCGGTGTCCCCCTCGGGTACGCCGACCCTGACCCGTACGCACCTCGCGGCCGTGCGCGAGGCGGGCGCGGTGGCCCTGTCGCTGTCCCTGGACGGTTCGACGGCCGGGCTCCACGACGCCTTCCGCGGGGTGCCCGGGGTCTTCGAGTGGACCCTGGACGCCTGGCGGACGGCCCGGGAGCTGGGGCTGAAGGTGCAGGTCAACACGACCGTGACCCGGTCCACGATGGCCGACCTCGCGGATATCGCGGCCCTCGTGCGCCGCGAGGGGGCGATGCTGTGGTCGGGCTTCCTGCTGGTGCCGACCGGGCGGGGCAGCCGGCTGGCCGCACCGACGGCCGCGGAGACCGAGGACGTCCTGCACTTCCTGTACGACTGCGGGGCCGTGATGGCCGCCAAGACCACGGAGGGGCACCACTTCCGGCGGGTGGCCCTCCAGCGGACCGTCCTCGACGCGAGGGGCGAGCGGCCGGCGCTCGGCCCGCTGTACGCGCGGCTGTCGGAGCGGGCCGCGGAGCTGGGCCTGGACGCCGGGGCGCGGCGGGCGGTGCGGCGGCCGCCGATGGACGTGTCCTCGGGCCGCGGGTTCGTCTTCGTCTCGCACACCGGGGAGGTGCACCCCAGCGGCTTCCTGCCGGTGTCGGCGGGCAACGTGCAGGGCCACCCGCTGACGGAGGTCTACCGGGGCTCGGCGCTGTTCACGCAGCTGCGCCGGCCGGAACTGCTGCGGGGGAAGTGCGGGGAGTGCGAGTACAAGGCGGTGTGCGGGGGCTCGCGCTCGCGGGCGTACGGGGCCACCGGCGACCTGCTGGCCGCGGACCCGGCCTGCGCGTACCGGCCGGGCAGCTTCCCGTACCCGGAAGAGGTCCGGGCTCTGACCGAAAGCACGAGGACATAGCGGACCCCCACCCCATATGTTCATTTCGGGAACTTATCCCTCCAGGGAGAGCAGAGACATGCGTGCAGTGGTGGTCGTCGGAGGCGGAATCAGCGGGCTGGCCGCGGCCTGGCAGCTGCGGGGCGCCGCGGACGTCACCGTGCTGGAGAGCGGGGCCCGCGTCGGCGGCAAGCTCCGCACCGGCACGGTCGCCGGGGCCGCCGTGGACGAGGGCGCCGAATCGCTGATGGCCCTGCGGCCCGAGGCCGTGGAACTCGCCACCGCCGTCGGCCTCGGCGGCGCCCTGTGCGATCCGGCCGAGGCCCCCACCACCGTCTGGACCGGCGGCGCCCTGCGCCCGCTGCCCGCCGGGCACGTCATGGGCATCCCGGCCGAACCGGCCGCCCTCACCGGCACCGGGCTGCTCTCCCCCGCGGGCGCCGCCCGGCTCTGCGCCGAGGAGGGCGTCGAGGCCCCGCCCGTCACGGAGGACTGCTCCGTCGCCGAGTACCTCGGCGGCCGCTTCGGGCAGGAGGCCGTGGACCGGCTGGTCGAACCGCTCCTCGGCGGGATCTACGCCGGCCGCGCCGACCGGCTCTCCCTCCAGGCCGCCCTGCCCCGGATCGCCGCCCTCGCCGCCCGCGGCGGACCGCTCCTCCCGGCCCTGCGCCGGATGCGCACCACCGGCGCCCCCCGCCCGGCCGCCGCGGCCGTCCAGGGCCTGCGCGGGGGCACCGAGCGGCTGCCCCGGGCCGTCGCCGCCGCCTCCGGGGCCCGCTTCCTCACCGGCACCACGGCCCGCTCCCTGCACCTCACCCCCGGCGGCCGCTGGCGGATCTGCGCCCTCACCGCCGACGGCCCGCTGACCCTGGAGGCCGACGGGGTGGTCCTGGCCGTACCCGCCTTCGCCGCGGCCGAACTGCTGCGCCCGCACTCCCCCGCCGCCCAGGAGGAGCTGGCCGCGATCCCGCACGCCTCCACGGCCGTGGTCACCATGGCCTTCTCCCGGGACCGGGCCCACTTCCTGCCCTCGGGCAACGGCTTCCTCGTCCCGCCCGCCGACGGGCACACCCTCAAGGCCGCCTCCTTCCTCTCCAACAAGTGGGGCTGGCTCGACGAGGCCGCCCCCGGCCTGTTCGTCCTGCGCGCCTCCGTCGGGCGGATCGGCGAGGAGGAGCTCCTCGACCGCCCCGACCGGCAGCTCGTCCGGACCGTGACCGCCGAACTGCACCGCGCCGTCGGCCCCCTCGGCGAACCCGTCGCCACCCGCGTCACCCGCTGGGACCGCGCCCTGCCCCAGTACGGCGTGGGCCACCGGGAGCGGGTCGGGCGGATCCGCGAGGCGGTCGCCGAGCTGCCGGGGATCGCCGTCTGCGGGGCGGCGTACGAGGGCGTGGGCGTGGCCGCCTGCATCGCCACCGGGCGCGCCGCCGCCGACGGGCTGCTGCCCGCCGCCTGACCGCGGGCCGCCCGCCGCTTCCCCACCCCCTGCCGCAGGGCCGGGACCCGCGGGCCACCCGCATGGGGCACCGGGCGGGCGCGCCCCGGCGCGCCGCCCCAGGATGGAGCGCATGACGATCTCCGCCGGGCTGCGCGCCGCCGCCGTCACCACCGGGGCCGCGGTCCTGCTGGGCCTCGCCGGGTGCTCCGGCTCCGGTTCCGGATCATCGCCGTCCGCGGCGCCGGAACTGAAGTGGGACTCCTGCCCCGCGCCCTCGGCGGCCGAGGGCAGCGGCCCCCCGCCGGGCCCCGAGTGGGAGTGCGCGGGGCTCGACGTGCCCCTCGACTACGACGACCCCGGCTCCGGGACCATCGAACTGGCCCTGATCCGCGCCCGCGCCCTCGACCAGGGGAAGCGGATCGGCTCCCTCGTCTTCAACTTCGGCGGTCCCGGCGGCTCCGGGGTCGCCACCCTCCCCGGCGCCGCGAAGGACTACCAGCGGCTGCGCCAGCGCTACGACCTGGTCAGCTTCGACCCCCGCGGGGTGGGCCGCAGCGCCACCGTCCGCTGCGAGGACGACCGCCAGCTCGACGTGTACTACCAGGGCGACGGCTCCCCGGAGACCCCGCTGGAGGAGAAGGAGTACGTCGACGCGATCAAGCGGTACGCGGCGGCCTGCGAGAAGAACTCCGGCGCGGTCCTGCCGTACGTCGGCACCACCAGCGCGGCCCGCGACCTGGACCGGATCCGCGCCTCCCTGCGCGACGAGCAGCTTCACTACTTCGGGATCTCCTACGGCACCGAGCTCGGCGGGGTCTACGCCCACCTCTTCCCCGGCTCGGTGGGCCGGGCCGTGTTCGACGCGGTCGTGGACCCCACCAAGACCGCCGAGGAGAGCTCCCTCGGGCAGGCCAAGGGCTTCCAGCTGGCCCTCGGCAACTTCGCGCAGGACTGCGTGGACCGCGGGGACGAGTGCCTGCTGCCGGGATCCACGGCCGAGGAGGTGGAGGCGGGCATCGTCGCCCTCCAGAAGCGGCTGCGGGTCAAGGCCATCCCCGGCAGCGGCGACCGCGAGCTCACCGAGACCGCCGCCACCAACGGCATCGCGCAGGCCCTGTACTCGAAGGAGTTCTGGCCCCTGCTGGAACAGGGCCTCGACGAGGCCGACGGCGGCCAGGGCGCCCTGCTGCTGGCCCTCTCGGACGCCATGAACGGCCGCAACCAGGACGGTACGTACAGCAATATCGGCGCCGCCAACACCGCCATCAACTGCGCCGACTCCAAGGAGCGCTACGACCTCGCGCAGACCCGGCAGAAGCTGCCGCGCTTCCGGGCCGCCTCGGCGGTCTTCGGGGAGTTCCTCGGCTGGGGGCTGATGGGCTGCACCGCCTGGCCGGTGGCCGGGGCCTGGGCGACCCCCGACGTCAGCGCCCCCGGGGCGGCCCCGATCCTGGTGATCGGCAACACCGGCGACCCGGCCACCCCGTACGAGGGGGCCCGCAAGATGGCGGAGCGGCTCGGCCCCGGGGTCGGGGTGGAGCTCACGTACAAGGGCGAGGGCCACGGGGCGTACAACAGCGGGAACGCCTGCGTGCAGCAGGCCGTGGACGGCTACCTGCTCGACGGCCGGGTCCCGGCCACGGGCACGGTCTGCGGCTGAGCCCTTCCCGGCTCCCGCATCCGGATGCGGGAGGGGCCCTCCCGCATCCGGATGCGGGAGGGGCCCGTACCGCGTGCTGCGGTACGGGCCCCTCCGGCCGTACGGTGCGGGTCCGGCCCGGCAGAGCGGGCCGGCCCGGCTCAGTAGACGGGCTTCTCCGGCTCGATCTGGTGGACCCAGCCGATGACGCCGCCGCCGACGTGCACCGCGTCCGCGAAGCCCGCGGACTTCAGCACGGCGAGCACCTCGGCGCTGCGGACGCCCGTCTTGCAGTGCAGGACGATCCGGCGGTCCTGCGGCAGGTCCTGGAGGGCCGTGCCCATCAGGAACTCGCCCTTGGGGATCAGCTTGGCGCCGGGGATCGAGACGATCTCGTACTCGTTCTTCTCGCGGACGTCGATGATCTCGATCTTCTCGTCGGCGTCGATCCACTCCTTGAGCTGGGCCGGAGTGATCGTGGAGCCGGCGGCGGCCTCCTGGGCCTCCTCCGAGACGACTCCGCAGAAGGCCTCGTAGTCGATGAGCTCGGTGACCGTGGCGTTCTCGCTGCACACGGCGCAGTTCGGGTCCTTGCGGACCTTGACCTGGCGGTACTGCATCTCCAGGGCGTCGTAGATCATCAGGCGGCCGACCAGCGGCTCGCCGATGCCCGCGAGGAGCTTGATGGCCTCGTTGACCTGGATGGAGCCGATGGAGGCGCAGAGCACGCCCAGCACGCCGCCCTCGGCGCAGGAGGGGACCATGCCCGGCGGCGGGGGCTCCGGGTAGAGGCAGCGGTAGCAGGGGCCGTGCTCGGACCAGAAGACCGAGGCCTGGCCGTCGAAGCGGTAGATCGAGCCCCAGACGTACGGCTTGTTGAGCAGCACGCAGGCGTCGTTGACCAGGTAGCGGGTCGCGAAGTTGTCCGTGCCGTCGACGATCAGGTCGTACTGGCTGAAGATGTCCATCACGTTCTCGGCTTCGAGCCGCTCTTCGTGCAGGACCACGTTCACGTACGGGTTGATGCCGAGCACGCTGTCGCGCGCCGACGCGGCCTTGGAGCGGCCGATGTCCGCCTGGCTGTGGATGATCTGGCGCTGCAGGTTCGACTCGTCGACCTCGTCGAACTCGACGATGCCCAGCGTGCCGACGCCGGCGGCGGCCAGGTACATGAGGGCGGGCGAGCCGAGACCGCCGGCACCCACGCAGAGCACCTTGGCGTTCTTCAGGCGCTTCTGGCCCTCCATCCCGACGTCCGGGATGATCAGGTGGCGCGAGTACCGGCGGACCTCGTCGACGGTGAGCTCGGCAGCCGGCTCGACCAGGGGTGGCAGCGACACGGGGACTCCAGCGGGTCATCCCCGCGGACGCGGGGAGCACTTAAGGGGTTGTTCTGTCCCGTAACACTGCCACGCCCTTCTTCATTCCGAGACACCTGGTCCGATCCGCGAGACGATTTCGTCCCAGTACCCGGGCATCGCGGCCCACGGGTCGGCGATTCCGTGCCGGTCGGAGCGGTCCGTGAACCAGATGGTCCCGGCCCCCTGCCAGCGGGCGATCCGCACGGCCTCCTCCAGGTGGGTGCGGGGCACCCCGTGGACGAAGTGGCAGAACTTCTCCGGGGGGTGGTCGGCGGTCCACTCCGCCACCTGCGACCAGCGGTAGTCCGCCCAGGAGCCCGCGAACGTGACCAGCTGGTCGGCGAGTTCGGCGTAGCCGGGGTACGGGTGCGTGCCGTGCCCGAGCACGATGCGGACCGGGCGGCCGGGGGCGCCGAGGGTCCGCAGGGTCTCCACGGCCCGGCGGACCGCCGGCAGCCCCTGGCGTCCGGACGGGACCCCGGCCAGGTAGAAACCTCCCACCTTGTACCAGTCGCAGAACCGGTGCGCATCGGAGACCAGCTCCCCGAAGGACCGCCCGCCGTCCCGCATGGCGAGACGGCCGAGGACGGTGCCGCCGGCCTCGCGGAGCCGGGCCGCGGCCTCCGTGCAGTGCGGGTCGGGCCGCTGCCCCGGGCCGTCGGAGACGTTGAGCACGGCCCAGTGCAGGGGGGTGCCGGGGCGGGCCAGTTCGGCCCATTCCACCGGGGCGACCAGCGGGTGCGCGTAGCCGGGGACCCCGAATCCCGTGCGCCCGGCCCCGGTGGCGGCGGGGCGGGCGCCCTGGGTGGTCAGATGCGACACGCGGCCTCCATCCAGATGTCGGCCAGGGACTCCTCCAGGTTGATCCGGGGGCGCCAGCCGAGCCGGTCGCGGGCGGTGCGCACGTCGGCCTGCTGCCAGGCCCCGCAGCCGTCCGGGTAGGGGAAGGACGGCGGGACGGCGGCGGCAAGCTGGTCGGAGTTCGACTCGGTGCGCTGGGCACCGATCCCGCCCAGGCCGGGGGCGCGGCCCCCGTAGCCGTGCTGCGGGGGCGCGTCGAGCTCGTGGAGGGAGCCGCCGTACCCGGCGACCCGGGCGAGGACGGCGGCCGCGTCGCGCAGCCGCACGGCCCGGCCGGTGCCGATGTTGACCACGCCCTGGGCGGCGGACAGCGAGGCGGCGTGCACGGCCCGGGCCACGTCGCGGACGTCCACGAAGTCCCGCTGCACCCCGAGCCCGCCGAGCTTGAGCTCGCCGTCCCCGGACTGCATGGCGCGGCGCATGGCCTCGGCGAGCCGGCCGAGGGGGGAGCCGGCGGGGGTGCCGGGGCCGACGGGTGAGAACACCCGCAGGACGACGGCGTCGAGCCCGGAGCCGAGGACCAGCTCGGTGGCGGCGAGCTTGCTGACGCCGTACGGCCCTCCGGGCCTGGGGACGGCGTCCTCGGCCGTGGAGGACCCGGGCTGGCTGGGCCCGTACTCGGCGGCGCAGCCGAGCTGGACGAGCCGGGCCCCGCAGCCGCTGCGGCGCAGGGACTCGCAGATGGTGGCGACGGCGACGGTGTTGTGGCGGGTCAGCTCGCGGGCCCCGCCGCGGGTGGTGCCCGCGCAGTTGATCACGACCCCGGGGTGGACGGCGTCGAGGAAGCGGGTGAGCGCCCCCGGGCTGCCGGTGGCGAGGTCGAAGCGGACGTCGGCGTCGTCCCCGCGGCCGAGCGCGGTGAGCTGGACGGCGGGGTCGGCGAGGAGCCGGTCGGCCACGTAGCGGCCGAGGTATCCGTTGGCTCCGATCAGCAGCACCCTCATCGCGGGCTCCCTTCCTGCCGACGGGGGGTGGCGGTGGGTTGGGCGGTCATGTGTCGGTTCTCCTTCTCGGGGTCCGCTGCGGGCGCAGCGCTCTCGTTCTCGTGCTCCGTGGTGCCGGCGGCGGCCTGGCGGCCGGCCGGCCGGCCCGTGGCGTCGGCTCCACGGGCCGGGCGCGGGGGGTGGGGCAGGGGGTCGGGCGGGCGGATCGGTACGGGCGGGTACGGATCGGTACGGGTCGGGGTACGGGTCCGGCGGGGGTCAGGCCCTGCTGCGGGCCGGGGTACGGGCGGGTGTGCGGGCGGGCGCCGGGGCGGGGGCCCGGGTACGGGTGTGGGCGGAGGCCCGGGACAGGGCGGCGCAGGCGTGGACGAGCAGGGCGAGCGCGGCGGCGGCGAGCCCGGCCCCTTCGAGTCCGGCCGCCCAGGCGGCGGCCTCGGCGGCGCAGCCGGCGCCGAGGCCCGCGGCGGCCGTGAGCCCGTGGACGGCGAGCAGCCGGGCCGTGAAGAGCAGCGCGCCGAGGCACAGGCCGAGGACCGGGTCCCCGCCGGCGAGCAGCAGCAGGGCCGCGAGGGCGGCCGCGTACAGGGCGAAGACCCCGAGGAGGACCGGGCGGATGCCGGCGGCGAACTCGTCCAGGGCCCGGCTGGCGGCGAGCCGGCGGCGGGCGGCCGCCGTGAACAGCGCCGCGCAGCCGCTCGCGGGGGCCAGGGACAGGGCGAGGGCCACACCGGTCGCGGGCCCGGTGCCCGGTCCGGACACCGGCCCGGCGGCGGCCCCCTCGGTCCAGCCGTACCCGAGGAGCAGCAGGGCCGCCGCGGCCGCCAGCGGGCCGAGCAGGGGGCCGGGGGCGCTCAGCGGGCCGCGGCGCAGGCACAGCCAGAGGGCGCCGAGGCCGGCGGCGGCCCAGCCCGCGGCGGCCGCGGGGCCGCCGCCGGGCAGGTGCACGGCGGCCACGGCGAGGATGCCGGGCAGCAGCGCGAGGACGTGCGCGAGGTTCTGCTCGCGGCGCCGGCCGGGGGGCGCCGCGGGTACGGGCGGCCCGGCGGGGCCGGGGCTCCGGTCGGCGCGGGGCGCGCGGGCGTAGAGCTCCTCGGCGAGGGAGAAGACGTCGCGGTGCCGGAAGCGGGCGGCGGTGCGGTCGGTGACGCCGTGGGCCTCCAGACCGGCGGCGATCTCCAGCGGGTCCACGGCGCGTTCGCACAGCTCCCGGTGCCGGTGCAGCAGGACCTTGACGGGATCGACGGTGGCCCCCCGGCGCCGCGGCGCCCCGTTGACCCCCGCATTGACGCCCGGGTCAACCCGCACGCCCTCCCTTTCACCCCGCCCGGAGCCGTCCGCCGCACCCGCGCCGATGCCGCGCCCGGCGTACGCGTCCCCCGCGTACCCGCCCGCGCTCACAGCGCACCTCCGCCGGCCCCGGGCCCCCCGGCGGTCCGCCCGGCGAACCCTCCGTCAACCACTCCGGCAGGCTCTCCGGACACCAGCCCGGCCTGCGGCGGAACCACGGGGTCCACCGCTGCGGCGAAAGCCGCCGCGACGGGGACCGCGATGGCGGGGACCTCGGTGGCGGGGGCCGCCGTGTCGGGAGCCGCCGTGTCGGGAGCCGCGGTGGCCGGCTCGGCAGCAGCGGGGACCGCCGCCGCAGGATCCACCGCGGCAGGGTTCGTCCAGGCCGCGGGGTCCGCGTACGCGGACGGACCCGCCCAGGACTCCTGCGCGACGGGGGGCGTCCAACTCCCCTGGTCCGCCGGGACCGCGGGGTCCGCCCAGCCCTCCGGGTCCGCCGGGGCCGCCTGCGCGGCGGGGTTCGTCCAGGCCGCCGGGTCCGTGGCGGACGCGTCGGCGGGCGGGTCTGCGGGCACGGCCGCGAAGGTGGGGGTGTCCGCGGGGGCGGAAGGTGGCGCCGGTACGGGCACAGGCGCCGGTACGGGCACGGGCGCCTGTGCCGGGGCCTGTGCGGGTACGGCGGCCGTCGGGGCAGTCGGGAACGGGTCCGCCTCCGCCCCGGCCTGCGCCGCAGCGAACGGGTCGGCTGGTCCCGCGGGCCCTGCCGGCTCCGTCCCGGCGGCGGCGGACGGGAACTCCTGCCGGGCGGGCGCGGCCCCGGCGGGCTGCCCCGCCGGACCGGTCCGGTCCGCGGCGCCGGCCCCCGCCCCGGCCGGTGCCCAGGTGCCCGGGAGCCGGGCCTCGGCCGGCAGGGCGAAGGGGACCGGGGTGCCCGGGTCGGCGGGGCTGCGGGCGATCAGTTCGAGGTAGAGGTCGCGGAAGGCGGCCACGTTCTGCTCCACCGTGAAGAGTTCGAGCGCCCGCGCCCGGCCCGCGGCGCCCAGCCGTTGGGCCCGCTCGGGGTCGCGCAGCAGCGCCGTGCACGCCTCCGCGAGGGCCCGCGGATTGCGCGGCGGGACGACGAGCCCGGTGCCGCCGATCACCTCGACGACCGCTCCGGCGTCCGTAGAGACGGTGGCCCGCCCGCAGAACATCGCCTCGACCAGGCTGATCGGGAAGCCCTCGACCACGGAGGACAGCACCACCACCCGCCCCGACGCGTACGCGTCCGCCGGCTCCGGCACCTCCGGTCCGCCGATCTCCTCGAAGGAGACCGGGTTGTCCCCGGCCGTGACGGCGTTGACCGCCTCGTCGGGGAAGAGCTGGGCGGCCAGCGCCCGGCAGTGCGCCAGGTAGCCCGCCGCCTCCTCGGTGCGGGCCGGGGCGGCGAAGATCCGCAGCCGGGCGGCCGGCTCCTCGCGGCGGACCTCGGCGAAGGCGTGCAGCAGCCCGATCAGGTCCTTCGCGGGCTCGGTGCGGCCGACCCAGACCAGGGTGAGCGGATCGCCCGCCGCCGGGTCCTCCCCGACGGTGGCGAATCGGTCCGCCTCCATGCCGGGGTAGACCGTCCGCAGCCGGGCCCGGTCCGCCCCGCAGCGCTCCTGCCAGCGGCGGGCGTGGGTGTTGCCGGGGGTGATCAGGTCGGCCTGCCGGTAGATCTCGGCCGCGAGCCGGCCGTGGAAGGCGGCCTGCAGGGCCCGGAGGGGTGCGGAGGGCCCGCCCGCGTACGGGTCTCCGGCCGGGCCCGCGGCCTCCGCGAGCCGGGCGTGGGCCGCCGACTCCAGGTAGTGGGCGCGGAGTTGGACCCCGTACTCGGTGAGCAGCAGGGGGACCCCGAAGAAGCGTTTGGCCAGCAGGCCGGGCAGGGCCGCGATCCCGCCGGCGGCCGCGTGGCAGAGGTCGACGCGGCCGAGGTCTCCGTACCAGTCGAGGGACAACGGGCGCAGGGCGCGCTCCAGTTCGTCCACGAAGGCGAGCAGGTCGGGCACCTGTACCTGGTGGAGGGTGCGGCCCGCACCGGGGGCCCTGCAGGCGGCTTCCAGGCCGCGCACGGCGGTCTCGGAGCGGAGGGCCGCGTACAAGCCGCCCTCGTCTCGGGCGAGTTCGGCGAGTTCGTACAGCCCGGCGGCGAACCGGTCAGCGGCGGAGCCCGCGGCAGAGGCGGCGGCGGCCGGGGCGCCGGATCGCGAAGCGCTGCCCGTATCAGCGGAGTTGGCGTTTTCGGTCCCGCCGGGGGCGCAGACCCCGGCGACGAGCTCCGCGAAGGCGGCGGCGAACCGGCGGCGCTCCCGGCGCCCGTAGGAGCGCCCGTCGTCGGCGGGGGCCCACAGGGCGGCCGTGCGCACCCGGGTCACGTGCGGGGGGAGCGGCACCCGGCCGCGCTCCTCCTGCTCGGCGCTGCGGCTCAGTGCGTACAGCTCGAACTCGTGCTGGGCGAGGCCGCGGACGAGCCGGTCGCACCAGAGCCTGGCCTCACCCGCCGCATACGGGTATCCGCCTTCCGTGAGCAGTCCGATCCGCACGAGTGCACCCCCGATCTCCCGTGAGAGGGCGGTCGCCTTCGGTCCGGCGACCCGCCGCGGGAGAACTCAAGCGGATGTGCCGGTGGCGCGGCGGACGGTTGTCCGTCGCGCCACCGGAAGGGGTGAAGACTCGTAACTTTCCCGTACTCTCGGCGTTCCGCCGCGCTAAACCCCGCTTCGCCCCACGAACTCCCGTGCGGGCTCCGCCGCCGGACCGCCCTGCGGTCCGCCGGAAGGCCCCCCTTCCGGTCCGGACGGCGCATCCGCCCCCGCCCCCGTGTGCGCCCCGGCAGCCGCCCCCGCATCCGGGTGCTGGTCCCGGCGGGCGCGGCGGCGGGCGGCGGCGTGCTCCGGCTCCAGGGCGGGTACGGCTGCCAGCAGCTGGCGCGTGTACGGGTGCCGGGGGCTGCCGTAGACCTCGGCGACCGGCCCCTCCTCGACCACCCGCCCGCCGCGCATGACCGCCACCCGGTCGCTGACCTGCCGTACCACGGCGAGGTCGTGCGCGATGAACACCAGGGCCAGCCCCAGCTCCCGCTGGAGCTCGGCGAGCAGCCCGGTGACCTGGGCCTGGGTGGTGACGTCGAGGGCGGAGACCGGCTCGTCGCAGACGATCAGCCGGGGCCGCGGGGCCAGGGCCCGGGCGATGCCGACGCGCTGGCGCTGCCCGCCGCTGAACTCGTGCGGGTAGCGGTCGTAGTGGGCCGGGTCGAGCCCGACCCGCTCCAGCAGTCCGCCGACGCGTTTGCGGATCGCCGCCTCGTCCCGCTCCCCGGCGGCGCGCAGCGGGTCGGCGACGGACTCGCCGATGCTGCGCCGCGGGTTGAGGGAGGAGACGGGGTCCTGGAAGACCATCTGGACCCCGGGCACGGGCCCGCCGCGGGCCGCGGCGCCCTGGTGGACGACCACCCCGGCGGAGGGCTCCAGCAGTCCGACGAGCATCCGCCCGAGGGTGCTCTTGCCGCTGCCGGACTCCCCGACGATCCCCAGGGTCTCCCCCGCGCGCACGCTGAGGCCCACCCCGGCCACGGCGTCCACCCGGTCCCTGCCGCGCCCGAAGGTCTTGTGCAGCCCGAAGGCCTCGACGACGGGCCCGCCCGCCTCGGCGGAGGCGGCGGAGGAGGCGGCCCCGGGGGCTGCGGGGCCCCCGCCCGGTTCCCGCTCCGCGAGCGGCGCGTCCAGCCGCGGTACGGCGGCCAGCAGCGCCCGCGTGTACGGGTCGCCGGGCGCGCCCAGGACGGCCGCCGCGCTGCCCCGCTCGACGGTCCTCCCGCCGCGCATGACGAGCAGGTCGTCCACGCTCTCGGCGGCGACGCCCACGTCGTGGGTGACGAGCAGCAGTCCGAGTCCGCGCTCCTCGCGCAGCCCGTGCAGCAGGTCGAGGATCTGGGCCTGGACGGTGACGTCGAGGGCGGTGGTCGGCTCGTCGGCGACGAGGAGCGCCGGTTCGCAGGCCAGGGCCATGGCGATGAGGACCCGCTGCCGCATCCCGCCGCTGAACTCGTGCGGGCGCGAGCGGGCCCGGCGGGCCGGGTCGGGGATGCCGACCCGGTCGAGCACCTCGACGGCGCGGGCCCGGGCGGCGCGGCGGCGGGCGCCCGTGTGGGTGCGGTACACCTCGGCGATCTGGTCGCCGACGGCGTAGTAGGGGTCGAGGGCGCTGAGCGGGTCCTGGAAGACCATGGCGGCGGTGCCCCCGCGCAGCCGGCGCAGGGCGGCCGGGGAGGCGGTGGCGGGGTCGAGCCCGTCGACGCGGACGGTGCCCGAGGTGCGGGTCCCGGTGCCGCGGTGCAGTCCGAGCAGGGCGGCGGCCGCGGTGGACTTGCCGCTGCCGGACTCCCCGACGATGCCGAGGGCCCGGCCGGGCGCGAGGGTGAAGGACAGCCCGTCGACGGCGCGGGTGTACGTGCCGTCCCCGGCCGGGAAGTCGACGGTCAGGCCCTCGACCTCGACGAGCGGACCGGTACGGCCGGTGTGCGGGCCGTCCGGCGGGGCGGGCGGTCCGGTGTGCGGCCCGGTGGCGGTCATCGGAGGGTCACCCTTCGGTCGGCGGCGGCGGACAGCAGGTCGGCGAGGGCGCCCGCGAGGACCACGGCGGCGCCGATGACGAGGACCACGCCCACGACCACGGGCAGGTCGGCCACCCGCACCCCGTCGATGAGGGTCTTGCCGAGCCCGGGGATCCCGAAGAGGGATTCGGTGAGCACGGCGCCGCCCATCATGGTCCCGAAGTCGACGGCGCTGAGCGCGATCACGGGCGGTACGGCCCCGCGCAGCGCGTGCCGCGCGACCACGGCGCGCTCCGGGACCCCGTAGGCGCGGAAGGTGCGGATATGGTCCTCGGCCAGCGTCTCCAGGGTGGAACTGCGCGTCAGGCGGGCGTACTTGGCGCTCTCGAAGAAGCCGAGGGCGAGCCAGGGCAGCAGCAGGTTCCAGGCCCACTGCTCGGGGTCCTCGCCGAAGGGCACGTAGGTGGGGAAGGGCAGCCACTGGAGGTGGGCGCAGACCGCCATGAGGAGCAGCAGCCCGAGGATGAAGACGGGGGTGCCGGTGCCGGCCAGGGTGAGGACGGTCAGGACCCGCTCGGTGGCGCCGCCGCGGCGCAGCGCGGACAGCAGTCCGGTGCCGACGCCGAGGACGAGCCAGATGACGAGGGCGCCGAGGGCCAGCGAGAGGGTGGCGGGCAGGCGTTCCAGGATCAGGGCGGTGACCTGCTGGTCGCTCTGGTACGAGAAGCCGAGGCAGGGGGCGCTGCAGTGCAGGGTGCCGGTGCCGGAGGAGTAGTCCCGCCCGGCCAGGATCCCCTGGAGGAAGTGCAGGTACTGGGCCGGTACGGAGGCGTTCAGCCCGAGCCGTTCGCGGACCTGGGCGATCTGTTCGGGGCTGCACCGCTCCCCGCAGGCGAGCCGGGCGGGGTCGCCGGGTGCGAGGTAGAAGAGGGCGTAGACGAGGACGGACAGCAGGAGCAGCACGAGGAGGGCGCCGCCGGTCCGCTTGAGGGCGAAGCGGATCATGCCGCGCCCTCCTTCCGGGTGCCGACCCGCAGCCGGGCGGCCTCGCGCGGGTCGAGGGCGGTGCGCACGGCGTCGCCGAGGACGGTGAAGGCGAGGACGGTGGCGAAGAGCAGTCCGGCGGGCAGCAGGACGTATGCGGGGTCGGCGCGGAACCAGGTCTGCGCGGAGGACAGCATCTGCCCCCAGGAGGGGGTGGGCGGGGTGACGCCCACGCCGAGGAAGGACAGCGAGGCCTCGACCACGATGTTCACGGGCAGCAGCACGGCGGCGTACGTGATCACGGGGGCGGCCAGGGCGGGCAGGAGTTCGCGGCGGGCGGTCCGCAGGGGCCCGCTGCCGCCGAGCCGGGCGGCTTCGACGTAGTCGAGTCCGCGCAGGGCCAGCGCCTGGGCGCGGACGATGCGGGCGATGGAGCCCCAGCCGAGCAGGCCGATGACGAGGACCAGCAGGAGCGGGCGGGGGAATCCGGCGGGGACGACGGCGGTGAGGGCGATGGCGAGGATGAGCATGGGCAGGGCGATGAGGACGTCGGTGGTCCGGCCGACGACCGCGTCGACGAGCCGGTTGCCGAGGGCGGCGGCCAGTCCGGCGGCCACGCCGGTGAGGAGCTGGACGGCGGTGGCGCCGAGGGCGACGAGCAGGGAGGTCTGGGCCCCGTAGAGGAGCCGGGTGAGGAGGTCGCGGCCGGTGCCGGGTTCGACGCCGAGCCAGTGGTCGGCGGAGACCCCGCCGAGGGGGCCGAGGGGGACGCCGCCGCGGGCCGAGTCGACGAGTTCGTCGTGGTAGGCGTACGGGTCCTGGCCGGTGAGCTGGGCGACGAGGGGGGCTGCGGCGGCGAGGAGGACGAGGAGGGCGAGGACGGAGCCCGCGGCGAGGGCCGAGGGCCGGCGGCGCAGGCGCCGCCAGACCTGGCGGGCGGCGCCCGTGCCGGGGGCGGCCGCCCCCGGCACGGGCGCCTGCGCCCCGTGGATCACGGTCACTTGACGGCGACCTGGGAGATGTCGAGGACGCCGGTCCAGTCGCTGATCACGATGTTCTTGACGTCCTTGCCGTAGAGGCGCTTGTAGACGGGGTGGAACAGCGGGACGTCCAGGGCGAGTTCGCCGATCTTCCGGTCGAGGGCGCCCCAGCGCTTGCCGGCGGCGGCCAGGTCGGTCAGCTTGGCGATCTCGTCGATCTCCTTGTTGACGGCCGGGTCGTTGAGCTGCGCGTGGTTGTAGTTGGTGCCGTTGGTGACGATCTGGCGGCCGTCGAAGATGGGCTGGAGGAAGGGGCCGCCGGAGGGCCAGTCGGCGCCCCAGCGGGAGAGGAAGAAGCCGGGGGTGTTCTTGACGTCCCAGCGGCGCTCGTTGAACGCGTTGTTCTCCAGGCCCTCCAGCTTGACGGTGATGCCGGCGGCGGCGAGGGCCTGCTGGACGGCGGTGGCGACCTCGGGGCTGGTCTGGCGGTTCTGCTGGGTGGAGTGGGTGAGGGTGACGGTCAGCCCGTTCGGGTGGCCGGCCTCCTTGAGGAGCTCCCTGGCCTTGGCGGGGTTGCCGGAGGGGCCGGCCGGGAAGTGGTCGTACTTCTCGAAGCCGAAGGCCTCCTTCTCGGGCAGGAAGGTGGTGGCGGGCTCGGCGAGGGCGGAGCCGCCGGCGGCGTTGACCACGCTGGTGCGGTTGATGGCGTACGCGACGGCCTGGCGGACCTTCGGGTTGTCGAAGGGCTTCACCTTCGGGTTGAAGGCCAGGTAGTTGACGTAGCCGAAGCGGCCGGTGCCGACCCGGGCGGCGAGCTCCTTGTTGCCGCCGATCTGGGCGAGTTCGGCGGGGCCGAGGTTGGTGTCGGTGGTGACGGCGGCGGAGTCGGGGCCGGAGCTGGTGGACAGGCGCTGGTTGATGACGGCGGAGTCGAGCCCGGAGCGGACGTCGATCCGGTCGGGGTAGGCCTTGCGCTCGGCGTCGGTCTTCGGGTCCCAGTGCGGGTTGCGCTCCAGGACCAGGCGCTCGCCGTCGTTCTCGTTGGAGGCCACCTTGTACGGGCCGGAGGAGACGGGGTGCTCCTCGTACTTCACCCCGGTGTCCTTGGCCCTGGGTACGGGCGCGAACTGGGTCTGGGTGGCGACGTAGGCGAACTCGCCCTGGGGCTTGCGGAGTTTGAAGACGATGGTCTTCGCGTCCGGGGTGACGATGGAGTCGAGCCCCTTCTTGTCCTTGTACGGGCCCTGGTACTTCTCGCCGCCGATGAGCCAGTCGCGCAGGTAGGGGGCGCCGCCGGAGAGTTCGGCGGCGAAGGAGCGCTCGATGCCGTACTTGACGTCGGCGCTGGTGATGGGCGTGCCGTCCTCGTACTTCAGCCCGTCCTTGAGGGTGTACGTCCACTCGGTGGCGTCGGCGTTGGGGCGGCCGGTGTCGGTGGCCAGGTCGGGGACGACCTCGGTGCCGGCGGCGCCGTCCTCGCGGTTGCGGGTGGTCAGCGTGCGGAAGACGAGGGAGGGGACGTTGCCGCCGCCGGAGGTGTAGAGCCGGGCGGGGTCGAAGTCGCTCTGCGGGTCGGAGTTGAGGACGGTCAGCGTGCCGCCCTTGCGGGGGGCGCCGTCCGCGGCGCCGGACCCGCCCCCGCTCTTCGTACCGTCCTGGGGACCCGCGCACGCGGCGGCGCCCCCGGCCAGTACGAGGCTGACGGCGGCCGCGGCGGCGCGGCGCGATATGGGGGAATGGGGGCGCATGGGAACAAACCTCTCGGCGTAAGGAGACGGGAAAGGCCGCAGGGGGCCGGGGTGACGCCGCGCGAGGTACTGCCGGTTCCCACAGCAACGGCTCTATGCGGAAAGGGAGTTCCGCAGCACCGGACTGTCGTGTCAGAAAAGGGAGGGCCGCATCCGCGGGCGGGAGTGCCCGGGCGCGGCCGCGAGCCGGGGTCCCGTACGCCGCGTACCGGAAAAGGCGGTACGCCCGTGTACGGGGGAAGGCTGCCGACGCGCGCTCGGGCGGGCGTCAGCTACAGAAGATGTCGGCCACGCTGTGCGCGGTCACGCCGAGCAGCGCCAGCTCGATGGCGGCGCTCGCGGTGACGGCGTGGTGGCGGGACATGCGAGAACGATTGCCGATGGCCGGACCGGTTGTCAACGCGGCCCGGGCGAGGACCGCTCGATTCCGCGGCCCCGCCCCTGCGCACTCCTGGCGGAGCGTCCGTCAACTCCCGGGGTACACCCAGGGGTTGGGCTTGCAGGAGATACCGCCGAGGGTGAGGGACTTGGTCTGCTGCTGCATGATCGGGGCGAGCGCTCCGGGGGTGCTGCAGTTCACATGCCCGTGGCCGAGCCGGTGTCCGACCTCGTGGTTGATGAGCATCTGCCGGTACGCGAACATCTTGTCCGGCCCGAAGGTGTCCGAGCCGCGCGCCCAGCGGAAGGCGTTGATCATGACCCGCTCGGTGGAGGCGGAGTCGCAGGAGACGTTCTCGACGGTGGTGTCCAGGTCGGACTTGCGGCACCAGACCCCAGTGGTGCCGGGGCTCGCGAGGGTGACGACGAAGTCCGCCTCGCCGCCGGGCACCCGCTCGAAGGCCAGCCCGTCGCGGGCCCAGCTGCGCTTGTCGTTGAGGGTGCGCTGCACGGCCTCCGCGAAGAGCGCGCCGTCGAGCGACAGGCCCTTCTCCACGTCGACCCGGTAGCGGACGGTCTTGCCCCGGCCGGGGGCCCTGGCCACGCCCGGCACGGTGTCGAAGGTCCCCGGGCCCTGGAGCTTCGGGTCGATGGGGTACTGCGCCGCCATCTTCTGGTCGTACGTCGGCTCGGGCGCGTCGGCCGCGGCCGGCTCGGGCCGGGCGGGGGCGGGCCGCTCCTGGGAGCGGGAGGCCTCGCTCGGCTCCTGGGCCCGGGGCAGCCCGCCGTCGGCGGCCCGGGTGCGGGAGTCCCCGCCGTCGCCCGTGACCTGCCCGGCGACGACCACGGCGAGCACGGTGGTGACGACCGCGGCGGCGATGCCGGTGTAGGTGCGGGCCCTCGCCGGCCGGCCGGGGCGGCGCTCCGGCCGGGCGGCGGGCGCGTCGGGGCGCGGGGCGCGGACCCGGCGGTGCGATCCGGTGCCGGTGAGGGCGGGGTCCTCGGCGGGGGCCGCAGGGTCGGCCGCACCGCCGGGGCAGCCGTCGAGCAGGGCGACGGAGCCCGCGGGACCCGCCTCGTGTTCCGCTTCGGCGGCAGTCCCGTGGCGGGGCGCGGGCAGGTCTATGCGGACCTGCGGCACCCCGTAGGCCGGGGTGCCGGTGTAGCGGGGCACCCCGCGCCAGTCCCCGTACACCTGGGGCTCGGGGTGGCCGCCGCGCACCTCGGGCCCGCCGGTCCCGCCGGGTCCGGCGCCGTGGCCCTGGTGGGTCACGGTGGGCTCGGCCGGGGCGAAGACCTCGGCGCCCGCCGCCCCGGACAGGGCGGTGAAGGCGGGGAAGGCCAGGTGGGCCCCGGTCTCGGTGAACCCGGGGTACTGGGCCTGCGCGGAGTACTCGGAGTGCTCCGGGTAGCCGGTGAACCCGGCTGCGGACTGCGCCCGGTCTTCGCCGCGGGACCCGAAGGGGTCGAAGGGTTCGAAAGGACCGGCGGGATCCGGCTCCCCGTACAGGTCCCCGTACCCGTCCGCACCGCCCGCCGGATACGCCGGGTACGGCCCGCCCTGCCCGCCGTACTCCTGCCCCGCCGGGGCGGCGTACGCCTCGTGCCCGGCCTCAGCGGCCGGCGCCTGTTTCGCGGCCGGCTCGGGAGCCGGGCCCTTTCTGCTGTGTCGTCCCACCGGTGCCCTCAGCTCCCGCTCGCGTCGTGGAGCAGGTCGCGGAAGGCGTCCGCGACGATCTCCGGGTACTCCATCATCGCCACGTGCCCCGCCTCGGGCAGGGTCAGCAGCCGCGACCCTCGGAAGGCCGCCGCGGCCTTGCGCGCCATCCGGTACGAGACCATCCGGTCCCGGCCGCCGTACACGAGCAGCGTGGGTGCGAGCACCCGCTCGGCCTGCCGCCACAGCCCGTACTGGCCGGGCAGGGTGTACGCGTCCACGATCGCCCGCGTGGAGCGGACCATGGCGTCCCAGAAGTACGGCAGCTCCAGCCGCCGCTCCATCTCCTCGACGGCGTACCGGAAGTTCTCGGGGGTGACCCGCGAGGGGTCGCCGTAGCAGAGTCCGAGGACACCGCGGGTGCGCTGCTCGGCGGTCCAGTCCCGGCTGAGCCGGCCGAAGAGCCCGCAGACGCCGGGCACGGCGAGCAGCACGGTCGGCAGGACCGTGGACTGCACCCGCAGCTCGGGCAGGGCGGGCGAGACGAGGGTGAGGGTGCGCACCAGGTCGGGGCGGGCGGCGGCGACCCGGGTGGCGACGGCGCCGCCGAGCGAGTTGCCGACGAGGTGCACCGGGCCGCGGCCGCGCGCCTCGATGAGGCGGATGACGGCGCGGGCCTGGCGGGTGACGGAGTAGTCGCCGTCCTGCGGCGGCGGGGAGTCCCCGAATCCGGGCAGGTCCACGGCCTCGCAGTCGACCTGGCCGGCCAGCAGCCGCATCAGCGCGGACCAGTTCTGGGAGGAGCCGCCGAGCCCGTGCACGAACAGGGCGGGCGGCAGTCCGGGGGCGGCCGGCGGGCGCGAGCGCACGCTCAGCGTCAGACCGGGCAGCTCCGTGCGGCGCAGCTGCTCGCCCTCGGCCACGCGGACGGGGCGGGCCCTGGGGGTCGCCGGGGCGGTGGCCCGGACGTCCGGCAGCTCGGTCGAAGACATGCGGGCAATGTTACGAGACGATCACGTGCGGACCCGTGTGTTCGCGCTCACAGACCCGCCGGGGATCCGCGTAGCGGCGTACCCGTACTCCTCCTAGGCTCGTAGATGAGAGGGGCAGAGAGAGGAAGGAGGGGAGCCGCATGACGGTCGACCCGACGGAGCCGGACACCTTCCGGGACCAGCTCGACCCCCGCGACGCCGAGGCCCCCGAGGCGGACTCCGCGGAGCAGCGCGCGGAGCTCACCCCCCGCGGGGACGACCCGCTCTCCGAGCGCGACCGCGACGGCTCCGCGGAGGCGGACGCCGCGGAGCAGGCGCGGGTGGTCGCCCTCGACGAGGAGGACTACCGCTGACCCGGCGCTGACCGGCCCGGAGCGGTGGCAGGACCGCGGAGCGCGGTGTCCGGTGGCCGAGAAAACTCGGTCTCGACCCCCCAGATCCTGTTACCGAAAAGTACGATGGCGGGCGCGGCGCAGAGCGCACTGTGTTCATGAAGAAAGTGGGAGGCGGCGTGACAGCCATCGAGCAGACCGAGGCGGCGCGCCCGCGGGGCACGCGACTGCCGCGCCGAGCCCGACGCAACCAGCTCCTGGGCGCCGCCCAGGAGGTGTTCGTCGCGCAGGGGTACCACGCGGCGGCGATGGACGACATCGCCGAGCGCGCCGGTGTGAGCAAGCCCGTGCTGTACCAGCACTTCCCCGGGAAGCTGGACCTGTACCTGGCGCTGCTGGACCAGCACTGCGAGGCGCTGCTGCTGGCGGTGCGCGGGGCGCTGGCCTCCACGACGGACAACAAGCTGCGCGTGGCCGCGACGATGGACGCGTACTTCGCGTACGTGGAGGACGAGGGCGGCGCCTTCCGCCTGGTCTTCGAGTCGGACCTGACGAACGAGCCCGCGGTGCGCGAGCGCGTGGACCGGGTCTCGCTCCAGTGCGCGGAGGCGATCTCCGAGGTCATCGCGGAGGACACGGGCCTGTCGCAGGACGAGTCGATGCTGCTGGCCGTGGGCCTGGGCGGGGTCTCGCAGGTGGTGGCCCGCTACTGGCTGTCGAGCGAGAGCCCGGTGCCGCGGGACAAGGCGGTCGGGCTGCTGACCTCGCTGGCCTGGCGCGGTATCGCCGGCTTCCCGCTGCACGGCGCGGAGGGCGAGCGGGCCTGAAGCCGGCCCCTCCCGGGCCGGGCCCGGCCGTCTGCGGCGGGCTCCGGCGGGCGGTGTTCGCTCGCAGCGTTCGGCGGCACCCCGGTGGCGGTCCCCTCTCCGGGCTAATGTGGTGCGCGTACGGCGCGGACACCGCGCGACCAGGACCGTCGGAGGGACATAGCCGTGGAGGTCAAGATCGGCGTGCAGCACGCACCCCGTGAGATCGTGCTGGAGAGCGAGCTCAGCGTCGAGCAGATCGAGGGGCTCGTGTCGGACGCGCTGACGGGCAAGACCCAGCTGCTCACGCTGACGGACGCCAAGGGCCGCACGGTCCTGGTGCCGGCCGCCCGACTCTCGTACGTGGACATCGGCGAGCCCGCCGTCCGCAAGGTCGGTTTCGGCGCCTGAGCACAGGCTGCGCATCACGCACGGGAAACGGCCCGGCGGTCCTCGACCGCCGGGCCGTTTTCTCTTTCCTTGCGCTGTTTCCGCACAAGCGGAGCAAGGCATCTCACAAGAGGATTGTCCTCCGCACCCTCCGGGTAGGACCGGCTACGACCGATTTGCCCTGACCGTGCGGGAGGGAACCATGCTCGTGGAAGTACTCGGCTCGGCGCTGCTCGGTCTGGCCTTGTCCTGGCTGGCGCTGCGGAGGCTGCCGGGCAGACTGCCCGCCGCCCGGGCCGTCACGGCCGCGGGCTCCCTGGGCGGTGCCTTCGGCGGGTACCTGACGCACTACGCGCTCGGCCCCGGCCATTCGACGGTGCCCGCCGCCCTGCTGGGCGGGGTGCTGGTGGCCGCGGTCGTGCTGTCGCTGCTGCTGCGCCCCTCGGCCCCGCCGCCCGCGCGGGGCCGGCGGCCCTTCTCGGTGCCGTCCGGCGGCTGAGGACCCGCGGCGGGGGCCCGCGGCCGGGCACCCGCCGCCGACGCACTCCGGCCCCGGCGGAGGAGGACCTCCCGCCGGGGCCGGGCGCTGCAGGGCTGCCGGGCCGGCCTCAGGCGGCCAGGCCCAGGGCCGCCATCCGCTTGGTGTGCGCCTTGGTGATCCGGGTGAACATCTCGCCGACGGCGGCGAGGTCGAATCCGGCGGCCATCCCGTCGACCCCGCCGACCAGCATGGTCGACAGCGCGTCGCGCTCGGCGACCACCCGCTGCGCCTGCGAGAGGGCCTCGCCCATCAGGCGTCGGGCCCACAGCGCGAGCCGGCCGCCGACCCGCGGGTCGGCCTCGATCGCGGCGCGGACCTTCTCGACCGCGAAGTTGCCGTGGCCCGTGTCGTCCAGCACGCCGAGGACCAGGGCGCGGGTGTCGGCGTCGAGGTGGGTGGCGACCTCGCGGTAGAAGTCGCTGGCGATGGAGTCGCCGACGTACGCCTTGACCAGGCCCTCCAGCCAGTCGGAGGGGGCGGTCTGGCGGTGGAAGTCGTCCACGCCCTTCGCGAAGGGCTCCATGGCGGCGGTCGGCTCCGCCTCGATGGCGGCGAGCCGGTCGCGCAGCCGCTCGAAGTGGTGGAATTCGGCGGAGGCCATCTTCGCCAGCTCGGCCTTGTCGGCGAGGGTGGGGGCCAGCTTCGCGTCCTCGGCGAGCCGCTCGAAGGCCGCGAGCTCGCCGTAGGCGAGGGCGCCGAGCAGGTCCACCACGGCGGCGCGGTACTGCGGGGTGGCGGAGGCCGTCGCCCAGTCCTGGGCGGCGATACCGGTCGGGGCGGTGTCGGCAGCGGTGCTGTCGGGGGTACGGTCCGCGGAGTTCTGAGGGTCTTCAACGCTCGGCATGCCGGAAACATTAGCCCGCCCGGAGGGCTTCGGAAGTGCCTGGTCAATGACCGGAATCCGGACTCCT
Organism: Streptomyces sp. NPDC038213; assembly: GCF_055600495.1. Classification (NCBI taxonomy): domain Bacteria; kingdom Bacillati; phylum Actinomycetota; class Actinomycetes; order Kitasatosporales; family Streptomycetaceae; genus Streptomyces; species Streptomyces sp. NPDC038213. The sequence continues at coordinate 168,649 of NZ_JBVJYM010000013.1, forward strand.
CGGTGAATTCGCCCAACACACCTGCGCGATTCCGGGGTACAGTGGTAATGCGCCTGCCGAATACTCGGCGGGCCATCCGAATGAGGATGCCCGGTCGGTGGCCCGATCGGCTCCAACCGACCGCCCTCGATGCGGTGCGTGCGTTCGTGTACGACGCCGCCCATGAGGGGCCCCCTCAGCGGTATGAGCGCTTGAGCGAAGGCCGTGGTCCCGCGCCGCCGTGTGTGAAAGCCAGGCAGCACGGTAAGACCCCCTCTCGCCGCCCCATGCCGCGTCTCACAGAAGAGGCAGCACCCTGACTACGTTCCGAGAGCTCGGGATCTACCCCGAGACCGCCGAGGCCCTCGAAGCCGTCGGCATCGTGTCCCCCTTCCCGATCCAGGAGATGACCCTTCCCGTCGCCCTTTCGGGCACGGACGTCATCGGCCAGGCGAAGACCGGCACCGGCAAGACGCTCGGTTTCGGCCTCCCCCTGCTGGAGCGGGTCGTCGTCCCCGCGGACGTCGAGGCCGGCCGGGCCCGCCCCGAGCAGCTCACCGACCTCCCGCAGGCCCTGATCGTCGTACCGACCCGCGAGCTGTGCACCCAGGTCACCAACGACCTGCTCACGGCCGGCAAGGTGCGCAACGTCCGCGTCCTCGCCATATACGGCGGCCGCGCGTACGAGCCCCAGGTCGAGGCGCTCAAGAAGGGCGTCGACGTGATCGTCGGCACCCCGGGCCGCCTGCTCGACCTCGCGGGCCAGAAGAAGCTCGACCTCTCGAAGGTCAAGGCCCTCGTCCTGGACGAGGCCGACGAGATGCTCGACCTGGGCTTCCTGCCCGACGTCGAGAAGATCATCAACCTGCTTCCGGCCACGCGCCAGACCATGCTGTTCTCGGCGACCATGCCGGGCGCGGTCATCGGCCTGGCCCGCCGCTACATGTCGCAGCCCACGCACATCCGCGCCACCTCGCCGGACGACGAGGGCGCGACCGTCGCGAACATCACGCAGCACGTCTTCCGCGCCCACTCGATGGACAAGCCGGAGCTGGTCTCGCGGATCCTGCAGGCCGAGGGCCGCGGGCTGGCGATGATCTTCTGCCGCACCAAGCGCACCGCCGCGGACATCGCGGAGCAGCTGGAGCGCCGCGGCTTCGCCTCCGGCGCGGTCCACGGCGACCTCGGCCAGGGAGCCCGCGAGCAGGCCCTGCGGGCCTTCCGCAACGGCAAGGTGGACGTGCTGGTCTGCACCGACGTCGCCGCCCGCGGCATCGACGTCGAGGGCGTGACCCACGTCATCAACTACCAGTCCCCCGAGGACGAGAAGACCTTCCTGCACCGGGTCGGCCGCACCGGCCGCGCCGGGGCGAAGGGCACGGCCGTCACCCTGGTCGACTGGGACGACATCCCGCGCTGGCAGCTGATCAACAAGGCGCTGGAGCTCGACTTCCACGAGCCGGAGGAGACCTACTCCACCTCGCCGCACCTGTACGAGCTGCTGCACATCCCCGCAGGCACCAAGGGCATCCTGCCCCGGGCCGAGCGCACCCGCGCCGGTCTGAAGGCCGAGGAGATCGAGGACCTGGGCGAGCCCGGCGGCCGCGGCGGCCGCCGCGGTGCGAAGCCGGCCCAGGCCGAGCGCACCGAGGAGCGCCCCGAGCGCACCCGCACCCCGCGCCAGCGCCGCCGCACCCGCGGCGGGGCCGAGCTCGCCGAGGGCGCTGCCGCGGCCCCGGCCGCCGCGGCCCCCGTGGCCGACCCGGCCGCCGAGGCCGTGGCCGAGCCCCGCAAGCCGCGCCGCCGCCGGACCCGGTCGGCTGCGCCCGCCGCCGCTGCCGCGGTGACCCCGGTCGCCGAGGCCCCCGCCGAGGCCGCGCCCGCGGCCGAGGAGGCCCCCGCGGCCCCGCGCCGCCGGACCCGCAAGGCCGCGGTGTCCGCCGAGGCCGCCGAGGCCGCCGAGGCCGCGGCGGTGACCCCGGTCGCCGGGGCCCCCGCGGCCGAGGAGGCCCCGCGCCGCCGGACCCGTACCCGCAAGGCCGTCGCCGAGACCGCCACCGTCCCGGAGCAGGCCGCCCCGGCCGAGGCCGCGGCGGAGGCCCCGGCCAAGCCGCGCCGGACCCGCAAGGCCGCCCAGCCGAAGGCCGCCGCGGCGGCCGGGGCTGCGGCGCCCGCCGCCGGTGCGGAGGAGGCCCCGGCCGCCCCGCGCCGCCGGACCCGCACCCGCAAGGCCGCGGCTCCCGCCGAGGCAGCGGAGGCCTGAGCACCGGTCCGCCGGAGCCGGGCACGGCCCGAGCAGCAGCCCGAGGGCCCGGTTCCCCCGTCGTGGGGGAACCGGGCCCTCGGCGTGCGTGGTTACGGGCGGGTAGGTTGAGGCCATGAGCAAGCCGCCCCGCCTCACCCTGCCCCCGGGCGCCCGCGCCCGCAGCCTCCGCACCGCGCGGGGCGCGTTCGCCGTGCACGAGGCCGGCGCGCCCGGGCGGGGCACCGCCCTGCTGGTCCCCGGCTACACGGGCAGCAAGGAGGACTTCATCGGCCTCCTGGAGCCGCTGGCCGCGGCCGGGTACCGGGTGGTGGCGGTGGACGGCCGCGGGCAGCACGAGAGCGCGGGACCCCGCGACGAGTCCGCGTACGCCCTGCCGGAGCTGGCCGCCGACGTGCTCGCGCAGGCGGCGGCGCTGGGCGCGGACGCCCCGGTGCACCTGGTCGGGCACTCCTTCGGCGGGCTGGTCGCGCGGGCCGCGGTGCTCCGCGACGCGGCGCCCTTCGCGGACCTGACCCTGATGAGCAGCGGCCCCGGCGCCCTCGACGAGGGCCAGCGGGAGCGGACGAAGATGCTGGTCGCGGGGCTGGAGCTGATGTCCGGCGATATGCCGGCCCTGTGGGAGGCCATGCGGGCGCACGACGCCCCGGACACCGTGCCGGACTCCCCCGAGCTGGCGGCGTTCCTGCGGGGCCGCTGGCTGGCCACGGTCCCGGAGCAGCTGATGGCCGCGGGCCGGATCCTGGTGTCGGAGCCCGACCGGGTGGCCGAGCTCGCCGCCGTGGACCTCCCGAAGCTGGTGCTCTCGGGCGAGGTGGACTACGCCTGGCCGGTCCCGCTGATGGACGCCATGGCCGGGCGCCTGGGCGCACGGCGCGTGGTGGTCCCGGGGACGGAGCACTCCCCCAACGCCGAGGCCCCGGAGGCCACCGCGGCGGCCCTGGCGGCCTTCTGGAACGGTACGGCGGCCTCGCGCCCCGGCACCGCCTGACCGCCCGCGCCGCCCGGACGCCCCGCCCTGCCCGGCCGCCCGGTCTCAGAACCGGGACTGGAGGTGGGTCCAGAAGCCGTCGCGCAGGGCGCGGCGCAGGTCGGCCTGGCCGCGCAGGGAGTAGTGCAGGAGGGCCTCGGCCTCGACGAGCAGCTCCTGGTCCACGCCGCCGGGCAGGTAGGGCCGGCCGGGCAGCAGTTCGGCGAGGGCCGTGGTGCCGCGGGCGGCGAGCCATCCGGCGGCGATGCGGGCCCCGGTGGCGCGGACCTCCTCGCGGCCGGGGCGGGGTGCGGACTCGTCCTCGGGCTCGTAGGCGGCGGGGGCGGCCTTGCGGGTGACGTAGGGCTTGCAGAACTCCAGGTCGAAGACGCGCCGGCTGTCGACCTCCCACAGCAGCGGCTCGGCCTGGTTGCGGCCCTGGTCGGCGGACTCGATGCCCCACAGGTGCACACGGGCCCCGTAGCCCTGGGCCGCCTCCACGGCGGGGACGAGGTCCTCGTCGCCGCCGACCAGGGCCGCGTCGCTGACGGCGCGGTGGCGGGCGAGGGACTCCAGGTCGGTGCGGATCAGGGAGTCGACGCCCTTCTGCTGGTTGCTGGCGTTGAGGTTGCCGAGGCGGACCTTCACGTCCGGCAGTTCGGCGATGGACTGCTGTTCGGGGGTGTGGATGCGGCGCCGGGCGCCGTCGTACCAGTAGACGCGCAGCAGCCGGCTGTCCGCGAAGATCGTGCGCGCCTTGTCGATGAGGGCCTCGATCAGGCCCCCGGCGTCCAGGTCGAAGCTGCGGCGGTCCTCGGTCCCGGCGACGAGACGTCCGGCGGCCGCGTAGACGTACCCCGCGTCCACGAAGATCGCGTGCGTGGCGGGGGTCCTGGCGACTTCGGAGAGGACGCGCTCCAGGAGCTCGTTGGTCCGGTCGAGGCGCGCGCCGAGGTGTTCTTCCATAACATTCTCATTGTGACGGAGGCCACATGGGCCGTCGCCCTACGGGTCGGTACTTAGGTAATCGAAAAATTTCCTTAGCGTAGGGAATGTTTGCCGATTACACTTCGTTAAGACCTTTGCAAGGAGCACACCGACGAAGGGAGAAGCCGATGCGCTTCGAGATTCTGCGCCTGGACGACGTCGACGGCACGGCCGTGGACAGCACCGTCGTGGACGCCGCCTCCGTCAACCGGATCGTGCAGCAGGCCGCCGCAGTCGGCCAGCGCATCCTCATCCGGCCGGCAGAGTCCACCGCCGCCTGACGGCACACTCGCGAAACGCCCCCGCGCCTGGTCGGTACGGGGGCGTTCGCGCGTTCCGGGCCGGTACGGGACCCCCGGGGGCGCCGGGTCAGGCGCTCTCGACCACCTGGAGCACGCCGTTGATGATCTGCTGCACGGCGATGGCGGAGAGCATCATGCCCGCGAGCCGGGTCACCAGCACCACGCCGCCGTCCTTGATGATCCGGATGATCACCAGCGAGTAGCGCATGACCAGCCACAGCACCACGTGCATGGCGACGATCGCCGACCAGACCGAGACCTGCCCGCCGACCCCGTCGGCCTTCTGCACCGCGAGGATCACGGAGACGATCGCGCCGGGCCCCGCGAGCAGCGGCATGCCCAGCGGCACCAGTGCCACGTTCACGTCCTTGGTCTGCTTGGGCTCGTCCGTCTTGCCGGTGAGCAGGTCGAGGGCGATCAGGAGCAGCAGCAGACCACCGGCGATCATCAGCGCCGGCACCGAGACGTGCAGGTAGTCGAGGATCTGCTGGCCGCAGATCCCGAAGACGGCGATCACGCCGAAGGCCACGCAGACGGCCTGCCAGGCCATGCGGCGCTGCACCTTGACGGGACGGCCGGAGGTCAGCGCCAGGAAGATCGGCGTGATCCCCGGGGGGTCCATAATCACAAAAAGGGTGAGAAAGAGGGATCCGAAGACGGCAAAGTCGAACACAGTGATGGCCTTGCATGAAGAGTTCGTACGAAGAAGGGGGCGCGCGGAAGCGCCTGCGGGGTACCGGGGAGGGGCGCGGACCGGCGCGGGAGCGCCGCGGTGCGCGCACCGGCACCGGGCCGCGCGCACGGGGCGCGGCGGCCGGGGCCGGCGGAGGGGTTCCGGGAGCCGTCAGGCGCCGGCGGGTCCGCCGGTGCCCATCACCGGGAAGGCGCCCGTGGCCCGGCGCGTGATCTCGCCGTAGATCTCCGGGTCGGTGGTGTACTCACCGAGCCGGCAGGTCTTGCGGCTGCCGTGGTAGTCGCTGGAGCCGGTGGCCAGCAGGCCGAGCTCGGCCGCGAGGCCGCCCAGCCGGGCGCGGGTGGCGGCGTCGTGGTCCATGTGGTCGACCTCGATGCCGTCGAGGCCGGCCGCGGCCAGCTCGGCTATCGCGTCCTCCGTCACCACACGGCCGCGCTTGGCGGCCCCGGGGTGGGCGAAGACGGCGACCCCTCCGGCCGCCTTGACCAGGCGCAGGGCCTCGAAGGGGTTCAGCTCGTGCTTCTCGGCGTAGGCCCGGCCGCCGTCGGCCAGCCACTGGGGGGTGAAGGCGTCGGAGACGCTCGCCACCACCCCGAGCTCGACGAGCGCGGTCGCGATGTGCGGGCGCCCGACGGAGCCGTCGCCCGCGATGCGCGCCACCTGCTCCCAGGTGACGGGCACGCCGAGCTCCTGGAGCCTGGCGGTCATCGCCTGCGCGCGCGGGACGCGGTCGTCGCGGACGAGCTCCCGCTCCCGGGCGAACTGCGGCTCGTCCGGGTCGAAGAGGTACGCGAGCATGTGCAGCCCGACGCCGTCGAGGCGGCAGGACAGTTCGGCGCCGGTGACCAGGGTCAGGCCCTGCGGTACGGCGGCCAGGGCCTCGGCGTACCCGCCCACGGTGTCGTGGTCGGTCAGTGCGACCACGTCGAGCCCGGCTGCGGCCGCGTTGCGGACCAGCTCGGCGGGGGTGTCCGTACCGTCGGAGGCCGTGGAGTGGGCGTGCAGGTCGATGCGCACTGCTCGGCTCTCCAGGGGCGGGGACGGACGGGGGACACCTCAGGATAGCGGGGACCGCGGCCGGCCCCGTCCGGCGGACGCCGCCGTGCTCGGGCACGGGTCGGGGACGGCTCGGGTACGGGCCGACGGCGGTCGGGCCGGCAGGCGGGGCGGCGGTCGGGCCGGGCGGGCGGTCAGCCGGAGGACAGGATGCGGGGGCTCAGCGCCCCGCAGGGCAGCAGCTCCACCTCGGCGCCCGCGTCGCGCAGGTCGGTCAGGACCAGCTCGTCGTACATCAGCAGTCCCGACTGCTCCGGCCAGACGATCGCCCACAGCCACAGCCCGCGCGCCTCGCCCGCGAAGACGGCCCGGTCGTCCGGGGCGCCCGTGACGTGCCACAGCGGGGTGGGGCGGCCGGCGGCGACGACCTTGGCGTGCGGGGTGCCGGAGACGTCCATGTGGGCGCCCGGGTCCGGGCCGTCGATGCCCGCGTACCGCGCCCCGAGTCCCACACCGAGCTCCTCGGCCACGAGGATCAGCTCCCCGAGGCCGCCGAGCGGTCCCGGTCCGGAGCAGGCGACGGCGGTGGCGCGGCCGCCGCTGCGGTCGTCCCCGGCGCAGGCCACTCCCGTGAAGAGCCAGCCGACCGGCAGGGGCCACGGCATCCACACCGGCACCCGGGCGCGGTGGACCACGACGCCGAGGCCTTCGACGCTGGGCGGGATCACCGGTTGCAGGGGCTGGACCGCGCCGTGGACGGCACAGTGCCAAGAGTCGGCGAAAAGGCCGGGCGCCCTGACCCGGCCACCGCACTTAGGGCAACTCGGTTCACCCCTCATAGGCTCCCAGGCTCCTCCCCGGCCGCCGCCGCGTCAAGGGACGATCACCCGTCCGGATGCCGTGCGTACCCCCGGTGGCGGCCGTCAGTCCAGGGGGACGGAGCGGCGGGCGGGGTCGCGCAGGTCGGTTCCGGCGGCCAGCCAGCGCTCCTGGAGGGCGGCGGCGCCGTGCACGCGCTTCCACGCGGCCTCGTTCGGGGTCATCGGCAGCAGCGGCAGGAAGCGCACCGCCTCGGCCCCCTCCAGTACGCCGTCCAGCTCCAGGTCCCCGACGAGCCCGCCCGGCTCGGCGACCAGGACGGAGCTGAACGGCGCGCCCGGCCACAGCGGGTCCCCCACGTCGAGGGAGGCCCCGGGGGCCACGACGAGCCCCTCGACCTGCGGGGAGGCGGCGAGCACCGCGAGGGGGCGCAGCAGCTTGTCGGTGTCGGCGCCCGCGGGCCGTACGGACAGCACCAGTTCGGCGCGCGGACCGCGCACCGGGTCGGCGAGGACGGCGGTGGGGTCGGTCATGGGCTGCGCCGACATGCCGAGGGTGGCGTAGCGGACCACGTCCCCGTCGCGGAAGCGCAGCACTTCGATGCGGTCGGTGCCGAGGAAGGTGACCGCGGCGCGCGCGTCGGGCTCGCCGAGCGCGGTGCGGAGGCGGGCCTCCACGAGAGCGAGAACTTCTGCCATGCCGTGAGCATAGAACTCCTATCGGGCGGGTAAAGGAGCGGTCTTGACCATCCGTCGGCTGATAGTGTTGACCGCTGGTCGGGTCAGCGCGCCGGGGCATCGCCGCCGCGGCTGGGCGCACCGACCGACAGGACTCCCCCACGGGGGACCGGCCGGAGGAGGTGGGGCTGCGGTGGACCGAAGTCGATCGTGCAGTACCAATCGCTCTTCCGCGGGGTCCTGCCTCCCGGCCTGAGCCGGTCCCTTCCGACCGCTTGACGCCGGTTCTCCACTGTTCACCGGTCACGCAGGGCGCGCGTACTGCGCCTCCCGACCGGTCCCGGTCCCCCGCCGTTCCCCTGGACGCCTCCTTCCGTACCGGCGTCCCGTGCCACGGCACCCGCAGACGAAGAGCGACGGCAGCACCCTCCCTCCCGTCCTGTTCCTCCCGCCGGCCCGCAGCGGCGGAAGGACCTCCGTCCGCGCGGCGGCCCGCCGCGCCCAAGGAGCCTGCCATGTCGATGATCCGTGACCTGCGCGCGGCCGTCCGCCCCTCGCTGCGCAAGACCAGCACCCCGCACAGCCCGTACGACACCACCCGCGACCCCTCGGCGAGCAGCGCCGTCGTCGACTGCGCGGTCTACCGCGGCGGGCGCCGGATGCCCGGCGGCTGCCTGTCCCCGCGCGAGGCGATGCACCGGGTGCGCGCGGACGGCGGTTTCGCCTGGATCGGGCTGCACGAGCCCACGGAGGACGAATTCGCGGGCATCGCCGCGGAGTTCGGGCTGCACCCGCTGGCCGTGGAGGACGCGGTGCACGCGCACCAGCGGCCCAAGCTGGAGCGCTACGACGACACGCTGTTCACGGTGTTCAAGACCATCCACTACGTGGATCACGCCCAACTGACCGCCACCAGCGAGGTGGTGGAGACCGGCGAGGTGATGTGCTTCACCGGCCGGGACTTCGTCATCACGGTCCGGCACGGCGGGCAGGGCTCCCTCAAGGGGCTGCGCTGCCGCCTCCAGGACGACCCGGAGCTGCTGGCCCGGGGGCCCTCGGCGGTGCTGCACTCGATCGCGGACCACGTGGTGGACGGGTACATCGCGGTGGCGGCGGCCGTGCAGGACGATATCGACGAGGTGGAGAGCGAGGTGTTCGCCGCTCCCGCCAAGGGCAGTCCGCGCGGGGTGGACGCCGGGCGGATCTACCAGCTCAAGCGCGAGGTCATGGAGTTCAAGCGGGCCGTGGCCCCGCTCCAGCGGCCGATGGAGCTGCTGAGCGAGCGTCCGATGCGGCTGGTGGACCCGGACATCCAGAAGTACTTCCGCGATGTGGCCGACCACCTGGCGCGGGTGCACGAGCAGGTCGTCGGCTTCGACGAGCTGCTGAACTCCATCCTCCAGGCCAACCTGGCGCAGGCGACCGTCGCCCAGAACGAGGACATGCGCAAGATCACCTCCTGGGCCGCCATCATCGCCGTCCCCACGATGATCTGCGGGGTGTACGGGATGAACTTCGACCACATGCCGGAACTCCAGTGGGAGTACGGCTACCCGATGGTGATGGCGACCATCGCCGGCGCCTGCTTCACCATCCACCGGGCCCTGCGGCGCAACGGCTGGCTGTAGCCGCCTACCCTGTGCGCATGACTCTGAGCACGCTCGACCTGGCCCTCGTCGAGGAGGCCGTGAAGAAGTCCGGCCTGATCTGGGTCCGGGGCGCCGGGCCCGACCGGGCGCTGTGGCACGCCTGGGTCGCGGGGGCCGCGCACGTACTCGGCGACGGACCCGGCGAGCAGCCGCTGCCCGGGCTGGAATCCGGCGGTACGGCCGAGGTGACGGTCCGCAGCAAGGACAAGGGCGGCCGGCTGGTCGCCTTCACCGCCTCCGTCACGGAGCTCGCCCCCTCCTCGGAGGAGTGGGAGGCGGCCGTGGCCGAGCTGAAGGGCAAGCGGCTGAACGCGCCCGACTCGGAGGAGATGACCGCCCGCTGGGCGCGCGAGTGCCGGGTGCTGCGGCTGGAGCCCGCGGCCCTCGCGGACGGGGCCCCCGAGGGCTCCCTGGCCGCGGCCCCGCTGCCCTCCCCGGCGACCACCCGCGAGCCGGTCCCGGCGGCCCTGCCGAAGCTGCTGCTCAAGCGCAAGCGCCGCCGCTGAGCCGGCGCCGGACCGTTCCCCGTCCGCCGGGGTCCCCCGTTATGTTTTTCGCGGTCCTGCAAGAGGGCCGCTGGCCTCCGGGCCCGGCATGACTGTTGCCCCCTGTCGAACGGATGACCTGGGGGGTGG